>JAPPKM010000069.1:0-50019 GCA_028874315.1 Chloroflexota bacterium
CCACCAAGGTCGACCGCTCCGCCAACTACGCCGCCCGCTGGGTCGCCAAGAACGTGGTCGCGGCCGGCCTGGCCAGCCGTTTCGAGGTCCAGTTGGCCTACGTCATCGGCAAGGCCGAACCCGTCTCCGTCAACATCGAGACCTTTGGAACCGGAACCGTGCCCGACAGCGACATCGAAGCCGCCGTCCGCGAGGTCTTTGACCTGCGCCCCGGCGTCATCATTCGCGACCTTGGCCTGCGCCGGCCCCTCTACCACCAGGTCGCCGCCTACGGCCACTTCGGCCGTGACGACCTGGCCGACGTCCCCTGGGAACGGACCAACCGCGCCGCCGACCTGGCGCGCCTCTGCGCGGTGGAAGCGGCCATCGGCTAACGGAGGTTCGGGTGTCAGCGGTCGACGACATCCTCGCGAATAACGCTCGCTTTGCCGCTGGGTTCCGTGAGGAAGGAGGTCACGCCCAACCCGCCCGCCGGCTGGCCGTCGTGGCCTGCATGGATGCCCGCCTGGATGTGTATCAGGCGCTGGGACTCGCCCCGGGCGACGCCCACGTCATCCGCAACGCCGGCGGCGTTGTAACCGAGGACGCCATACGCTCCCTCGTCATTTCCCAGCGCCTGCTCGGCACTCGCGAAATCATGCTCATCCACCACACCGACTGCGGCATGCAGACTTTCACCGACGATGAGCTGAAGGACACCATCGAAGCCGACACCGGCCTGCGCCCGCCGTTCTCCTTCGAACCCTTCACCAACCTCGAACAGGACGTCCGCGACTCCATGGCCCGCCTCCGCGCCAGCCCCTTCCTCCCCCACCGCGACCGCATCCATGGCTTCATCTACAACTGCGCCACCGGCCGCCTCACCGAAGTCGCCCCCGCCTGATTCAGGTGGCGGCTCCCCAAGCCTGCGCGTCTTGCTCGGTCGGCTGACTCGCTATTTCGCCAGCAGACGCCGAGCGACCGGCCTCGCCTCGTCCACAGTACCCACAAACCGGTCCGGCGGAACTTTCTGCAGCGCATTAAGCGCCTGCAAGGTAATGGCTGGCCGTCCCTCCAGACCCATCACGATCACCTCGGTGTTCTCGGCGTCAGCGGTATCGATCAGCTGCTCCACCACCAACGCCGCGCTGTCGTCCATGTACACGGTGTCCGAGAAATCCAGAATCACCACTTCGTGATCGCGGATGTCCACGCTGATCGTGCTGATCAGCTTGTTCGCCGACGCCACGGTAAAGCTTCCCCGCAGCGCCACCAGGCCCACCCGCGCCGAGAACGCGTCCACCGTGTCCTCGTCGTTCTTGGCGCCGAAAAATCTCCGGTCCAGCAACGGCACCGAGACCACGCTGTCCATCTGCAAACGCTCGAACTGCCGAGCGCTCGCCATCCCGGCCGCGATCAGCCCAATTGCCACCGCCGTGATCAGGTCTAGGAAAACCGTCAGCCCAAGCGTGATCAGCATCACCAGCAGGTGTTCCCGCTGCACCCGGTGGATTCGGGTCAGGAAGCGCCAGTCGATGATGTCCCAGCCGACCTTCATCAAGATCCCCGCCAGCGCCGCGTGGGGAATCGCTTCCACGTAGCGACCCAGGCCCAGCACCAGCGCCAGCAGAATGGCGGCCCGCAGCGCGCCGGACACCGGGGTTCGGCCACCCGCGCGCAGGTTTACCACCGTGCCCAGCGTCGCGCCGGCCCCCGGGAGGCCACCAATCAGCCCGGCCGCCACATTGCCGATGCCCTGCCCCACCAGTTCCCGGTTCGGGTTGTGGCGCGTCCGCGTCATCGAGTCGGCGACCAGGGACGTCAGCAGACTGTCGATCGAGCCCAGCAGCGCGATGATCAGCGCCGGCTGTAACGCCCGCACCAGCACGTCCGGCCCAAGCTCGGGCATCTGGAGCGACGGTAGACCGGTTGGCACTTCGCCGATGACAGGCGTGTCGGTCAACCACAGCACGCCCAGCAGCGTCCCGGCAAGCAGCGCCGCCAGCGTGGGCGGAAGGTACTGCCGCAGGCGGCTCGGCCAGGCCACTCCCACCGCAAGGGTTACGGCCGCAATAGCCAGCGCACCGAAATTCGCCTCGCGTACCGCATCCGGCCAGGCCTGAACTGCACCCAACGGACCGCCCGTGGCCACCGGCGCACCCAGGAACGGCAGCGTCTGCACCAGGATGATGATGATCCCCACGCCCGACATGAATCCCGAGATCACCGAATACGGCGTATAGCCCACGAACCGCCCGATCCGCAGCACCCCCAGCGCAATCTGGATCAGTCCCGCCATCACGGCGATCGTGAACGCCTCCGCCAGGCTCTCCGCGTGAGTCGTGACGATCACCGCCATTGCCACGGCCATCGGTCCCGTGGGACCAGATATCTGCGACCGCGTCCCGCCAAATACCGCCGCGAAAAACCCGACCGCGATGGCCCCATACAGCCCGGCGACTGCCCCAAGCCCCGACGCCACCCCGAAAGCCAGCGCCACCGGCAGCCCCACCACCGCCGCCGTCACGCCGCCGAATAGATCCCCTCGCAGCGTGTGCAGGTCGTAATTGATCTTCAGGGGCACCCGCTCACTCCACGCCGTGCGATCCTTCGGCGCCTACCCTAACTGTCCCTAGCCGTCGTGTGCTGAAGACCGGCGAGCCTCGGCCCCGCGGCACACGGAGCTCTTCCCATCACACGGTCCGTAGCGAATGTCGCAAAGCGCTCCGCGCCGCATAATGGCCGCTCGATCCTGCTTGCCCGAAGGACTCTGGCCATGAGTGCGTTCACCATCGACGTCCTGCAATCCCGCCGCATGATTCGCTGGGGCGGGCGCTTCATCACGGCCTTCAACCAGGGCCACACGCGCAACTACCTGTATCCCGTGTACACCCCGGCAGGTCAGGCCGTCACCGACGAAACGCCGGTTGACCACCCGCACCACCGCTCCATCTGGATCGCCGCCGAAGAGGTCAACGGCTACAACTTCTACATCGAACGCGCCTATGGCGGCCGCACCGCCGGCGCAATTCGGGAGATCGACGCTTCCTGGGAACAACTGGCCGCCGACAAGCTGCGAGTAACCCAAACCCTCGAATGGCGGGGTGCCTCCGACTGGAGCGATCCGGATGGCCGGCTGGTGCTGGTCGAAACCCGCACCACCGATATCCAGCCCGGCGACATCTCCAACCTGCTCACCATTCGTTCGCAGCTCGTCCCCGGCGGCGGACCCACCGCGCCGGCCGGACGCCTGGCCGATGGCACTCCGCTGCCCGGCAAGCCGGTCACAGGTTCCGCCAAGTCGCCCGACAGCGTCACCATCGGGCCCACCAAGCACAGCTACTACGGCGTACGTCTCGCTGACCGACTCCACGTCACCCATCACGGCGTCATCAAGGACTCCGAGGGCCGCACCAACGAGGCCGAAATCTTCGACCAGGCCGCCGACTGGGTCGACGCCCACGGCCCCATGGCCTTCGATAAGATCGCCGGCGTGGGCGTCTTGCCCGACGCCTCGTTCGACGGCGCTCCGTGGTTCGTCCGCGACTATGGCTCGCTCTGCATCAGCACCATGCGCATGCAGGCCGTCGAGATCACCGCCGAGCAGCCTTGGGACCAGACGGTCCGCTTCGTGATCCACGACGGCGACCATGAGGCTGCCGACATCGCCGGCGAGTTCCAACGCTTCCGGGCCGGGGAGTAGCGCTGAGCAACTAGCGGTCAGGCGCTCGTTCTGCCGCCCGGCGCTTTAACCGCGGCCGATGAATGGCTGGCCCACTGGCAAGACCGTGGCTTCCAGCATGTTGACGTGGTCCGGCATGGCGGCCATGGTCACCGCAGCGGTGGCCAGTTCGTCCACGGTCATCATCGGTTCATCATCCTCGCGCCGCGCGGTTCCGGTTCGACGTTCCACCCAGGTGTTGCCCGGATTCAAGCAGCTGCACGAAACCCCGTGGGCTCGGCCCTCCAGCGCAATAACCTGCGTCAGACCCCAGAGCCCGAATTTGGAGGCGCTGTAGGAGGCCGACGACGGTCGCACCCGCTGCGAGGAAATGCTGGCCACGTTGATAATGCGGCCACGCCCGGCCGCCGCCATCACCCGCAGCGCGGCCCGCGCGCACAGAAACGGTCCGGTCAGATTGACGTCAATCGTGCGCTGCCAGGCTTCCAGCGACATCTCCACCAGCGGGGCGTGCTTGGCGATGCCCGCGTTGTTGACCAGCACATCCAGGTGGCCAAACCGCTGGAGAGTTCCATCAATCAGAGCGTCGACGGCTTTTTCGTCGGTTACGTCCGTCGGAATGGCCTCGACCTGAACGCCCAGTCCGCGAAACTCGTCGGCGGCTTCTTCCAATAATGCTGCGTCCCGCGCCGCCAGCGCCAGGCTGGCGCCCGCCCTCGCAAACCCTCGAGCGATCCCACGACCGATTCCGCGGTTCGATCCCGTCACAACTGCGACCTTGCCGTCCAATACCCCCATCGGTCCCTCCGAGCTCCCGGCGATCAACATGCATTATCCGAAGCCGCCTGCAGACGACACTCCGGCGATCCGCCCATTGCTCGGTAAGCTCAAGTGGGCTGGTAGCTCAGTTGGCAGAGCAGCGGACTTTTAATCCGAAGGTCGTGGGTTCGAGACCCACCCGGCCCACCAGGTTTGGAGGCCCGAAATCAGAGCTCTCAATAGCCGGAAAGCGGAAATCTTGCACACCTCCTGCACCGTAGCCGGCTGCGGCCGGCAGGCGGTCGGTGCGGTCTGGGACGAATGCCCACGTCACGATGCCTCTCATTGAGACGGTCCAACTCACCAAGCACTTCGAGCGTCGGCGCCCCCCGCGCAGGCCCTGGGACTTGCTGCGTCGGCGTCCGCCGGAAACAACAGGCGATCTGATTGTCGCGGTCGACAACGTGTCGCTCTCAGTCGAGGCCGGCGAGGTCTATGGACTGCTGGGCCCCAACGGCGCGGGCAAGACGACCATGGCTCGCATGCTCTCGACGCTGCTCGAACCAACGTCCGGCAGCGCACGGATCTGCGGCCACGACACCGTTCGCGACGGCACCCAGGTGCGCACCCGCACCGGTGTCATGTTTGCTGGCGAGCGCGGCGTGTTTTGGCGGCTCACCGGCCGCGAAAACCTCCAGATGTTCGGGCGTCTCGTATTCATGGACGGCAATGCGATTCGTCGGCGCACGGATGAACTCATGGAACGGCTCGGCCTCGCCGATCGCACGGATGAACTCGTCGAGTCGTACAGCACCGGCATGAAGCAGCGGCTCAATCTCGCTCGCACCCTGATGCATGACCCGCCGGTACTGCTCATGGACGAGCCGACGGCCGCCCTCGACCCTGCCGCCGCCCGCGCGACCCGCGGATTCGTCAACGAACTCCGTCAGGAGGGAAAGGCGATTCTCCTGACGACCCACAACATGCACGAAGCCGATGAGGTCTGCGACCGGGTCGGGATCATCGATAAGGGCCGCCTCATTGCCGAAGATCGACCGGCCGAACTGATCGAGCGCGCGGGCGTTGAGCCGCGTCTGGAACTGATGCTGCGCGGAAACACGACGGCGGCGCGAACCGCTCTCGGCGACGATGCCCTCTGGTGGGGGGCGGTCGAGAGCGACGGGGCGGTGCAGGTCGCGGTGCGAGCGCCCAACAGCTGGCGCTCGGCGGAAGCCATCACCCAGCGCGTGTCGGCGGCGGGCGCCGAAATCGTCCAGTCGCGCCTGCGCGAAGCAACCCTGGAGGACGCCTACATCGAGCTGACCGGCAGCCGTCTCGAGGGACCATTTGCCCCGGTTTAGGCGCGTCGTGAGATTGGCGTGGGCGAACACCGCGGCGACGCTGCAACTCGCCAGCCTGGGGTGGCGGATGAAGCAACGCCAGCCATTCTTCCTGGTCACCAGTGCCTGGCTGGCGACGTTTGCCGTGCTGCCCATGGCGCTGGCGGCCATCGCCCTGGTTGGTCCCGAGGCCAGGCACATTCAACCATTCGTCGAGCTCGCCGGTACCGACAACTACATGGCCTATGTGGCCATTGGCGCGACGGCGATGATCTGGTCGACCACGATCGGAGCCAATGTTGGGTTTGTCTTGGAGGATCAGCGTTCCGACGGCACGCTGGGCTCGATCTGGTCGACCCCAACAGCCTTGCTGGCGCGCGTAGCCGGCCTGGGCGCATCCGGAATGTCCGTTGGAATCGCACGGACGTTCATTGCCTTCGTCGTTGCCTGGGCCATCCTCCGGTTTCCGGTCAGCCTCGATCCATTGGTGTTGGTCGCGGTTCTTGCCGCGTCAACGTTCGCTGTCGGCGCCTTTGGTCTTATCTGGGCTGCGGTCATCCTCCGAGCGCGCGCCGGCATGATGATGGTGCAGGTGATTCTGATGGGCATGGGGATCCTGGCGGGCCCGGCCTACCCCACAACCGTGCTCCCTGGTTGGGCCCAGGTTGCCGGCCAGTTGCTTCCCCCCACCTGGATGATTCGCGGGCTTCGAGCGACGCTCGTCTTTAATGACGCCGCAGCCGCCTGGGCATCCGTCGCGGCCCTGCTCGCCCTCGGACTCGTTTTCGGCGTGGGCGGGATGTGGCTGTTCGCACGATTCGACCGCGACGCCCGTCAGCGGGGGCATCTTGAGGCCGTCTGAGATTCAGCAGGCAGGTCGCGTGGCTTCGATTGTGCTTGCTGCCTTCGCGCAGACGTGGCGCGAACACAACCGCTTTCGGATCGTTTGGGCTGCACGAATGCTCGCAACATTCCTCTTCCTCGCGCCCATCCTGTTGATGAGCCTGGCGTACGGTTCGGAAGGTTTCGCGGCCAGCGGCGGCGGTCGGGACTTTGTCACTTTCGCGGCTGTTGGTCTCGTGGTCATCAATGCGGCCACCCGTCCCATGGCGGCCACCATCCAATACCTCGCGAATGCAAACCGCGTCGGTATCCTGCCCGCCCTATGGGCGACACCGGCTCCACGTTGGGCCCTGTGCCTTGGTGCGTCCCTCGCGGCGCTGGCGGATGCGGTGGTTGAAGGCGCCATCATTATTGCGTTGGCGTTCCTTTTTTTTGGTCCGTCGACGCAGGCTGTCTCCGCGTTGGCCGTCGTTCCGTTGCTTTTCGGTCTCGCGACGTTCTGGGGCCTCGGCCTCGTGTTCGGCAGCGTGTTCCTGGCCACGCGCTCATGGGCCGCCCAGGCAATCGTGAGCGGCCTCCTCCTGGTGCTGGCCGGTACGGTCTTTCCCATCAGCATCCTGCCGTGGTCCGTCCGCTGGTTGAGCTACGCCTTTCCGCACACCTACGTGCTGGACGCCCTGCGCCACCTGGTTCTTGGAACGCCGACGATCGTGCCTCTGCCCGTTGATCTGGCAGTAGCCGGCGCCAGCGCGATCCTGGCGGTGCTGGCCGGCATCGTCATGTTCAGGCGCGCCGATCGCGCAGCCGCTCGCCGCGGTGTCATCGGGCTCTACACGTGAACCCGAGCGATTGGCAGGTGTCAAGCACTAGGTGCACCACGCTGCCCACCGCAGCGGCACGTGCGCACTGGAGGTATCACAGGTGCTGTATATTGCCGCCAGTCTCCTCTCCAACCCGGGCGGATGAGGGTCGACGTGGACGTAGCATCCTCCGGTGGTACCGATCGGGCGCATTGTTGGCCCGAGCAAGTTGCTGCGTCGTGCCGAGTCACATACTAGATTTGCGACATTTCTATTGGCATGGAGGGAGTTGAGCCTTGACCGGATATCTGGCCCGCATTAGTGCCCGGCGACCTCTCGTCACCATGGCCATTTGGCTCGTCATCGCCCTTGTTGCAGGCGGCCTGAGCCAGGCTCTGCTCGATAGCGCAACGACGACGGAACTGAAACTGGGCTCCGGCGCAAGATCGCAGCAAGCCGCCCAACTACTTGAAGACCGGCTGCGCGGTCCCGAACCGATTACCGAGATTGTAATCGTGCAGTCGGAGAATCTGACGGTTGACGATCCCGCGTTCAAGACCAAAGTTGAAACTGTTTTTGGACAGATCGTCGCTCTCGGTCCCGAGGCGGTGACGGCCGGTCTGAACTACTACCTGACCGGCGACGAGCGGCAGGTCTCGCCGGACCGCCGGACCACGCTCATGCCCTTCCGTCTCGTCGGCGACCTCAACGAGGCCGAGGGACACGCCGAGCACATCCTGGACATCGTGGAGGCTGCCGACGGAGTGGACGGATTCCGAGTCCTCACCAGCGGAACCGCCAGCATCTCCGTTGAACAGAACGAGCTCGCGCTCCACGACCTCGAACAGGGCGAGCGAATCGGAATCCCGGTGGCTCTTCTCATCCTCGTGGCACTTTTCGGCACGGTCGTCGCGGCCCTGGCTCCTATTGGGTTGGCCATCGTCGCCATCGTCGTTGCTCTGGGCCTGGTTGCGCTGATTGGCCAGGCCTTTCAGTTGGTGTTCTTCGTGACGCTGATGGTGACCATGATCGGCCTGGCCGTGGGCATCGACTATTCGCTGCTCATCGTCTCCCGGTTCCGGGAGGAGATGGAAGGCGGCCTCGATAAGTTGGAGGCAACGGAGCGCTCGGGATCAACCGCCGGCCGCACCGTGCTCTTTAGCGGTTTGACCGTGATCATCGCTCTCTGCGGAATGCTGATCGTTCCATTCCCGTTTTTTCAGTCACTGGCGGTCGGCGCCATCCTGGTGGTGGCCATCGCCCTGGCGGCCACGCTCACACTGCTTCCGGCAGTGCTCGCAGTGCTTGGGCCCAGGGTGAATCTGTTGCCGGTGCCCTTGCTTGGCCGCTTCAAGGTGACCAGTCCCGACCATTCCAAGGAAGGATTCTGGGAGTTCATCACGCAGAAAGTAATGCGTTACCCGGTTATCAGCATCCTCGCCATCGCCGTGCCGATGATCGTATTGACAGTCTTTTACTTCGACATCAAGACCGGCCTCAGCGGCGTCGACGCGTTTCCCGAGGGCTCGCAGTCCCGCGATGCCTTCTTCGTCCTGGAAGAGAACTTCTCCTTCGGAATCGTCAATCCGGTGGAAGTCGTCGTTGATGGCAACGTCAACAGTCCCGAGGTCCAGGGTGCGATTCAGCGTCTTCAGGCCTCGCTCAGCAATGACCCGAGATTCCCGTTTCCGCCGGTTCCGACGGTCAACGATGCCGGCGACCTGGCGCTCTTAACGCTGGTAATCGGCGGGGAACCGAGCAGCCAGGCCGCGGTGGACACGGTCGTGGCCTTACGCGATGAGTACATCCCCGCCGCCTTTGAAGGCGTCTCCGCCAACGTATTGGTGGGCGGCGTGACTGCCATAACGGCCGACGTCTTCGAAATCGTCGAGATTTACACGCCGTTCGTCTTCCTGTTCGTCCTGGGCTTCAGCTTCATCGTCCTGATGCTGGTCTTCCGTTCCATCGTCATTCCGATCAAGGCCGTGATCATGAACCTGCTCTCGGTGGGCGCCTCCTACGGATTGCTGGTGCTGGTCTTTCAGAAGGACGTGGCGACTGACTTGCTGGGATTCCGCCACGCCGAAGTCGTGGACGCATGGATCCCGCTCTTTCTGTTCTCAATCCTCTTCGGGCTCTCCATGGACTATCACGTCTTCCTGCTAAGCCGCATTCGCGAACGCTACGACCACACGGGGGATAACGCCGAGGCCGTGGCCTACGGGCTTCGGTCGACCGCGGGAATCATTACGGGGGCGGCCCTGATCATGGTGGCGGTCTTTGGTGGGTTTGCCCTCGGCGAAACGATCATCAACCAACAGGTCGGCTTTGGGCTGGCCGTGGCTGTCTTCCTGGACGCAACTCTCGTCCGATCGGTCCTGGTCCCGGCCAGCATGGAGGTTCTGGGCAAGCGCAATTGGTACCTGCCGTCGTTTCTCAGTTGGCTCCCCGATGTTCGAGTCGAGCCTGCGGAGGACGAATAGGTTTGCGGCATGGAGGCTGAGCCGTCGCGAGCCGAGAGTCTGGACCTGCCCACCTGCTATCGAGATGGCTACGACAAGGCCCGCGCGCTCGATCCGGCGGTAGCCGCCAATTACGTCGCCCACACCCGCGTCGGCGATCCGGTGGCCGACGCGATGATGGCCGCGCTTGAGGAAATCGGTCCGCGAGAATCGTGGCGAATCGTCCAGACCGCCATGGACAACCTGGATGACGACAGTGCGCTGAACGATGCGCCGCGCGAAGTTCGGGATTTCTTCCAGGAATTGAAAACCCCTCCCGAGTGGGTCGACGAAGCGTCGCTCATCCCCGGGATGCGGATGTTTCATCGAAATTCCAGGATCATCCTCGGGGCGTTTGTCGGCGGGACGCTGGTCGAAGGGTTCTCAACCAATATCAGCAAGTCGTTCTTTACGACTGGCCGCTTGCGCGAGCAGGGCGTCAGACGCCTCAAACAGAACAACCGCCACATGCTGGAGATGTTCGTTCCCGGCGGAATGGACCGGGGAGGCGATGGTTGGAAGCTCTCCGTCCGAGTTCGCATGGTGCATGCCCAGGTTCGGCGCCTGCTCGCAAACTCAGGCGACTGGGACTTCGATGAACTGGGCGAACCCGTGAGCGCCGCGCACCTTGGCTTTGCCATAACGGCCTTTTCCGCGCGACTGCTCAAGCACATGAAGAGTCTGGGCGCCGTCTACGACGACGAAGAACGCGCCAGCTTCATGCAGGTCTGGCGCTATGGCGGCCACCTGATGGGCATTCCGGAGACGATCTTGTATCGGGATGAAGCCGAAGCTCTGCGAATCTTCGAGATTGGCGGGATCTGTGAGCCCGAGCCGGACTTCGAGTGCATCGCCATGGCGAATTCGCTGATCAACTCCGCCCCGCTGCTGATCGGTCTGACCGATCCCGAAGAGCGCCGCCATCTTGCCAAGTACGTGTATCGCGTCTCCCGAGCCCTCATCGGCAAGGAGCTCGCCAACAAGCTGAAGTATCCGGGCGGCCCAACGGTCGGCGTACTGCCCTGGTTCCGCATGCAGGGCCGTATCGAACGCACCCTGGGCCGGCTCTTTCACAAGCACCTGCAACAGACCAACTACACCAATCTCACGTCATTGCTTGAAGTTTCCGTCTTCGACGAGGCCGGCATCAGCTACAAAATGCCCGACCACGTGTACGCCGAAGAGTCCACCAAGTGGTAAGTCGGGCGGACTCGACCTCGACCTGACACGTTCCGCCAGCGCCCCACACTGGACCGAACTCGAGTGACCGACTGGGAATCGACAAGTCTGCTGGGGGGCCGGCGTCAGGCCAGACGTTCTCGACCGGCTTTGAAGGCCGTCCGTGGAGCCGAAGCGGCGGCAGTCGTCCTGAGCTATGTCCCCGAGACGCGCCGGTCCATGCGCAGGCGGCCGCGCGTGCCGGCCAGCTCGTAGAGCTGCTGGGATTCTGCACGCGTGCCATCGGAATAGCCGGCCTGCTGGTAGAACTCGCGGGCGGCGCCGTTTTCCGGCAACACATACAGACTGCTGGCTGAAGATCTGCGGTCCGCGCGCCGATGAACGCTTTCCAGCAGGGCCTTGGCCACGCCGTTGCCCCGGTGCTCCTGGGACACGGCCAAATATGGAATGAACCAATGATCCGCTGGGACTGCGGGGCTCGCTCGAATCAGCGCTCGCAGCCGGGGGAGAAGCCGTAGAGCCTTCCACGCACCGTAGACGCGCAGATACGACCACAAGGTTGACCGATACCGCCGCGCCAATTCCGACCAGGGCGCGTGCGAAACGAGTCCGACGACCTGGCCCTCCAGTTCGGCCAGGGTCACCAGGTCGAAACTCCACAAGGTTCCTGACCGAGCAAACAGGTGCTCCAGGTGTCCCGTGGCGCCGCCTTCGACGCCCAACCCGAACACGGCATCGGCCAGCCTCGGCGTTAGTGCTTCTCGCAGCAGGTGACTCGCGGATTGCGCATCGCCAGGTCGAGCTTGCCGGAGTTTCAGTTTCGAACGTGCCGACTTGCCCGGCAGGGGGCTGGAGGGAGCGCGGCTGACAGCGGTCTCAGCTATTGCCTCGCTCAGCATGGCTCCGCTCACGCTCCGGTTAGCCTCCCAACTCGTGCCGGATTAAATCTATTTTGCGGAGGGTAGCGGCCCTCTGTCGAGTCGGTATGAAGCCCGTATGCATATCCGATGCATGCCGCCACTGATTTCCGCCTGACGACCGCCGGCGTTAATCAGGCTGGGCGCTACCAACCCAGCGCGTGCCCGATGATTCCCTTCGGGGACACCGCCCCCGCGATCACGCCGCCCGGCCCGCCATACCGAATCCCCATCGACTTGCCGTTGACCCAGTCGCCGGTGACTTCCACGTCGTGCCCGCGCTGCTCGAGTTCCGCCAGCACCTCACCGGAGATCCGTCCCTCGGCCACCAGGCGTCCCGGGTAGGCCTCGCGTGGGTAGAACGACGACGGAAAGTGCACCGAGTGCACCGTCGGCGCGTCCAGCGCTTCCTGCAGGTTCATATCGAAGTGCACGCAGTTCAGGAAGAACTGCAGCGTCCATTGATCCTGCCCGTCGCCGCCCGGCGTGCCGAACACCATTTGCGGCTCGCCGTTTCTCGTCACCAGTGAGGGCGTCAGCGTCGCCCGCGGCCGTTTGCGCGGCGCCAGCGCGTTGGGCCGCAGTGGGTTCAAATAGAACATCTGCCCGCGCGTGCCCAGCGGAAAGCCCAGGCCGCGAATCACCGGCGAGGTGCCCAGCCAGCCGCCGCTCGGTGTGGCCGCCACCATGTTGCCCTCGTGGTCCACGGCGTCCAGGTGCGTGGTGTCGCCCACGTGCGCGTGGCCCAGCCCAAGGTCCCGCACCTCGCGCGCCTCCACCTGCAGTGCCCGCCGGTTGTCCTCGGCAACCTCAACCGTGGCGTAGTCGGGGAATCCGCCGCCCGCGTCCCCAGGTCGCATCTCCAGCGACGCCTCGTCGCCAACCAGCGCCCGCCGTTCATCCGCGTAGGCCTTCGATAGCAGCCGCTCAAACGGCACGTCGTCGAACTTCGGATCGCCGTAATGCGCCTCGCGATCGGCAAAGGCCAGCTTGGCGCACTCGATCAGCGTGTGCAGGTAGTCCGCCGAGTTGTGCCCCATCGCCGCCAGGTCAAATCCCTCCAACAGCGTCAACTGCTGTAGGAACACCGGGCCTTGCGTCCAGCTGGAGCACTTATGCACGTCCAGGCCGTGATAGTTCACGGACACCGGCTCGTTGAACTCCGCCTCCCAGTCCGCAAAGTCCTCATAGCTCAGCAATCCGGCGTGCGCGGATCCGCTGGCGTCCTCCACCGGCGTGCTGATGAAGTCCAGGATCCGCTCGGCGATTTCGCCCTTGTAGAACGCATCCCGTGCGGCCTCGATTCCGGCGACGCGCCCGCGTCCTGCCGCCGCCTTCTCCGCTCGACACAGGACCTTTAACGTCTCAGCCCACGCCGGATTGCGATGCAACTCGCCTACCTCGGGCGCCTTGCCTCCCGGCAGGTACACCTCGCCGGTGCTTGGATACTGCTCCGTGAACTTGTCCACGTTGCTGGCCAGGCTGTTGTACAGGCTGTCGTAGACGGGGTAGCCGTTCTCCGCCAGGTCGATGGCCGGCCGCAGGATCTCGCCAAAGCTCAACGTTCCAAAGCGCGCCAGCGCGGCCGCCCAGGTACCCACCGCCGCGGGCACGCAGGCCGGCAGGTAGCCGTCGCCGGGAATCAGGTCGATCCCGTGCTCCCGGCACCAGTCGATCGTGAAAGCCTGCGCCGACCAGCCCATGCCGCTCAGCTCGTACGCCTTGCGCTCCGTCGCCGAGTAAATCAGCGTCGGCACCTCGCCGGCCAGCCCGTTGCTCTGCGGCTCCAGCAGGTTCAGGCAAAAGCACATCGCCGCCGCCGCGTCGATGGCATTACCGCCCTGCTCCATCATCCGGAATCCAGCCGCCGTCGCCAGGTAGTGGCCGGATGTCACCACCCCGCGCCGCCCCATCACCACCGGCCGCGTCGTAAACCCCGTCCGCGTCCCCACGCTGCGATCGCCCAAAAACGTCGTAATCGTCATCGCTTGTCGCTCCCATACCGGCCAGCGAGGTCGGCCCGCAGCTTAGCCCCAAGCGGTATCCCATGCTTTCGGTGCCAGCAGGGAAACCAAGACTCCGTGTACTGCCACGTTGGCTGTCTGCTGACCGAGCCATAGCGTTATAACGCAAACGGTTACAATAGCTGCATGGTCCATGTACGGGAGTTGGTCTGGGACGCGTGGAACGTAGGCCATATAGCGCGGCACGAGGTCACGCCTGACGAAGTCGAAGACGTGTGTCGGAGGGATGCCTATACGAGCCGCACGTACAAAGGCCGAATTCGTGTGATTGGTCAGACAAAGTCAGGGAGGATGCTCACGGTGATCCTGGCTCCGGTTCAGCCCGAGACCTACTACCCGGTGACGGCACGACCGGCCAGCCGTCGTGAGCGGGAGATGTACCGGAGTTTGGAGAGAGGAGTGACGGAATGAGTGAGACGAAAAAGCAGACTCGGATTCCGACGTTCAACAGTCCCGAGGAAGAGGCCGAGTTTTGGGACACGCACGACACGGCTGACTTCGAGGACGAGTTCGAGCGCACCGAGGTGCGCTTCGCCAAGAACCTCTCCCAGGGCATCACAGTGCGCTTTACGGCTGAGACCCTCGAGACCCTGCGGGCGACGGCCCAAAGAAAAGGCATCGGCCCAACGACGTTGGCTCGTATGTGGATCCTCGAGCGCCTCGAAGCGATTGACCAGGGGACCGCCGCGCCATAACTCAGGACTCCGCCGGCGACCTGTTTGACTCGAAGCGCTCCGCTGAACTCTACGCCCGCGCTCGTCCCTATCACCACGACCTCGTCATCCAGCGAATCGCCGCCAAACTGGAAATCGATGACCGTCTCGACCGTGCCCTCGACGTCGCCTGCGGAACCGGGTTGTCCTGCATCGCCTTGAAGCAGATCGCGAAGCAAATCGTCGGTTCCGACATCTCAATCGCCATGCTCGCCCAGGCTGAGCGCGACGAGCGCATTGACTACCTGCGCTGTCCGGCCGAGGCCCTGCCACTGGCCGGCCAGTCCTTTGATCTCCTCACCGTCTCCTCCGGCTTGCATTGGTTCGAGCGAACTGCCTTCCTGGCAGAGGCCTGCCGCGTGCTCGCGCCCCGCGGCTGGCTCGTCATCTACGACAACTTTTTCTCCGCCAATCATCACGGCAATCCGGGCTTCAAACCCTGGTTCGTCTCCACCTACTTCCAGCGCTTCCCCACGCCCCCGCGCAACAGCCAACCTCTCGACAAGAGGTCGGCCAGACAAGCCGGCTTTCAGGTGCTCGCGCAGGACACGTACACCAACGTCGTTTTCTTCAATCACGGCCAACTGGTCGACTACCTGCTCACCCAGACCAACGTCATCGCGGCCATTGAGCGCGGGGAATCAACCCTCGACGACGCCAGGGCCTACCTCACCGCCGAAGTGAGCCCCTACTTCCCATCACCCGAGCCGCAAGCTTTCGACTTCGGCGGACCGATCACCTACCTGCGCAAGGACCGCTAGCCCGACACCACGCTCCGCGCCATTTCCTTCAGCGTCGGCCGCTTGCCGTACATCAGCAGGTAGGCCCGGAACAACCGCATGGCCAGCCACAGCGCGCCCGCCGCGCTCGCCGCCAGCACCAGCAGCGCCGCCACGGTTTCCAGCGGCCCCATCGCGTCGGTAGCAAGGCGAATGAAACCAGTGACTGGCGCCGTGACCGGGACGAAAGTCAACACCCGAGCCACGGTGCCCTCGGGCTCTGTGAACAGGATGAAGTTCAGCCAGACCGGAATGAAGGCCGGAACGATGACGATGGCCGAAATCTGGTTGGCTTCGCGCAGCGAAGTCGTTACCGCTCCCACCGCCGCCATCAGCGATGCGAACAGCGCGTAGCCGAACAGGAAGTACGCGGCCGCAACGGCGATGTCACCGACGCCCGGCATGATCAGCAAGTCGGTGGGAATCTCCACGATGAGGCCGAGAACCAGCACGCCCACGCCGACTGATGTCAGCCAGGCCGCCATCTGCAGCAGCCCCGCCGCGCCCAGGCCCAAGAACTTGCCCAGCAGCAGCGCGTCGGGCTTGACCGCCGACAGCAGCACCTCCATCACCCGGTTTTCCTTTTCCTCCACCAGCGCATTGAGGACATACCCCGAACTGAAGAAGACGGAAAACAAGAGCGAAATGCCGGCAACGGCAAAGAACGCCGCCCGGCCAACGTCGAATCCCGCTGACTCGTCCTCGGCTCCTCCGTCGGGCCGGACCTCCTCCACCACCAGCGTGTAGGGAATCTGGAGCCGCTCGGCCAATCCGGCAGGGACTTCGTCTGCGAACAGATTCGAAAGCACGAACCCGCGCAGCGTCCCGCTATACGAGGGACCGTCCGATCCGAAGACGCCCCCGTCGTCAGCGATCCGAACCCGCACGACCGTTCCCGTTTCGGCATAGTCGGGCGGGAACACGAAGAGCGCGTCAATCTGCTCGTCCGCGAGCGCCGAAATGCCGGCGTCACGATCCGACACCGCTACGAACACCCCGCCCGGCTGCTCCTGGTGCGCGCCAAACAGCGCCGGACCGGCCGTAAGGTCTACGTAGCCCAGCCTTGGCGTCTCAGCGCTGGATTCGGCGCTGGATGCGGTCTCGGCACCGGCGTCCTCCCGCGTCACCAGCGTGAAAATCGCAAAGCCCGCCACCGCCAGTGCCACCAGCACCGGTACGGCCGCAGTCAGGATGATGTATGAGGGACGGGTGACGGCCGTCCGGAACTCGTGCCGGGTCACAATCCGGACGCTACCCACCGGCCCGCGCTCCGGCATCCGGCGTCCCGTTGGAGCTACCCACGATCCGCAGGAAGATCTCTTCCAGCGTCGGCGCCTCGCACTCGAAGCGTTCGATCTGAACGCCCGCGTCTAGCAGCGCCTGCAGCACGCCCTCGGCTGATCCTTCCTCATTCAGGCTGATCCGCCAGCCATCGCCGTGAGTCTCGACAGCGGCCACCCCGAGCAGGCTCAGGGCGTACGGGAGGTCCGAGGCGCACTCAACGAGCAGTCGATCGGTCGCGTATTGCCGTCGAATCTCCCGCACGCCCCCGTTCAGCACAATTTCTCCGTGATTGATCATCACGACCCGGTCGCAGAGTTCCTCCACGTCCGTCATCTGGTGAGTCGAGAACAGCACGGCCACCCCGTCGTCGCGCAATTCGGCCACCGTGTTCTTCATCAGTCGCACGTTGACCGGATCCAGGCCCGAGAACGGCTCGTCCAGCACCAGGAAGTCCGGCTTGTGCTGAATCGTCGCCACAAACTGCAGCAACTGCCGCAGCCCGCGGCTCAGCTCCCCCACCTTCTTGGGGCGGTGTTCCGTCAGACCCAACCGCTCCAGCGCCGCGTCCGCCAGCCCCGTCGCTTCCTGTGTCGGCACCCCCTTCAACTCCGCCATGTACTTCAGAATCGGCGGGATGCGCAGACCCGGATACAGCCCGCGCTCTTCCGGCAGATACCCAATCCGGCGCCGTGCCGCGTCGTCAATCGGCGCGCCAAACACCTCCACCGTGCCCTGGTCCGGCGCAAAGATGTCCAGCATCATCCGGATCGTCGTGCTCTTGCCCGCACCGTTGGGCCCCACAAAGCCCACCACCTCGCCCTGCGCAATCTCCAGCGAGACATCCCGCACCACGTCCAGCGCCCCAAACCGTTTCCACAGGCCGGTGGCCCGCACCGGTACGCCGCTGGTCGTCAGGCTCGCCATGGCCGCAAGTCTAGGCGGGTGCTATCACCGGCGTCCGTGAAAAACCCGCCACAAGCGCACCGCGCCGCCGCCGACTACGATGGGCGCGCAACAGGTTCGCGCGGAAGGATTGGCCGATGCCCGTAGGAAGTGGATCGCATCGCTACGAGCGCGTGCAGGGGTGGCCGCAACTGCCGGCGGATATTTATCTGGGCTGGATTGGCAGCGTGGGTGTGGATAGCCAGGGCCGCGTCTACTGCTTCTGCCGCGGCACCCACCCCATGGTCGTCTTCGACGCCGACGGCCGCGTCGTCGATACCTGGGGCGACGATCTCCTCAACCACGCCCACGGCGTCTATGTGGACGCCGACGAGCACCTCTGGCTCACCGACCGCTACGCCCACGTCGTCTGGGTCACCACGACCGAAGGTCAGGTCGTCCGCCGCATCGGGTATCCCAACTTCACCAGCGCCGCCGGTGGCCTCTTCAACCACCCCACCAACACCCACCTCGGCGCCGATGGGTCCATCTACGTGTCAGACGGCTACGGCGACACGCGCTGCCACCGCTTCGCGCCCAGCGGCCAATTGCTCAACAGTTGGGGCGAGCCGGGCACCGGTCCCGGCCAGTTCGACCTGCCGCATGGCATCTGGGCCCTCAGCAATGACCGGATCCTGGTCGCCGACCGCGAAAACCACCGCATCCAGATCTTCGATCCCGACGGCGTCTATATCGACCAGTGGACCGGATTCCGCCAGCCCTCCGACTTCTACGTCGACGAGGACGCCGGCGTTATTTACCTCGCTGAAGTCGGCGGACGCGTCTCGATCCTCGACCTGACCGGCCGGATCATCACCTCATGGGAAGACCCCGGCGACGGCGGCGCAACCTTCAGCGCCCCCCACGGCATCTGGGTCGACCCCGAAGGCGCCATCTACATGGGCGAAGTCCAACGCGACGACGCCCTCTACAAATTCCAACCCATCAACAGATAGGTCGGTGGTCACCGGGATGCTGACGGAGGGCTGGCTGCGTCCGGCCAGCAACTTGAAGCGACTTCGCGGCGCGGACCGGTTGGAGCGGAACGAATCGCTTGCGGCTCGGAAACAGTGACGTCGAGTCGAATCCAGTTTCGGATTTCGCGGCTATCCGGAGTCGTGGTCACGGCCACCATCGGCGTTTCACTGCTGACTATGTTGGCGATCTGGGTGTGCACTCCCCGCCAGGACTCCAAGGCGCTCTTCTACTACCAGCAAGCCTTTTCGCAGTCGCGCCGAATAGAGCAAGATCCCGCCAAGGAAGTCCGCTACCTGCGTGGCGCTGCAGGCTTGTTCGATAACCCTGAGCACATCGCCACTGCCCGGCGCGGTTTGGGAGTCTCGCCAGCGGAGGATGGTTTCGATTCCGCATGGGCGGCTGAGCTGCGGGCTCGAGCGGACGCGATTGAAGCGGCGCCGGGCCTCTACGCGCAGACGCAGCGGTGCGCTGCGGACATTGTCGCCGAGCGCTTCAGGATTGAAGAGTTGGGTCGTAGGGGACCGCAGCGGGAGTGCGGACACTGCGTGAGATCGCCGTCCTGCAAGACGTGGCGTCCAGGCGCGGCAATTGCGCGAACCTGAGGCGGAAGCGCCTGGCGCTCGTCATCCAAGACGCGGTGCTTGCGAGGCTGGTGGCGGCATTGCTCTGGAAGACGCCTTCTCAGCAAATCACTGGCTCGTCCCGGCAACGTCTCTCGCATTGTGGTGCGGTTATCCGGGTGGTTGTTAGGCCACCAATTCCTCCAGCACCGCGTCCGTCATTCCCTCCAAATCAAACCGCGGCGCCCAGCCCCAGTCGGCGCGGGCACTCGTGTCGTCCATGCTGGAGGCCCAACTGTCCACGACGCCCGCGGCCACGGGATCCGGGTCGAATGTTAGCTTTACGTTCGGCATTCGCCTCTTCACCGCGTCGGCCATATCCTGGACCGTCGGGTTTGAGCCCATCACCTGGTAGACGCGGCGACTGAGACTGCCCGCGGGCGCGTCGTGCAGTTGCAGTATGGCCCCCACCACGTCCTCCACCCAGACCAGCGGGACGCGGCTGTGGGGATAGACCTTGAAGGTATAGCCGCCCTCGCGCACGGCCCCGATGTAGAGCTCGCACACGAACGCGCTGGCCGCGCCCGCCGCCGGCGCCGTGGGCGCCACCATGGCCGAGAGCCGGACGCATCGGAAGTCCACCCCGAAGCGCTGGTAGTAGTAGACCCCCAGCCGCTCGCCCAGCACCTTCGTCACGCCGTAGAGGCCCGCCGGCCATTGCGGGCTGTCGTCGCTCACCGTGTCGCCAACGCCCAACCCAAACGTGGCCACCGAACTGGGAAACATCACCCGCCCCACGCCATGAATCCGCGCCGCCTCCAGCACGTTGCGGATACCGTCCAGGTTCACCCGCCACGCCAGCTCCGAGTCCGTTTCCGAACTTCCCGATAGCAGCGACGCCATGTGAAAAACGCTGTCGGGTCGGGTTTCGGCGACGATGCCATCGATAAAGCCCGGAGCCTGCGTCTCGCCAACCCGCACGTCCGCGCGCTCGAACGCCGCCGACGGCGCCACCGGATCGGCCCTTACATCCACCACCGTCACCCGGTCGCCCCGCTCGATTAGCGCCGCCGCAAGCCGCGACCCAATGCTCCCGGTGCCCCCGGTAATCAGCGCGTGCACGGTCTACGCCTCACGATCTGCTGCAATCCCGCGGAACAGCTCCCGCCATTCTGCCCCGGACTCCCAGCACTCGCCGCTGCCGTGCCACAGCCCGAAGCCAGACGTTTCCGGTACGTCAACGTCGACTCCGGGGCACAGAAGACTGAATGGCCTCTGGTGGACGAACCCTAATCGGTCGGAATTCATCCGGCTTCCTGTCGTGCCCGTTCCAGGTTGTCCCGGGCCGGCTGAAAGGACGGGTCCAGTTCGAGAGCCCGCTCGAAACGCTCGATCGCTTCGTCTCTTCTGCCCAGGTGGTACAGCGCGACGCCCAGGTTGGATTGAAGGACGGCGTCCCTGTCCGAACGCTCGCTGGCGGCTTCCAGGAACTCGAGCGCTTCTTCATGCGCGCCCCTGGCGAGCGTCAGCTTTCCGATGCTGTGCAGCACCTCGTGATCCCGCAGGCCAAGAGCCATCGCCTGGCGATAGTGGCGCTCGGCCGCATCAAGGTTGCTGCGTGCGGCTTCAATCTGCCCCATGCGTCGATGGACTTCGGCATCGGTTGGGTACAAGTCGAGCGCGGTCTGCAGGAAGTCCACGGCTTCGTCGTATGACCCGCCATGAATCAGCAATGCGGAGAGGTTGACCAGCGCGTCTCGTTGAAGCGGTTCAATGTCGAGGGCGAGCCGGTAGTAGCGCTCGGCCGCATCAAAGTCTCCCATTTCAGCAAGGGCCGCGCCTGCGAACACGTGGGCCGCGGCATCCCCGGGATCTTCCTCGGCGGAACGGCGAGCAGCGTCCAGGACTTCCTGGAAGCGCCCGGCGTCGAACATTGCCGTCAGGTTGTCGGCCTCGATTCGCCTCAAGTAGTCCCGCGCCACTGGCAAGCTTGGATCGAGAGCCAGGGCCTGGTTGAAGCTTTGAATAGCTTCTTCAACGCGCCCGAGCTGGTAGAGCGAACTGCCGGCGCCGGAGAGACTCTCGGCGCGCGACTCGTCGTCGGACTCCAGCTCGAGGGCCGCGCGAAAGCTGGCAAGGGCCTCCCCGTAACGCTTCTGCTCGAAGTTGAGAACTCCCAGGTTGTGCCGAGCATTGCGGTCGCTCGGGTCGACGTCCAGGGCGCGGGCATAGTGCCGCTCGGCGTCGGCGTGATTCCCGCGAGCCTGCTCGACGAGGCCCATTCCGACGTGTGGCTTCGACAGGCCGTCGTCAACTGCCAGGGCAAGCTGAAAGAGTTCCATGGCCTCGTCATACCGATCTTGCGTCCAAAGCAGCGTGCCCAAATCAACAAGCGCTCGCGTGTTGTCGGGTTCGAGCTCAAGGGCACGTCGATAGGCGGCGATCGCCTCCTGCTCGTGTCCGTTTCTGCCGAGCGCCAGGGCGTAGTTGACGTTGGTGGTGGGATCGTTGGGGAGATAGCTGAGTGCCGTTCGCGCCGTGTCCAGAAACTCCTCGGTGCGGCCCTGGTCGTTCAATGCCTTGACCAGGTTGTCGTACGCGCCGTGCGCGGTCGGATTGTGTTCCACAACGTGCCTGAAGAAGGTCTCGTCATCGCGATACAGGGCGGCGAACTGCCAGGTGAGAACGGCAAGCACGGCCAGTACGGCGATTGGGACGGCCAGTGCCGCAACCCTGACGCTCGGTGCGAGCTTGTGCCAGGCGGTCGCCGCTCCGCCGACCACGACGGCAATTGCGCCAATGCCGGCCAGGTATTGGAAGCGGTCCGCGACGAATGAGAACTGCATGTAGCCGTAGTTGATGAGCCCCAATGTGGGCGACAGCGTGACCGCGAAGAACAGCATTCCCGCCAGCGGACCGCGTCCGATCCGGCTTCGCATTCGCCACAGCAGCGCCGGCACCGCGAGCGCCACGACCAGGTAACCCCAGGCCAGTGGGTCCGTTGCGCGAATGTCCCAGAGCGGATAAATCCCGGCCAGGCTGTCGGGCCATGCCAGGCGCGTTGCGTAAAACACCACGGCCCTGGCCGCAAGCAGCGGACGTTCGACCAGGGATAGATCAACCGTTACCGACTCGCGTGAACTGTAGAACAGGAAGTCGGCAAGAGTAGCGAAGAAACCGACAATAACAAGGGGCGCCACGCCTGCCAGATCCGCTCGTTCCAGCCGGCCTTTTTTCCACCAGGCCAGGACCAGAAGTGCGGCCGGAAGCGTAACGACGATCGACTTTGACAGCAGCCCAGCCGCAAATAGAGCAAGTGTCAAGTAATAGTTCTTTTTCCTGTTTGAATCTTGAAACTTCAGCCAGCTCAGGACCGCCAACAGGTAGAAAAGCGCTGAAAGCAAGTCCTTTCGCTCGATAACCCAGGCCACCGACTCGACGTGCAACGGGTGCACGGCAAACACGGCCGCAATCAGCCAGGCGCCGCGTACGGATAACCGTGAGAACAGTCGCCACACCAGCAGCGAGTTTGCAATGTGCAGGATCACGTTCACTACGTGGTATCCGGCTGCATTGAACCCCCAGACTTTGTGCTCCAGCCAGAAGGTCGTATAGACCAGGGGCCAATAGTGCCCCTCGTACTCGATATGTCCCGGCGAAAGCCAGAGGGACCAGATGTCCCCCCACTCGCGGACAGCCCCGTTCTCCGTAAAAACTACGTCGTCCCATACAAAGCCCGCCTGGAAGGCCGGGAAATAGCTGAGGGAAGTCAGCAAGACGATGGCGACTATGCCCAAAACCAGCCAATGCCGATGATGGAGCCTTGAGAACGCTGATTCGCCCGACGTTACGGCCGGCTGCGAAATGGCGGGACTATTGGCCGCTACTCGCTGGTTGTCGACTGAATCCGTGGTCCGTCGCTGGCGGCGTCTTTGCCTGGTTCGTCTTCGTCTCGCGGCCATCGCTACCTGACGAGTTGGACATTCAGGCTGGTCTGGCTAGCGCGGCAACTTGCGTCACGTACTCCGAACAAAGATGGGGTGTCGGTCAGACGCCAAATCACAGATGTCTTCGTCCCAACGAACGGAGCTGCAAGCGGTCCGGATGTCCGCCACGGCTGCTGTGGTACGGGGAGAGCGGACACAGGATACCGCTCGCTTAGAAGCCCATACTGTCATTGAGGCGCCGGCTAGCGTACGCCTGTCGTCAGCCCAGACCAACCCGGTCGGCGCTTAGCCGCTCAAGCGTTTCCGGCGCCGCGTCGTGCGCGTTCAGCCACTCCAACATCGCCGTGTGAAGCCGCCGCGCCTCCTCGCGATGACCGTCAATCAGGTTCACCGACTCAGCCGGATCGTCGGCGATCCGGTAAAGCCCCGGTCCGCCGTCACCGTCGCCTTCATCCACCAGCAGCTTCCACTCGCCGTCGGTCACCGCCGGCGCTCGCGTATGCACCCAGCCGCCGCCCACATCGGTGGTCGTCGCGGTGAGTGCCAGCGAACGAGGCCCGTCGTCGTCGCCCTCGAGCAGTGGAACCAGGCTTGTGCCCTCCAGGTCCATTTCGTCCGGCACCGGAAGGTCGCACAGCTCCAACACCGTCGGCAGCAGGTCCGGCGCCTGCACCAGGCCCGACAGCCGTGATCCCGGCGCCACCGTCGTCCGATTCAGCGACGCCGGCACGTGCATCGACCAGCAGATCCCGTTGATCTCGCAGTGAAACGGGAACACGCTCCGTGAATCGGCCTGGATGCCCGACTTCCCCGTACGCCCACGCTCGCCCAGGTACATCCCGTGGTCCGACATGAACACCACGATCGAGTTCTCCAGCAGCCCCGCGTCCTCCACCGTCCGCAGCATCCGCCCCACCGCCTTGCTCAGCAGCGTGCACATCGCTTTGTACCGGGCCTGCATGTTCCGCAGTTCCGCGGGTGTATAGACGCTTGCCTCGCGGTAATTCGGCTGGGCTATTGGCGGTCCGTCGTACGTCGGGTCGTACAGGTCCAGCAGGTACCGCGGCGGAAACCACGGCTCATGCACGTCAAAGCAGTCCACCCACAACATGAACGGCTGCGGGCTGGCGTAGCAGTCCTCCAGGAAGCGGCAGACGTCGTCCGCCATTCGCATTGGCTGCGACTGGTCCTCGTACCGCCGCCAGTAATTGGTATGCGCGTGGATGTCGGGCAGCACCGGCGTGTAGGCGTGGTTCCCAAACTCCACCCGTGTCTTGCTCGGATCCTCCACCACGTGCTCAATCGGATCGTTCAGCCGCAGAAACTTGCCGTCCCCTTCGTGCCCCCGGTTGAAGTGATGGCGATCGAACCGGTGGAAGAAATGCGAGTTCATCAGGTGCGTGGTGTCCGCGATCAGCTGGGTGCGGTACCCGTTCGCCGACAGCACCTCCGGCAGCGTCACCGCCTTCGGGTCCAGGTTCCGCCAGCCATGCCGCGGGTGACCGAAGCGCCCCGTAAACCAGTCCGTCCGCATCGGAATCGTCGGAAAACTCGACACCGTCGCCTGCTCAAACGTCACGCTCCGCCCCAGCCAGTCGTCCAACTCCGGCGTAACCACGTCCGGATGCCCATTCGCCGCAATATGGTCCGGCCGGTACGTGTCGCTCACGATCACAATCACATTCGGACGCTCACTCGGGGGCATCGGATCGACCCTTGGCGGCTAGTCGCTGTCGGCCGCATTCTCGCGCACACCGGCCGCACGGCGGGTGCCCCTGACGAATGGCCGAGGCCTGGATCCGGCGGACTCCCGTGCTGGCCAAACCCCGGGTCCCGACCTAGAGCGGTTCTGTCCCCACGATCAGTTCGGCTAAGTACCGATCGTAGGCAAATAGCCTGTTACGACGCCGCCCTGTCAATTCGCTGGCGATACCAAGCTGGACGAGCAAGCGCATCGCTGCAGAGGCTCCAGAGAACGAAAGGCCGGTTCCTTCAGCCACGCTGGCGAGAGTTTGGACAGGCTGCGCCTTCATGGCCTCATGCACCCGAATGGCAGAACTGGCGCGCCGACCCACCGCTTCGATTCTTGCGCGATCGGCGCGGAACATTCGTTCCAGCCGTTCCACAGAGGCGGCCGCCTCAGTGGCGACGTGCCGGATACCTTCCAGGTAGAACGCCAGCCATGCTTCCCAGTCTCCCGTGCGCCGAACCAGATCCAGCAGGTCGTAGTAGGCCTCGCGATGCTGCTTGAAGTACAGACTGAGGTAGAGCAGCGGCTCGCGCAGGGCGCCTCCGTGGTGGAGCAGGAATGTAATGAGGAGGCGCCCAACCCGCCCGTTGCCGTCGAGGAAGGGGTGAATGGTCTCGAACTGGACGTGCGCCAACCCCGCTCGCACCACGAGCGGCAAGCCGTCGTTGTCCGCGTGTAAGAACCGCTCGAACGCCGTCATGCAGTCGGGAACGTGGGTATGAGGTGGCGGCACGAAGCGCGCATTCCCCGGTCGCGTTCCTCCGATCCAGTTCTGCGAGCGCCGAAATTCACCGGGATCCTTGTCGCTGCCGCGCCCACGCGCGAGCAATACGCCATGGATTTCGCGCAGCAGCCGGTTCGAGAGCGGGAAGTCGCCGCGCAGCCGCGCCAGGCCGTGTTCGAGTGCCGCCACATAGTTGGACACCTCGACGAGATCCAAGTCGTTTTGCGGCACGCCCGGTGCCTGTTCCAGTTCGAACAGCAGCAGGTCCGACAGCGAGGACTGCGTGCCCTCGATCTGCGAAGAGAGCACGGCCTCCTTGCGGACGTAGCTGTAGATGAACAGGTCAGGGTCTGGCAGTAGCGTTGAAATGCTGTCCAGCCGCCCCAGGGCAAGCAGCGCACGCTCCAAGGCCTGCTGGAGTGTTCCGTCGATCTCCAGCGGCGGATCCGGCGGCAGCGGCATGGGCACGAAAGCCTCGATGCGCTCGCTGCCGCCGGTCGTGACGTGGTATCGACCGGTGATGCCGCGCTTCATGTCCAGATCGTCTGCCCGATATTGCGCAACGCGGAATAATGCGTTTGGGTATTGTGAGTTTCGCTTGAAATCACAATAACACCCCCGGTGGATCCTCTGGGCTTGGGCGACGCTTGCTGGCCCCTTGTTACGCAAATCGAAATAACGCAATCCGCTATTGTGATTTTAGACCTAAAACTGAATAACGGTCACTCATCGAATGGATTTGGTCGGACTCTGGCATGCCGCCAATCGGCCGGCGACCCATGTCAACTCGGGCAAATGGGGTCTTCACCCGCTCCTGCATCTGGGGCAGCCGAAACTCGCGGCCCAACGCCCGGCAGGCTCACAATAGACACCGTCGCCAGCCGCACCAGGAATCCTCACCATGACCATCTTCAACGGCCTCAATCTTCACCTCGGCAACCTCTCCCGTCTCTCCTCGGCCCAATCCCGCTCCATCTCCGCCGAAAACCCGCGTGGCGAACGCGGCGGCGGCGCCAGGGCCGAAGCCGATCCCAATGGCCCATCCCGCCACCTGGGCCGCGGCTGGAAGTGCCGCCCCGCCGTGTCAGTGGAGCCCGGCCAGACCCTCGAGATGGCCGACATCCCGGGCCCCGGCGCAATTCAAAGCATCTGGATCACCGGCTCCGTCTCTCGCAACCTGATCCTGCGGATGTATTGGGACGACCAGCCGCAGCCCGCCGTCGACGTGCCGCTGCCCGACTTCTTCGCCGTGCCCTGGGCAACCCACGAGGGAGACCTGAAGGACCACTTCGCTCAGGTCACCGCCCTGCCCATCGCAGTCAACCCCGGCTGCGGCCTGAACTGCTTCTGGCAGATGCCATTCCGCCGGCACTGCCGCATCACGCTCGAAAACCAGCACCCCGCCGAACCGCAGCGCTGCTTCTACCAGGTCAACTACACCCTCACCGACGTACCGGACGACGCCGCCTACTTCCACGCCCAGTTCCGGCGAACCAACCCCGTGCCGTACGGCGAGGAGTACACCATCGTCGAGGGCATCCGCGGCCGTGGCCACTACGTCGGCACCTCCCTTGGCTGGGGCGTGCTGGACGACCGCTGGTGGGGCGAAGGCGAGATCAAGTTCTTCATCGATGGTGACGACGAGTTTCCGACCATTTGCGGAACGGGAACCGAGGACTACGTCGGCGGCTCCTACGACTGGCGCGTGGCCGGCCAATACCGCACCTACACCACCCCGTTCCTGGGCATGCACCAGGTCATCAGGCCCGACGGGCACATGCGCAACAAGCACCGCCACGCCATGTACCGATTCCACGTCCTCGACCCGATCCGGTTCCAGAGTGACCTCCGCGTCACCATCCAGGACCTCGGCTTCCACCCCGACCGCGACTTCGACGGCAAGGGCAAACTATTCATGGCCCGCCAGGACGACATCTGCTCCGTCGCCTACTGGTACCAGGCCCTGCCCACCGCGCCGTTTCCCGAGTTGCCCGACCGGATGTTCCTGACTCTGCCGTGAGGTCGTGATACGGCCATTCGCGCAGGGAACATTTACGTTAGGTCAGCAAGGTGCCCGGTTTTCCGTGGCACACTCGTTGGGTACTGATCTGCGGCCGCAGGAGCCGACCCTCTGACCGCGCCCGATCAACCTCTGGAAACCACAGCGCACAGTCACGGCCCCGGCTGCCAGTGCGCCGGACGCTGCGATGCCGTGCTCTTTAATGTCCCCGGCCTGCGCGTAGCGTCGCGCCGCGGCTTCCTGCGCGCCGCGCTGGCCGGAGCCGCCATAGCGGCGGCGCCTCCGCTCATCGCCCGAGCCGTGACCGAGGATGAGATCACGGAGGCCGAACGCGAGCAGGCTGAACTCGAACGCCTGGCCCAGGAAGAACTAACGCTGCTGGCGGCCGCCGAAGCCCGCGAGGGCGCGCTCCAGCAGCAGCTCGCCGTGATTGACCGCCAGCGCTTTGCGGCGGTCGATCGATTGCGTGACGTCAATCGTCAGCTCGAAACGGTGGAGCTTGAGGTCTTCGACATCAATGCCTCCATTGCCAACCTCAACCGGGCCCTGGCTCGCGAGACCGATAACCTGGGCGCCCGCGTCCGCTCGCTCTACAAAGCCGGACGCACAACCACCCTCGAGACCGTGCTCTCCTCCACGTCCTTCTCAGAGGCGCTCGACCGTGCAACCTCGCTGGAGCGTGCGTTGGCGCAGGATCTTGAAGAGATCGAGTCCCTCCGTCTGAGCCGCCAGACCGTGCAGTTGCGTACGGCCGACCTGGCGTCGCGACTCCAGCAGATGGACGAACTACGGCAGGAGGCGGCCACGATCCAGGCGGAACTCCAGCGCCGCTCCGAAGAACAGCAGAGCCTCATCTTTGGCGTCCAGCGCGAACAATCCTCGCTGGATGCGAATGTCGCAGCCTTTGAGGCCGAAGCGGCCGTTGTCGGCAATCGCATCGCGGTGCTTCGCGACATTCGCGCGGCCGAACTCGCCCAGCTCGAACGAATCAAGAAGCTCCAGCAAGCCCAGGAGCAGGCGCGCGAGCTTGCGCGCCAGGTCGCCGCGACCCAGGGCACCTCGGTCGCCGGCGTATACACCTGGCCGCTCTGGGGCCTCATCACCACCGAGTTCGGCGGCTGCACCTGGGGCCAGTGCCCCCACATCGGCATCGACGTTGCCGGCGACATGCTGGCGCCCATCGTGGCTGCCAACGATGGCATCGTGCTCGCGTCCGACTACGTCGTGCCCGGCAACCGCCAGGCCTCCTACGGAATGATCGTGGTCATCGCCCACAACCAGAATGAGGAAACTCTCTACGCCCATCTCGATGACTACACCTCCCCACCGCCCGTCTCGCCCGGCCAGTTCGTCAGCCGCGGCCAGGTCATCGGCTACGTCGGCCTCACCGGCTGGACCACTGGCCCCCACCTGCATTTCGAATACCGGGTCAACGGTGTCGCCAACAATCCCCGCGACGTGCTGGTCTGACGCACGGCGCCCGCGCTCACGGCTGTAACGCGGATCGGGTGCCTCGGGCGTGAAATCAGACGGCTCGTATCATGGCCATCCACCCCTCGCTCGATCTGAAATATCCAGCAGTCGTCTGCCGGCCGCTGCCCGGGAAACGCTACGAATGAACACTGCCACTGAAACAACCGTTGACGTCGAACTCAAGTACGACGCTGCCGGCCTGGTTCCCGCCATCTGTCAGGACAACGCTACCGGCGACATCCTGATGCTCGGGTACATGAACAGCGAGGCCTTCAACCGCACGCTGAACTCCGGCACCGTCTGGTTCTACAGCCGCAGCCGTCGGGAACTCTGGAACAAGGGTTCAACTTCCGGTAACTACCTCCAGGTCGTTGACCTCGTGGTTGACTGCGACCGCGATGCGCTCCTGGTGCGGGTCAACCCGGCGGGCCCGACCTGTCACATGGGCGTGCGGTCGTGCTTCCACAATCCGATCGACGTTTGATGCGGATTCGGACCCGGGAAACGCCGCCGGCCTAACCGCGATGACTGACCTCGTGAGGGCTCACCTGAGCGACCTGGGCCGGCAGATCGCCGCCCTCTCATCCGCCGACATTGAGCCCTTGGCTTCCGCCGTGGAAGCCGCCTGGGCTGCCGACCGCACGGTCTTTGTCGCGGGCAACGGCGGAAGTGCGGCCACCGCGTCACACTTCGCCACCGACCTGTCGAAGACCACAATCGCCAATCCACCCGGGGCACGAGGAATCCGCGCGGTAGCTCTTACCGACAGTCCCGGGCTACTGACCGCCTGGGCCAACGACCACGCGTTCGAGCACGTCTTCGCGGAGCAACTTCGCAACCTGGCCCGACGCGACGACCTCTTCATCGCCATCAGCACCAGCGGTGAGTCGCCCAACCTTCTGGCGGCAGTTACCGCCGCCGACCAGTCAGGAGTGCGTAGCCTTGCGCTCGCCCCGCCGGCATCCACGCTGGCGCGACGCGCCGAAGTCGTGGTTCCCATCGAAGCCGAGTCCATTCAGATCGCCGAGGACCTCCACCACATCGTCTGCCACGCCGTCACCCTGCATATCGCGGCCGTCCTCGCAGCTACCTAGTCGTGGCAGCTAGCGCCGCTGCGCTCGGGTTGATCGATCGCACGGCCCGTCGATAGCTCTCCATGATCGTCACCCAGACGCCCCTCCGCCTCAGCTTCTTCGGCGGCGGCACCGACTTCCCCGACTACTACCGAGTCGACGGCGGGACCGTACTCAGTACCGCCATCGACAAGTACGTCTACGTCATCGTCAAGGAACGCTTCGACGACGACATCTACATCAACTACTCCATCAAGGAGATCGTCCAGTCGGTCGCTGCGATCCGCCACGACCTCGTGCGCGAGGCCATGCGGACGACCGGCGTGGACCGGGGAATCGAAATCACCACACTGGCCGACGTTCCCAGCACCGGAACCGGCCTGGGGTCGTCCGCTGCCGTGACCGTCGGCCTGTTGCATGCGCTGCACACCTATAGTGGGCAGCTGGTGGACGCCCGTGTCCTTGCCGAGCAGGCCTGCCACATCGAATTGGAGATCCTGGACCGACCGATCGGCAAGCAAGATCAGTACATCTCGGCCTTTGGCGGCCTGCGCGCCATTGACTTTCATCCCAACCACAGCATTCACGTGGAGCGCGTCCGGGCAGCCCCAGCCACCCTTGCCCGACTCCAGAACCGACTCCTGGTTTTTTTCACGGGCCGCACCCGCTCATCGTCCGCGATCCTCAACCACCAGCAACGGCGCATTGAGCAATCTCGAGCCGACCTCGACCGCCTGAAGTCCTGCGCGCACGAAGCTCGCGATCTGCTCGTGTCAGGCCGCCTGGACGAGTTCGGCGAGCTGCTCGACACGGCCTGGCGCCACAAGAAGACGCTCGCCGAGGGCGTCTCGGACTCCGCCATCGACGAGTTGTACACGCGGGCCCGCGCCGCCGGCGCCCTGGGCGGAAAAATCGCCGGGGCGGGCGGCGGCGGCTTCCTCGTCTTCTACGTGCCTCCACCTTCGCAGGACCACGTTCGCCAGGCGCTGGCGCCGTTGCGTGAGCTCCCTGTCGCCTTCGACCCCGGCGGCGCCCGCGTCGTGTTCAACATCCACCGCTAGGTACTGCGGCTCGCTCGTGAGTGATTGACGCCATGCACGTACTCGTAACCGGCGGTGCCGGGTTTATCGGTTCTCATGTCGTCGAGGCACTCATTCGGCGCGGTCACACCGTCGCCGTTCTCGACAGCCTTGTGTCGCGTGTCCACCCGGGCCGTAGCTGGCCCGAAGACCTTCCAGCCGTCCGTCGAGTTCGCGGCGACGTGACCGAGCGCGAGGACTGGCTGCTTGCGCTGGAGGGGGTCGACGCCGTCGTGCATCTCGCCGCCTACCAGGACTACCAGGCCGACTTCAGCCGCTTCGCCCGCGTCAACGACGCCGGCACGGCCTTGCTGTACGAACTGCTGATCGAACGCCGGCAGCCGATCCGGCGGGTCGTCGTGGCCAGCTCGCAGGCCGTCTATGGCGAAGGGGCCTACCGGTGCCCCCGGCACGGTCCGCAGTACCCTCCGCCCCGTTCGCTGGAACAGCTATCCCGCGGCAATTGGGATCCGGGCTGCCCGGTGTGCGGCACGCCCCTCGAACCCGTGGCCTCGACCGAGGAACACCCGGCCCCAACCAACGCCTACGGCATATCCAAGCTGGCCACGGAGTCCTATGCCCTTACCCTGGGCGCCCGGCACAACATTCCCTCGGCGGCCCTCCGATTCAGCATCATCCAGGGCCCCCGTCAAAGCCCGGCCAACGCCTATTCGGGCGTCCTACGCGCCTTCGTTGGGCACATCCGCAATAATCGGCGCCCGGTCGTCTTCGAGGACGGCCGACAGCGACGCGACTACACCCACATTCGCGATGCCGTCGCGGCGGTCGAGCTTGTGCTTGAGCATCCGGATGCCGCCGGACAGGCATTCAATGTCGGCAGCGGCCGGGTCACCACCGTGGTCGAGTACGCGCACTCGGTTCTGACGGCCATGGGCGTCGACGCCGAGCCGGACGTGAGTGGTCGCTATCGCCTCGGTGACACCCGCCACGTGTGGTCCGACACGAGCCGCCTTCGCGCGCTCGGCTGGCGACCGACGGGAACGCTGGAGGCGATCATCCGCGACTACCTGGCCTGGATCGCTGACGCCACAGTGGGCGAAGACTGGACGGCCCGCGCGCTCGCGCGCATGGAAGCCGACGGCGTGATCCGTCGCATCTCGCCCGCCGACTGATCTGGCGTCCTCTCAGCGGCGACGCAGCGGCCGCGCCTTCTGGCACCTACACCGTTCGCCGCTACGAGCGAACGGTCGCCGTCGTTGGCTCCACCGGCACGGGCAGCTCGTGTCCGGCAACCGACGGATAGCGCTGAAATAACTCGCCCCACCGCCCCTTCAGCGCGTGCCGAACTCGACCCCGTCCGATCGCGTTGTACCAGTACACGTCGTGATACAACCGCGACGCCGCGTAGGACCACGGTGCGATAACCGTCCGCAGCAGCAGTCTCTCCAGGCGTTTGAGCGGGCCCCAGTAGATGGCCTTCTGGCCACGGCTCGCCAGCGTGTCCTGCCGGACCGCCACCTGCCACCGCACCGCGTCGATATCCGTGCCAACCACCTCGATCTCGCGAGCGTCCGCCGTTCCCAGGCCTGCCTCGTGCGCCATGCGCAAATACGGAATCTCGAACGGATCCAATCCCATCAGCCGCGCGCTCGTGGCGTCCACGGCCACCTGGTCGGCGCCCGCCAGCATCAGATTCCGCTCATACACCTTCATGCAGCGTGGCCCCGCCCCTTCGCCCGCGAACGTGCCGTCGATCACCGCGAACACGCCGGGGTGGATCTCCTTCTGGATCATCAACAGATCCACCAGCGTCTCGTGAATCGTCGCGTGGCAGTAGTGCCGCTTCTCGAACAGCAGCCCCCCGAACGCGTTCTTCATCGCGCCGGTAATCGTCGTGAACACGTGCGTCTTCACCGTTGGCAGGTGGATGATGTTGGCGCCGATAAGTCGCCGTGGAATGCGCACGCCCTCCGGATACACCTCGTGCAGTGTCCGCAGCCGGCCCTTTGGTTCATAGCGAACCCAGGCCTCGTCCTCGTACAGGTGAATGTTGCGCAGGCCGTGCGCCGTAACCACCGGCAGATGCTTGTTCGTGCGCTCGCCCACGCGCGCGTTCACGGTCACCGTGCGGTTGTGGGCGGCGAAGAGAGATTCGGAGTCGAACCCGTCGGCGTTTAGTTTTCGGATCACCCCGTCCAGTTGCCAGGGCGTCGTTGAGCAAGCGGGGTACCAGTGATGCCACGAAACGTTGACCTTGAGCGCCGTCGCTGCCCCGCGATCGAGCGCCGCCGTGTAGCCGGCGGCCTCCATGGCCCGGCCCACGTCGTCCAGCACGGTGTCTGGCGTGGTCTGGATGAGCGCAACGCGAGCCATGCGCAGTTGTCCTGGGCGGATTGAGGTTTCCGATCCTACGTTCTCCCGGCGGTCAGTCGGGCCGTGTCTCGCGTTGCCCCGCGCTCAGGCATGATGCGCCCAACAACCGTGCTTCTCGCCGGAGTTCCGCATGCCAACCTACCGCGCCGCCGCCATCGCCGATTCCACGCTCGAACGCGCCTACGGCCACGCTATCCACCAGGCGTTCTACGAGATTCCCAACGTCGAGCTCACGGCGCTGGCCGATCCCGTGGCCGAACCGCGAGCCGAGCGTGCGGCCGAAATCGGAAACCCGAAGCAATTCGACGACTACCGCGACATGCTCGCTGCTGAGACGCCCGACCTGGTCGCAATCTGCCCGCACCACTTCAAGCACCACGGACGCTGGCTGCTTGACGTCATCGAAGCCGGCGCCAGGGGCATCTATATCGAGAAGCCAATCACCGCCAGCCTCGACGAAGCCGACGCCGTTCTTGCGGCAGCCGACGCTGCCGGCACGAAGATCGCCATCGCCCACCAAAACCGCTACCGCCCGGGGACCCAACGCGTGGCCGAACTCGTGCGCGAGGGTGCCATCGGCACCCTTCGCTACATGCACGCCGTCGGTAAGTGCGACCAGCGCGGCGGCACCCACGACCTCCGCGTCCTCGGCACCCACGTGCTGGACGCCCTCCGCTTCATCGCCGGCGATGTCGCCTGGGCCACCGGCCACATGCAGGTCAACGGACGCGACGTCACGGTCGACGACGTCTTCGACGGCCCCGAGGGCCTCGGCCAGATGGCCGGCGACGCACTCACGGGCTACTTCGCATTCGAATCCGGCGCTATCGCCCGCTTCGACACCTACACACGCCCAGCCGGCGGTCCGTCCCCATGGTTCGGCTACGAACTCTGGGGCACGGAGGGCGGCATCTCGGTGCGAGATGCGGGCCGCACCATCCTTCGCTATCCCGCGCCCGCCAACCTTCCGGGCGACTCGTCGCTTTCCTGGGAACCCGTCGATGTTGCAGACCTCGCCTACCCGGACGGCAGGCCCGCCAGCGACGCCCAACTGCTCGATGCCCTCAACCGCCACGCCGCAGTTGACATAATTAAGTGCATCGAGAGTGGCGGCGAGCCGGTCTCCAGCGCCCGCCAGGCCACGGCTGCACTGGAGATGGTCATGGCCATACTCGAGGGCCACCGCACCCAGGCCCGCGTCCCTTTCCCCATGCAGACCCGCGCCAACCCCCTTGGCGTCTGGCAACGCGAGGCGTGAAATCGCAGCCGTGTGGAAGGCAGCGGGTGAATCGCCCTAGGCATCACACCCGTCGGCACACCCGCAGTTCCACGTGCCGGTGGCCGTGGCGCGCGGCGAGGATCTGCTCCGACTGACGCGCCCGTGCGGCCATCCACAGCACGCCCCTGCCATGCGCAGGCGGCGTAGCATGGCTGCTATGCAATGGGTCGACCCGCTTGCGCCCGAGCTCGAGTACCGAGGCCTCGTCGGCGAACGCCGCGCCTTGCTGCATCGTGTACCCGCCACGTGGCGCGAGCGCCTGCCGGCAGACACCTGGATGCGCCTCTGCGCCGCCTCGGGGGTGCGTGTCGCCTTCCGCACCGACAGCCCCACCGTCGGCGTTCGCGCCGAGTGGGTGTCCCAGCAGACCAACCGGGCCAACGCCGAAATCGACCTTTACCAGAACGGCCAGTTCTACGGCCAGCTCCGCAGCCAGGGCCTGGGCGCCGCCGAGGGCGTGGTCTACGACGGACCCGCCCGCGACCGCTGCGTCGAGCTCTATATGCCGCCCTACGGCGAAGTCAGGTTCGTGGGCGTCGGCCTGGCCGAAGACGCCTGCATACGGCCGCCTCTGCCGCTGGATGGTCCGCGGCTACTGTTCTACGGCGACTCCATCACCCACGGCAGCACGACCGCGCGGGCCGGTACCACCTATCCCGCGCGTATCTCTCGAAACCTGGGGGTGGACTTCATCAATCTCGGGGTCGGTGGCTCCGCCCGCGGGGAACCGGCCATGGCGGAGATCTCCGCCTCGTTGCGCGCCGACGTCATCGTCCTCGCCTACGGCGTCAATACCTTCGGCTCCAGCCACGAGGAGCCGCGCGCATTCGAACGCACCTACGACACCTTCCTCGCCATCCTCCGTTGGCATCAGCCGGACGTGCCCATCCTGATGGTCACCCCGCTGTTCCACACCAGCGAGTTCGAGCAGACCACCCGCGGCGGCGCGAAGCTGGAGGAGTACCGCCGCGTCATCCGCGAAGTCGTCTACCGCCGCCAGAGTTTCGGTGACGCCAACCTCATCCTGCTCGAAGGCCACGGCCTCATCGGCCCCGGCCAGGGCGACCTGCTGGCCGACCACGTCCACCCGAACGACGCCGGCTTCGCCGCCATCGCTGATGGCCTTGGTGCCCAGATCCAACGTGTCCTCAGCCTCACCGCCGGCCAGGACCAACCGGCTAACTGAGATCGGTTGCGCGATGCGGTCTGCCCTGGCATGGGGCGCTCGTTCGACCCGCTGGCCCCGCCGCCCTACGCTTAGGCTGCCGACCCACTACCGGAGACGCGCCCCATGCTGAGGCTCAGCATCCTCACCCTCTCCTACCGCCAGGCCTTCGACGACGGCCGCATGGACCTGATGCGCTTCCTAGACACCTGTCGCGAACTGAGTGTTGAGGGAGTCGACCTCCACGACTCCGCGTTCCCGGCGGAAGACCGTGCCTCGCTGCTGGCCGTCAAGCGCGCCTGCCTGGACCGCAGCCTGGACATCCCCTGCATCGCCATCTCAAACAACTTCGCGCGCCCCGCCGAGGACCTTGCCGCCGACGTCCAGCGCACCAAGACCTGGATCGAACGCGCCGCCCTTTTCGGCGCTCCCCAGGTCCGCGTCTTCAGCGGGAAACCGTTTACCGAAGACGATCGCGCCGCCTCCTGGGACCGCTGCGCCGACGCCCTGCGCGAGTGCGCCGAGTTCGGCGCCGAGGTTGGCGTGGTCGTTTCTCTCCAGAACCACAACCACAACCAGATCGCGCCCGACGGCGAAGACGTGCTGCGCCTGATCCGCCAGGTCGACCACCCCAACCTGGGCCATGTGCTGGACACGGGCCAATACGCCGGGTCTCCCGGCGCCTCGGGCTTCGCCGACGACGAGCAGCGTGAGGGCCACGATTACCTGAACAGCATTGCCCTCACCGCGCCGCTGGCCACCGCCGTCCGCGCCAAGCTCTATCGCATCGCCACCGGCCGCGAAGAATCGCTGGACTACGACACCATCTTCCAGACCATCCGCGGCGTCCGCTACAACGGCTGGGTCAGCCTCGTCTACGAAGGCCGCGACGATCCCATCGAGGTCATCCCGCTCGGCGTCCGATTTCTTCGGGAATACCTGCCCGCGGCGTCCACCTAGGGCTATCCGCCGGCGCCGCTCAGTACCTGGCTGCGGTGGGCTCCCCGGGGAAGCCTCTGGGCGATGCGTTGCGGTGGCCGGGCATGGGCCAGCCCTGGCCGCCCATGGTCTGGTACTCACCGGACTTGCCGCACAGCCAGAAAAACATCTCGGACGCATCCAGGGCGTCCCGAAACTGCTGCCGCAATCCCCGCAGGACGAACGCGTAGTCGGCCTGGGCAAAGTCGAAGTCCGGCTCGATCACCCAGTCGCGCGCCGGCGGTGACGTGCGCCAGTAGTTGTACTTGAGGAGATTGCGGACTCCCCGCGCCGTCGATACGGAGCGCCGATGCCAGATGGAATAGACGGTGAGAAAGATTGAGCCGGCGGACGCGACGGTCTTGACGGCGTGTCGGAGGTTTCCGTAATGCCCCATCATGCTGGAGTGCTGGAACAGGAAGTGCGAACCGGGGAGCACCTCGGTAGGCCCCATCTCGGCCGTGCATGCCTCGGGGTAGTAGAAGACCTGCAGGTAGTGCAGCGCGGGTCCGTAGCGTGACCCGCCGTCACGATGCCAGCCTTGCTGCGGCGCCGGCATGTGCACGCGGTGGTTGCTCATCAGGACGGGCGTCTCGAACCCCACGCCTAGCAGCGAACGGACGGCGCCGGCGGCCGCGGGATTGAGGATCACGTTTTCGACAAACCAACTCTCGTCCAGGATGTCGGTCGGCTCGAGGGACGTGTTCTTGTCGACGAAGGAAACGGTCTTGCGGTTGATCTCCTCCGGGACCACGCCGTCAAGGAGCAGATAGCCGTGTTTACAAAACTCCAGGACCTCGGTGTCGGTCAGCGTCGGCGCGATGTGCGAGGTATCCATCAGGCACTCCGAATCTTCTCGAGTACAAACTCGGCCCCGTAGGCGTACGTGCGCGACTCGTCGAGCAACAGCGCGAGGTTGGGAAACTCAATAATGCGCCAGCCGTCCCGGATGGCGTCCAGCACGGTCTGGTAGGGCCAGTCGTCGGGATCGCTCGCGCCATCCGAGAGTTCGCCGTCAATGACTGTCCGCATGCCGATCACCTGGGTGTCCAGGGCCGTGCCGGCCGCTTGCAGGTACAGCAAATCCTGCCGGACATTGCCAGCGGCGATTAGTTCGTCCCGAATGGTCGCGAGCGTGGACTCGTCCAGGGTTCCGGCGCGAAGCTCCGCAATCCCCTGATCGAGCTTCGCTGTAATTGCTTCGAGCCACATGGTCGTGTTCCCGGATCGTGTCGACGGATTGTCCCGCACACGTCGGGGTCTCGGGCGCCCAACCCGATCACCGCACGGTGACAACCTCGGCGGCCGGTCCCCTGCCGCGCGGGGATTGTCGCCCGCCAGCTCCGCGCCTGGCATGGCGTGACTACGCAGCCTCCAGGAAATCCCTCAAATCGCTGACCAACGCGCCCCCCACCGGTGTCCTCGGTGCCGGCCTCATGGGCCACGGCATTGCCCAGGCATTTGCCCTTGCCGGCCACTAGGTCACTGTCCTCGACGCCAACCCCGCCGCCTTCGACGCCGCCCGTGGCAAGGTCGCCCGCAACCTCGAACTGAGCGTTCGAACTCTGAGGCGCGGGCGTTAGGGCCGATCCGGGTCAATACCGGCTGTAGGTGGTCGGGTGCGGCGCTCTTGGATTCGCCGCCACAGCTCCCCTTCCTGACCGCCACCCCGCCCGTCGTAAAACCTCTGCTTCCCCGGCATGTACTCCTGCGCCACCCAGCTGCCGGCGAAGTCATGTGGATACCGGTACCCCACGCTCTGGCCGTGCGCCTCCGCCAGCCCCGGATGCGCCGCGCCCCGCAGGTGTAGCGGGACGTCCACGTTCGCTCCCTGGCGAATCGCCTGTTCCGCCGCGCCCAGCGCCCGCCCCGCGGCGTTGCTCTTCGGCGCCGACGCCAGGTAGATCGTCGCCTGCGACAGCGCGTAGCGCGCTTCCGGCAGCCCCAGCCGTTCCACCGCGCTGGCCGCCGCCACCGCCAAAGGCAGCGCCTGCGGGTCCGCGTTACCAATGTCTTCCGAGGCCAGGATCACGATCCGCCGCGCAATGAACTCGGGGGCTTCGCCCCCTTCCAGCATCTTTGCCAGCCAGAACAGTGCCGCGTCCGGGTCCGATCCCCGCACGCTCTTGATAAACGCCGAAATCGTGTCGTAGTGCTCGTCCGCCGCCCGGTCATACCGAACCTGCCGCGTCAGGGCCGCCTGCGTCGCCAGAGCCGCGTCCACCGTCAATAGCCCACGTTCCCGTGCAAAGGCCGCCGCCGACTCAACCCAGTTCAGCGCCACCCGCGCATCCCCGCCTGACGCCGCCACCGCCTGCTCGATCGCCTCCGCCTCGAACCTCGGCGCGTCCTGGCCAAGTACGTCCGGCGAATCCAGCGCCCGACGCACAATCACCCGCAGGTCCCCGGCCTCCAGCGGCTGCAGCCGCAGCACCCGCATCCGTGAAAGCAGCGGAGCGTTCAACTCGAAATACGGGTTTTCTGTGGTCGCGCCCCACAGCGCAATCACCCCGTCTTCTACGGCCGGAAGCAGCACGTCCTGCTGAGCCTTGTTGAACCGGTGAATCTCGTCCAGGAACACCAGCGTCCGCTTCCGATACAGATCCCGGTCGCTCGCCGCCTGCGCAATCACTCCGCGCACATCGCGCACCGTCGCCGACACCGCGCTTAGTTCCACGAACCGCCGCTTGGTCATCGATGCCGCAATCCGCGCCAGGCTCGTTTTTCCTGTCCCCGGCGAACCCCACAGCACCACCGACCACATCTCGTCGCGTTCCAGCGCCATTCGCAACGGCGCGCCCGGCCCTACCAGGTCGGCGTGCCCGCTGAACTCGTCCAGCGAGCGTGGCCGCATCCGCGCCGCCAGCGGCATCGCCGCCGCCGCCTCACGGGCGCCGGCGTGCGCGAACAGGTCCTCAGTCATCGGGCGGGGCCTGTAAGGCCCGCCCGACCTCGGCCTGCAGGCGGCGCGCATGTTCCACGCCGTGGTCCGGCCCAAGCTCCGGCGCGTAGCGAGCCGCCACGTACATCTCCGTCAAACCGTCCACTGCCGCCGTTGCCGTCGTGCAACGTGCCGCCAGACGCGCCCGGTATTCGCTGGGCGTTGCCGACGCCCCCCGATGCACGCCTCGAGCCGAGGCTTCGTCCACGGTCTCGGCGTAAATCTCGTGCAACTGCTGGCGAAGCGTCCCGCCGTCCCGCCGCCGCATCGACGCCAGATTGGCCTGCATCGCCCGCCGCCGACCGGCCAACGCCCGAACCGAGGCGCCCACCGCCTGTGCCACCGTGCGCGTCCATCCGAACAGGCCCAGGATCGACGCCAGCAACGCCCGCAGCACCAGCAGAATGTGACTCAGCAGCGAGCGGCTGGTCCGCTGTGCCGAGACCCGCCGGTAATTCCGCTGCACCGTCCGAAACAGCCAATACAGTGACAAGCTGCCGACAATCAATACGACAAGCGCTGCCAGGAACAGCCCGAAGTCGATGCCCTCGCCGCTCGGCTGCAACAGATCTTCCGGCGGCGGCGGCTCAACCGGCCCTCCGCCCTCCGGCCGTAGCAACTCGAGCAGCCGGGCAATCAGGCTGAATCCCAACAGCCCGATCGCCAGAATGATCCGCGCCACCCAGAGCATGCCGTCCAGAATCCACAGACCGATTCCGGCAAACAGGTCCGTGTCCGCGGCCGGGATCAGCAGCGCCACCACCAGCGCCACCACCAGCAGAACGATGGCCGAACGAATCCAGGTGCCGGTCAGCCCCGGCGCCTGCGCTGCCAGCTCCAGCGACCACTGCGAGGTCCGCCGTACCAGGTTCGCGTAGCTCAGCAGCAGCAGCACGCTCACGTAGTACAGCACCATGATGATCAGCGACGTCTGCACCACGCCCGCCTGCCGGGTCTCCGTTCCAACCGCCACGTTGAACGCCGTCAACCCAACCAGGAGCCCGCCCGCCGTGGCTGCCAGCGAGGTCAACTCCCCGATCGCCGCCGACCGGTCCACGAATCGTCCGCGGTCGTTCAGCCACTCGTAGTACTGCGGCGACCGCTTCGACGGCGGAATCTCCGACCGCTGCGGATGCAGCAGCTCGATGTTGCGCAGCACCCGCATGCCGGCCATCCAGGTCAGCGCCAGGATGATCACCAGCATTAGTGCCGTCAGGTCCAGCAGTCCGCCCACGATGCCCAGCACGCCGTCCCTGTCATCCGGCGCCTGCCCGAAGAACGCCGTAAGCCGCACAAGCAGCAGAATCGGGATCACCAGCGCTGCCCAGTGCTTCCAGCTATAGCTCCCCGCCGTGTGCCGTCCCCCCTGCGCCGCCACCACCATCGATGCCACGAATACGGTGGTCATGATCCCCAGGAAGACGTAGGCGCGGTCCGCACCCACGGTGATCGTCTGCATCCACAGCGTCAGCCCCGCGCCGAACAGCCCAAAGCAGACGGTCGCGATCGCGCCCAGGATGGTCCGGCTAAACGGCCGCTCGGTCGTCTCGCCAGACACGCACGTGTTCCTTGTCCGTAATCGCAAACGCCGTCAGGCCGGCGGCCCGCGCGGCGCCCGCGGCCAGCGTGGCCGCCGACCCGTCGGTGAACACCACGATCACCCGATGGCCCAGTTTGCGTTGCGCCACCAAACTCGCCAACAGCTCATTCGACCGCAGGCCCGTCAGCACGATCAGCGTCGCCCCCCACGGCAGCGAGCGGCCGGCCGTCGTTACCGCCTGCCCCGCGTTCTCCCCTGCCAGCAGTTCCACCCGAGCCAGCAGGTCCAGGCACGACATCAGGTGCCCGCGACCGCGCCCAATCGGAACGTGTGGAACGCGCCCGCTCATCCGTTCCCGCATTTCCTCGTGCGAACCGCCCCGCACTCCGCCCAGGTAAATCGGGTCGAGTCCGTTCACCACGATCCCCACGCTCTGCCGGTTCTCCAGCATGAACGTCGCCAGCGATGCCGCCGCCGTCACCGCCATCTCCGAGGCCGGCCCGCGCCACATTCGGCTGTAGCTGGCGTGGTCCAGGTCCACCAGGATCTGCACTTCGTGGCTCACCGCCGGCTCCAGGCTCCGCACCATCAGGTGCCCCACCGCCGCCGTCGCCTTCCAGTTGATTAGCCGCTGCGAATCCCCCGGCTCGTAGTCCCGCGCCCCCACCACGCGAAGCGGATCGTGATAAATCCGCTGATGCGACCGCATGTCCCCGAACGGCGTATTCGACTCGACCTGGAACGCTTCGATCGGAATCACCTGCGGATACACGATCACGAACTCCGCCGTGTCGATCAGCAGATCCTGGCTCGCCAGTCCAAACACGTCCCCAAACCGAACCTGGAGCGGGCCCAGCCGGTGGTATCCGCGATGCGTCGCCGGCAGTGTGTACTCAATCGTCGTCGACCCCTTCGGCCGCAGCCGTACGACCTGTCGTAGGGCGTCGTACGTCGCGATCCTGGTGGGCAACGCCTCGCGAACGCTCAGCCATGGCACCGGCAGCAACGACTGATTCTCGATATAAATCGTCACCGTCACGGTCTCGTCCTGGAACACGCGCCGCGCAAACTCCCGCCGCACCCGTAACCCCCGCCGCATCCGCCACACCCACAGGTGCGTCAGGACCAGCACGGCGATCAACAGATACGACGCCAGAAACAGAAACGTAAATCGTGTGAAAAATGCCGCTCCCAGCAGCACCACCGTCAGAATGATCAGGCCGGGCATGCCGCACTCTCATCTGGCTTGGACCTACGGGGTCCGGCTGACTGGCGGCGGAAGCCGCAGCGCCTGGTCCGGCCACGCGTGGGCATTCCCATGGATTTGCTCAACAGCTGAATGGAATCAGCTCGCTCCATCACCCTCGTCAACCAGGCGTAGCTCGGTCGACTCCATCAGCGAGCGCACCAGAGCATCCGAAGTAACCCCACGCAGCGAGTGCTCGGCCGACACCAGCACCCGGTGGGCAAGAATCGAAGGCGCCAGTTCCTTCACGTCGTCGGGCAGCACGTAGCTGCGGCCGCGAACGGCCGCCAGGGCCTGAGCGGCCCGATGCAACGCCAGCGAGCCGCGCGGGCTGGCGCCCAGGGCAACTTCCGGTCGGTCGCGCGTGGCTCGCACCAGGCGCAGCAGGAACTCGATCACCGTGTCGTCAACGTGCACGTCGCCCACGCCGCGCTGCAAGTCGGCCAGCGTCTGGAGATTCGAAACCTGTTGCAGGTCGTCGATCGGATGCCCATGCCGCTGCCCATCCAGGACGTTCCGCTCGTCGGCGAACGTCGGATACCCCAGCGACAGGCGCATCATGAATCGGTCCAGCTGCGCTTCCGGTAGCGGAAACGTCCCTTCAAACTCCACCGGATTCTGCGTGGCCAGCACAATGAACGGCGTTGGCAGCGGTCGCGTCACCCCATCCGCGCTGACCTGCGCCTCGCTCATCGCCTCCAACAGCGCCGACTGCGTTCGCGGCGTGGCCCTATTGATCTCGTCGGCCAGGAGCACGTTCGCGAACACCGGCCCGGCCCGAAACTCAAACTCGCCGGACTTCTGGTTGAAGACGGATACGCCCGTGACATCGTTCGGGAGCAGGTCCGGCGTGAATTGGATGCGCCGGAACTCACCGCCGAGTGAGATGGCGATTGACCTGGCCAGCATGGTCTTCCCGGTGCCTGGAACGTCGTCCAGCAGGACGTGCCCTCGACATAGCAGGGCCACCAGGATGCGCTCGATTTCGGCGTCCTTGCCCAGAATGACCTTGCCGACGTTGGTGCTGAGCGTCTGCCGCAACTCAGCAAAAGGTGCCGGGTCAATTGCCACGCCGGGCCTCCGTTTTTTAGCTATTGATCGGGACGACGCCCCAATCTAACCCGAGACTCCTGCGGCTGATCGTCGCCGCCCGGCCGGATGTACTCAATCGCGACCTCACGGCCCGGACTGTACTGTGCCAGAACGCGGCTCAGCGCGCCCGCATCAGGCACCGTCGCCTCGCCAATGGCAACGAGAATGTCGCCGGGGCGCAGGCCCCCCTCGTCGGCCGGACTCCCGGCGGTCACCTGCACCGCGACGATCCCCTGGCTGACCGGGAGATCGAACTGCCGCGCGACACTGCGAGTGATCGTGGCTGGCACGAGGCCAAGGAAGCCTCGCTCGACGTGGCCGCTCTCGATCAGCTCGTCGATGATCGGCCTGGCGCCGTCGATCGCAATCGCGAATCCGATGCCCGCGAATGAACCCGCCCCTGCGGAATTCACCCCCACGACTTCGCCATAGCGATTCAGCAAGGGGCCCCCGCTGTTCCCGGGGTTAATCGAGGCGTCGGTCTGGATCAGGTCGCTAAGCGTCAGGCGCTGCGTCCCGACGTTCGTGATCGCTCGGTCAAGCGCGCTCACGACGCCCACGGTAACCGTCGGACCGCCGGGCAGATCAAGCGCATGCCCGATCGCCACAACGGACTCGCCGATCCGAAGATCAGCGGACCGGCCGAGCGCAATCGGCGGCAGGCCGGAGGCGTCCACGCGCAACACCGCCAGGTCGGTCTGCGGATCGCGGCCAACCACCGTGGCGTCATACAGATCCCCCGCGTAGGTCGTCACCACAATCAATTCCGCGTTGGCTACGACGTGGTTGTTGGTGACGATCAGGCCCTCGGCGTCGATCACGAATCCCGTGCCGACGCCGCCGCCCGGCATGGTTCGACCGCTGTTGTCGCGGGCAACTGATTCCGTGGCAATGTGCACAATCGACGGGCGAGCCAGGTGCACCAGGTCCTCGGTCCGGAGTTCCTGCCGGGTCTCGGACCTCGAAGGCGTCGGAACCGAAGTCTCGTCCCTGGTCGACGTCGAAACGTCGAGACTTGTCGGGGGTAAGACACTCGAAGGAATCCGGACCTTGGCCACCCGGGTCGGATTCCCCTCAAGCTGACGGGCTGATACCGGCCCTGTCCGATCAACCGGCGAATGCCCGATGTCGTCAAGCGTCTGGCATGCCGCGACCAGTGCGATCAGCGCGGCCACCACCCCGCTGGCGCACAGGAATCGCGTCAGCCGCAACGTCCCACCCACACATCCGTCCATGCCACCAACGTGACCGCTGGCAGGTACGATTTCAGCGAGAACGACCACCGTTCTCACCAAACCCTTATGAACGCGAGCCCAACCGACCCTGAGGCATTCCTGCAGCCGGCCGCCATCACGCTGCCGAAGGGTGATTGGTACGTGGAGCCGCCGGTAGACGGTGACTACGACGTCAGCGCCCAGACCGACGGAGCCCGAGGCCAGTACATCAGCATGACCTACCCCCAGGGCTTTCAGGCCTGCGTCCACATCGACGATCTGGGCGTCCTTCGCTGTCAGCTCTACCGCTACAACGGCGCGTGGCCCTGCGACGTCGACTACGCCAGCCTGCGTATCCGCTTCCGGGGCGTCCCGGAGGCCTCGTGAAATCGCCCGCGCTGGCCCCGGCAATCGTCGCCCGGGCCGTGGAACTTGCCCTTGCCGAGGACATTGGCTCGGGCGACCTCACCAGCCGGGCCGTAGTCCCGGAGGAAACTCGCCTCCGCGCCGCCCTCACCGCGCGCGAGCCGCTCACGCTGGCCGGCATGCCCGTCGTTCGTGAGGTCTACCGACAGCTCGGCGACCCCGAGGCCCTCGACGACGCCATCCAGGAAGGCTCCCGGATTCAGAGCGGCGAGGTCGCTGGATACATTGACACCAGCGCCCGTCTTGCCCTCACCGGCGAACGCACCGCCCTCAACTTCCTACAGCGCCTCAGCGGCATCGCCACGCGCACCCGCACGTTCGTCGACGCGGTCGCCGGAACCGGCGCCAGCATCCTCGACACCCGCAAGACCGTCCCGGGTCTCCGTGCCTTGGACAAATACGCCGTGGCCATGGGCGGCGGCATCAACCATCGCTTCGGGCTATTCGACGCCATCCTCATCAAGGACAACCACATTGCCGCGGCCGGTGGCGTCCACGCCGCGCTGCGCGCCGCCCGGTCCGCCAGTCCCAACGGCGTCCGAATTCAGATCGAAGTCGACACCCTCGACCAGTTCGACCAGGCGCTGGCCGCCGGAGCCGAGTTCGTTCTGCTGGACAACATGACGCCCGCCGCGGTGCAGACCGCCGTCCACCGGGCGGAGGCCCACGTCAGGCTGGAGGTGAGTGGCCTGGTCAACCTGGGCAACGTGCGTGCCTACGCCGAAACCGGAGTCCACGACATCTCCATCGGCTCGCTGACCCACTCGGCCCGCGCCGTCGACATTGGGCTGGACGCGACGGAACTGGCCTAGCCGTCCGTCTCCACCGGTCGACCTCGCGGTGGGCTCACCCGGCAAACAGCGGTGGCGTCCGCGGCCATGCTCGCTCATGCGCCAGCAAGCGCCGCTTGACGTCCAGCCCCCGCGAATAGCCACCCAGCCCACGCGCGGCAACGACCCGGTGGCAGGGAATGAACACCAGCAGCTCGTTCGCCCCAATGGCCGTCCCTACCGCGCGAGTCGCCCGTGGCTTCGCCAGCTCACTGGCAACCCAGCGATAGCTCTGGACCTCGCCAAATGGGATGCCGCGCAGGACGTCCCAGGTTCGCTGCTGAAACTCGGTGCCGGCGCGGCGATCCAGCGGAATCGCCAGGCGTTGCCGTCCCGTCATCAGGTACTCCCACAGCTGCTCCAGCCCGTTGCCGGCAATCTGGTGGGCGCTCCACCCCGCGGCGGCAGTCGATGGTTCCACCACCCGGCGTGCATGCAGACGCTGGGCGCCGCGGGATCGGTTGCGCGCCGCCGTCGAGGCCGCGCGCAGGGCGTCCACGCAGGCCGCCTCCGATGCGTGCGCCAGCGTCGCGCTCACCAGGCCCACTTCGGTCGCCGCCACGCCGCACCAGTCCCAGGGCTCGATACGGCGGGCGACCAGGGCGATTTCCAGAATCTCGCCCGCCATTGGTCAGGCGGCTGACGCGCCCGGCACTGGCACGACGTCGAGAATGTCCGCCACGATGGCGCGCGTGTCCACGCTCCGGATGCGCGCCGCCGGGCTCACGATCACGCGGTGCGAGAGCACCGACTCGGCCAGCCGCTTCACGTCATCCGGTACCACGTAGTCGCGCCCGCTGATCGCCGCTAGCGCCTGCCCCGCGCGAAACAGGCCCAGGCTGCCGCGCGGACTCGCTCCCAGGTACACGTCGGCATGTTCGCGCGTCGCCCGCGCGACATCCACGATGTAACTGGACACCAGCGGATCCACATACACGTCCTTCACGGCTTCTTGCGCAGCAAAGACTTCCTCCAGCGTCACGACCTGCTGAATGTCGTCGATGGGCTGCTCGCGCTGTCGTGTCGCCAGAACCCGCAACTCGTCCTGTCGGTCCGGGTAGCCCAGGTTCACCCGCATCAGAAAGCGGTCCAGCTGCGCCTCCGGCAATGGAAACGTGCCCTCGTACTCGATCGGGTTTTGCGTCGCCAGCACCAGGAACGGTTCGGGCAGCACGTAGGTTTCGCCGTCAACCGTGACCTGGCGCTCTTCCATCGCCTCCAGCAGCGCCGATTGCGTTTTCGGCGTGGCTCGATTGACTTCGTCCGCCAGCACGATCTGGGCCATCACCGGGCCTTCGCGAAACTCAAACTCGCTCGTCTTCTGATTGAAGATCGTCACTCCCGTAACGTCGCTCGGCAGCAGGTCGGGCGTGAACTGCACGCGCTTGAAACTCAGCCCGACAGAGCGCGAGATCGCCTTGGCCAACGTGGTCTTTCCAACCCCCGGCACGTCCTCGATCAGGATGTGGCCGTCCGACAACAGCGCGACCACCGCAAGTTCGATAGCGTCCCGTTTGCCGACAATGACCGTGGCAACGTTGTCGATGATCTGATTCGCGACCGTACGAATGTCTTGCATACGGACTCTCAGACGGGACGGCGCGTCCCGCGGATGGCATTCCGAGAAGGTCCGGCACTATAGCCGAATGGCGCCCAACGGCTCCGCGGTCGCCACGGCGAATTGACGCCCCGCGTCAGCGCCGTCACATTAGGAGCGTCGCGCGCAGTGGCGGCTGGCGGGGATAGTTGAGTGGTACAACATGGGCTTCCCAAGCCTAAAACGCGGGTTCGATTCCCGTTCCCCGCTCCACTTGAGGCGTCGTCCTGCACCCAGTCACCACGGCGCAGGCAACTAATCGAAGACTACGCCTCGTCCTGAATCGTTGGCAGCACGAACTGCCGCACTGAGTCCTTCCCCAGCACGATCAGCTTGCCGTCAATCTCGCTTACCCAGATTGACCGGATGTCCGCGAAGAAGTCGTCCGAACCGGCGTATTTGAACTGCCGCACAAACTCACCCGCCGTTTCCTCACGTTTGTCGACTTCCACAATCCGCTTGTTGGCCGAATCCACCAGGTAGAGGCTGTCCGTCTCGACCTCGGTGAATAGGCGCGTAGCCTTCGGCGAGTTGCCATCGAGGCCGCTGATCTCAAACGGCTCGCGCTGCCCGCCCCGCAGCCGCAAGACCGATCCATCGGACTTCAGCACGAAAATATCGCCGTCAATGGCCATGTCAATGGCGTTACTGAGGTCAACGTCCGCGCTCGCCGAGACATACGGGGTGGGCGCAACCTCGTAACCGCCCGCCGTCGCCTGGTACTTGTGAATCGCATCGGCGCCGGGATCCAGGACGTAAAAGTTGTTGTTGAAATTGTCGAACGCCACCGGCGTCCGCCATGTTTCGGTTCCCGTGATCCTCAGCAGCCTCGGATTCTGGTCCGGCAGCAGGCTCACCAGGTTGTAGCGGCTGTCCAGCACCAGCACATTCAGGGCCCGATTCACCACCGCTATCGGATCCTGGACCGTGATACTGCTCACCACGTCACCCTTGCGGAGCACCGTCGCGCCTTGCCTGGCGGTCACGAACGACACAACGCGCCCGGTGGTGGCGTCGATCACGTACTTGGAGTCGACCCGCACGTCCATTTGCTCGGCCGCGCTGCCCACGCCGGCGCTGTCGAAGTCTCCAATGGTTGCGCTCGTCACCACCGTTCGAACGCGGTTCAGGCGATCCTCTTCGCGGCCGATCTGACTAAGCAGCCGGTTGATGTCGGGCGCCTGCGTGCCGACCAGGTCCGCCTCCAACGCCTGATTCGCCAGGTCCTTGGCGTCGCGAAGAACCAGCAGCGTGGCCGCGCGATTCTCATCGGGATCCCGGTCCAGCGCTTCGCGGTAGCGGGCTTCGGCATCGGCCAGCAGCGCGGTGGCGCGCTCGGGTCCAACCGCGGGCGACTCCGTGGACTGGGCCTCGCCCGATTGACCCGCCAGCCCTCCTTCAGCCGCGTCGGTATCCGTCGATACCGTCGCCGATTCGCTATTGCGCAAAAACAACACGGTGCCCATCACCACCAGCAATACGAGCGAGACGGCGAAGAGCAGCGTTCCCGGACCGGGCAACGAGCGCCGCGGCCGGTAGCGAAACGGATCCTGGCTGCCCTGCAGCGGCTGGCCCACGGCGCTCAGCGTTGGCGGCGACGGCGGCGACCCGGCCTGCAAGCTCTCTGCACCGCGAGGCCCAGCCGCGCGGAGCGTGCGAAGACTCTCCCAATCGTCCTCCGCCACGCCTCCGCTCGCGTTGGCCGGGGCCGGCATCGGTGCGGCCGGCGGCGGCATGGTTGGCTGCGCCTGGTCGGGTCGCCCCGTCACCATGCGCACCAGTCCGCGAACCGCCATCACCGGCAGCACCAGGAGCATCAGGAGCAGCGTCACCGGCAGCGACACAATCCGCTGACCCAGGGAGCGCTGCCGCGGGGCGCCGATCAGGCCCTGGCGTGGTTGAGTCGACAACGCTGGCTCCGGTTGTGCCGGCGCCCGCGCCCGCGCCCGCGGGGGGGGGGGGGCGGGCCAAAACGGGGTGGGGCCCGCCCCGGGGGCGCCCGCCGCCCAAACGAGGGCCGGGGCGCATTGT
>JAPPKM010000069.1:50029-53574 GCA_028874315.1 Chloroflexota bacterium
GCGGGGGGGTGGTTTTGTCCACTCCGCTGGCGCGGGTTGGGGGGGCGCCGGGGCCGGCGCCGGCGTCTGCGGGTGGCCGGCCAATCCGTTGGTGGACACAGCCGAGGTCGAGCCTGCCGACATCCAGTGCGCGTCGGCACTTGGTGACGCTGCGACGCCCGTCGTCTCCGCGCCGACGCTGAGCACGACGATGTCGCACGTCGCGCCGCCACGCTGAGCTACCACCGAACAGAGGTCGTGGGCGGCGCGCTGAGCGCTCCGGCCCTGCAGGAGTCCCTGAATCTCGCGCTCCGTCAGCGCCCGCCGAAACTCCGTGGACGCCAGCACCACCACATCGCCGGGGTCCAGCTCCACCCGGAAGATCTCCACATCCTGCTCCGGGGCTGGATCGCCGAAGCTGGTCGGCTGCGGCTCCTCCGGCAGCGCATTCAGCACGCCATCGCGCAACACAAAGACCTGGCTCGGCAGCAACTGCGCCAGGTAGAGCTGGTCGCCGGCGTGGACGGCCCCTGTGGCTCCCAGCGTCTGGTTGGGGCTCATCGGGTCCAGGTCGATCGCCGCGCTCTGTGCCGCCTGGCGCATGCCCTGCACCAACGCGCTGGCGATCCCGTCCGATTCGTTCGAAAAGTAGCTCGAGGCCACAGCCTGGCCGAACGACGCGGCCAGTCGGTCGTCGCCGCCCTGGATCAGCAGGTAGAGGTCGCCGAGGCCTCGGCCGTCCGCCGGCCCGCGCTGGGCCTGGACCCGGGGACTGTCCGGCCGCGTGATACCGCCACTGAGGGCGGCCGACCCTACGTCAACGGCCAGCGCCATGAGTTCCGGTGGATGGTGGTCGCAAATCGCGGCGGGGTCTGACCCCACGAACTAATGGATCGAAATACATTGTCGCGCGCATACCCCTATGCTAGCGTGACCAGGAAGTACGGCTCGTCGCCTGCCACTTTCGGGAGTTGCCCCTGCGTTCACCATCGCCCCGCGCTGACCAGCGGCCGCGGCCTCGCGGCCCGCGAATCAACGAACAGATTCGCATTCGACAAGTCCGTCTGATTGCCGAAAACGGCGACCAGATCGGAATCACCCCCACCCCAATAGCGCTGGAGATGGCGCGCGAGCACGGCCTTGACCTGGTCGAGATTGCCCCAAACTCCCAGCCCCCGGTCGCCAAGATTCTCGATTACGGCAAGTTTCGCTACGAGCAGAATCGCCGCCAGGCCGAAAACAAGCGGCGTCAGAAAGCCGGAACCGTCAAGGAAGTCCGCTTCGGCCCCCGCACCGGCGACCATGACATTCAGTTCAAGATCAAGCGCCTGGAGAAGTTCCTGCGCGAGGGCAACAAGGTCAAAGCCTGGGTCCGCATGCGCGGACGCGAACTCGCCCACCCGGAAGTCGCGCTGCGCGTCCTTGAGCGCGTCAAGACCAGCCTCGAGCCCTACGGTGTGATTGAACGCGACATCACCCGTGAGCAGGACGGCCGCGTCTTGAGCATCATCATGGCCCCGCAAGGTAAGAACTAGCGGGGCCAACACCGCGGCCTGGAGACGGTATGCCCGCGTCCGTGCGATGGCACCCGGAGGAACAGCGCAATCCCGACGGCAGCGTCCGCCGCGTCCAGGCAGCCTGGCTGGTCGCCGAGCCGACCGAGGCCGAACCTCGGCGTCGCTATCTTGCCTACCTCGGCAACAGTCCCCACCTCACCCAGCAAGTCCGGGACGAATGTCAGGTTCTGTATCCTGAAGTCGAAATCGACTGGGGCGCCGTCGCTCGCGCCCTTGAACACCCCCCGCCCATTGAAGGACTCGACCTTGAGACGCTGGCGCAGCGCTGGGCGCAAATGGCGGCCAACCAGGGACTCGATCCCATGGAAGTCGAAATCCGTATCGGCGGCGGCTGGAGGCGCCCCCTCTCCAATCTGGCGCGCCTCCTCTCCGATTCCGCGGCCGTTGCCCGCATGGAACGCACATCCGGCTCGATCCTCGCCTACATGCTCGAGTACCACGCCGACTACGCCTACGCCCTCGCCAAGCTGGGGCTGCTCATGACCGGCCAGCACACCGAGCTCGAGCAGTTGGAAGCCGAGGAGGCCACTGAGTTGAAAGGCGCGCCGCGCGCCCGCCAGGTCGAGTTCTGGAGAGCCTCGGCCGAGCGGATCGCAACCTCGCTGAATACCTAGCCGCGCTCCCGCGGCCGTACCTTCCGATCATTGCCAATGCCGTCGTCATTCGTCACCCCGGAGGTCCCCATGTCCACGTTGCCTGCATCCACCTGGTCGCGCCGCACCCATACCTGCGGCGCGCTGCGGCGCGCTGACGCCGGCTCGACTGTCGTCCTCAACGGCTGGGTGCACCGCCGCCGTGACCAGGGCGGCCTGATCTTTGTGGACCTCCGCGACCGCTACGGCATCACCCAGGTCGTCATCAACCGCGACGACAACGCCGAAGCGCACGAAACGGCCTCGGGCGTCCGCTCCGAGTACGTCCTGGCCGTCACCGGCCAGGTCCGCGAACGCCCCGCCGGTACCACCAACCCCGACCTGGCGACCGGCGAAATCGAAATAGGCGAGATCGAACGGGTCGAGATCCTCGCCGCCTCCCAGCCCCCGCCCTTTGAAATCACCTCCGACCGCGACATCGACGAGTCCGTCCGCCTCATCCATCGCTATCTGGACCTGCGCCGAATCCGCATGCGCGAGCTCACCGAACTCCGTTTCAACGTCACCCGCGTCATGCGCGAGTTCCTCTGGGAACGAGACTTCCTGGAACTCGAAACCCCCACCCTGGTCAAGAGCACGCCCGAGGGCGCCCGCGACTTCATCGTCCCCAGCCGCCACTACCCCGGCCAGGCCTACGCCCTCCCCCAGTCGCCCCAGCAACTCAAGCAACTCCTCATGGTGGCCGGGCTCGACCGCTACTTTCAGCTCGCCCGCTGCTACCGCGACGAAGACCTGCGCGCCGACCGCACCGCCGAGTTCACCCAGCTCGACATCGAGATGGCCTTCGTTGAGCGCGAGGACATCCTCGAGCTCATTGAAACGCTCTACCTGCGACTCGCCCGCGAACTCTCCACCAAGCGGCTCTTGCAGGTACCGTTCCCCCGCATCACCTACGCCGACGCCATGGAGCGCTACGGAACCGATAAGGCCGACCTGCGCTTCGGCCTGGAACTGGTGGATGTCAGTTCCGCGGCCGCCGGCCACGGCTTCCGCGTCTTTGACCAGGTGGTCCAGTCGGGCGGCGTCGTCAAGGCTGTCGTCGCCCCCGGATCCGCCGCCTTCACCCGCCGCGAGGTCGACAGGCTGCAGGATGTAGTCAAGGCGAACGGTGCCGCCGGCCTGGCAACCGTCGCCCTCAACGACGACGGCACCCTTCGCTCGCCCCTCGCCCGCTTCTTCGGCGAGGACGCCCTCCGCGAACTGGCCACGGCCGCCGGCGCCGAGCAGGGTGACCTCGTCTGCCTGGTAGCCGACAAGCGCGAGACCGCCAACGCCGCGCTTGGCGAGCTACGCCTCGCCCTGGGCGAAAAGCTGGACCTGATCGACCCCGACGTCC
>JAPPKM010000019.1 GCA_028874315.1 Chloroflexota bacterium
ACGTCGCCGGCATCACCATCCAAACCAACATCCGCACCGCCGCCCACTGCGCCGCTGAAGTCCACCGCGTCCTCCACAACCACCCACCCCACTGGCGCATCAACTAACCCCCGTTCGCGGTGGGCCGGCCTTGGCCTAACCATTGACACCCAACACAGGTGCTCGCTCCATAGCTATCCTTACCAGGCATCTTCGGCCCGGAGCCTACTCATGACCGGCGACGTCTTTTATCAGGAAATCAAGTCCGTCGGATCACCCCGCGGCTCCATCGTTCCCCCGGGTGCCACCACCGAAGAAGTCAACGGCCAGACCGTCCTCCGCATCCCCGCCGCCACCACGCGCGTCGACACACCCATCATCTTTCCGGGCTTCCGCATCATTGTTGAAGGCGACCAGCTCCACGTTTCCGGCGACACCATCGTCGACGCCGCCATCTACGGCGAAACCCTTGAAGCCCAGGGCGCGACAGTTTCGTCCGACAAAGAAATCGAAGTCGTCGGCCTCATGCAGGCCGTCAGCGTCAGCGGCAAGACCGTACGCGCCGACCGCATCGAAGCTGGCCGCGTCCAGGCCGTCCTCAACATCCGCGCCACCGGCGCCGTCATTGCCAGGTCCGTCGTCGTTACGGACGGCGGCCTCCGCGCCCCCCTCCTTGTCACCGAGTCCCTCGACGGCGAAAATCTCGCCGACGCCTCCAGGTCGTGGGATGACGGCATCGCCGCTGGCGACGTCCCCGACTGGTTGCAGAGCCGCGACTGAGCGCAGCACACCCGTCGGAGGACCGGCTTCCGCCGTATAGCGCATTCGCGGAAATCTACGACGCTTGGCAACGCCTCTACGGCCTCCAATACGCCATCCTCGTCGCCCCCCGCGTCAACCAGCGTGTCGCCGCCCACGTCGGCCGTCCGCGGCGTCTCATCGACCTCGCCTGCGGCACCGGAATCCACTCAATCCTCCAGGCCCACGGTGGAACACAGGTCGTCGGCATCGACCTCTCCGCCGCCATGCTCCACCAGGCCCAAATCCGCGCCGCCGGCCGGCCCATCACCTTCGTTGAAGCCGACATGCGCACCTTCGACACCTATAAGCCCGTCGACGCCGTCACCTGCCTCTACGCCAGCCTCAATCACCTGCTCGACGCGTCCGATCTCTCCCTCACCTTCACCCGCGTCGCCGCCCATCTCCGCCCGGGCGGCGTCTTCGTCTTCGATCTCAATTCAAGACACGCGTTCGAAACCCTCTGGCGCAATCCGGTTACCGAAGTCGGGCCCAACTTCACCCTCCACCGCCGTTTCGACGCCGACGGCCCTCAAACCACCATGCACCTAACCATCGAACGCCCGGACCATCCACCCGCCCACGACACGCTGATCGCCCGCTCATACCAGGAAACACAGATCCGAGCCGCCCTAACCGGCGCCAATTTCATCCTCCACGACCTCACCCACTTCAATCCCTTCCCTGCCGTTCCCGGCACAAACCTCAAACAGCTCTGGACGGCTACCCTTGACACCGCAAGCTATCCGGCGCACGGGTCGACGACTCCCTGAACCCTGTGGGGCCGCTCACGCGCGTGAGGGCGTACGAATCGCGAGCCGCCTACAATCCACGCATCTTCGGTCAGGCGTCAGAGAAGGTGACCTGTGTCGCACGAAGCTCGTTTGGGCGAACTTGGCATCACGCTGCCTGAGGCGCCAACGCCGATGGCGGCATACGTCCCGGCATTGCGCACGGGCGACTTGCTTTGGATTGCGGGTCAGCCGCCCGGTGGTGACTGGCGGGGACGGGTCGGCGAGGAGTACGACGTCGAGACTGGAGCACGCGCGGCGCGCGACTCCGGGCTCAATATCCTGGCGCAAGTCCGGAAGGCCGTCGGAAGCCTGGACGAGGTCGAACGTGTCATCAAGGTCGTCGGCTTCGTCAATGCGGCGCCGTCGGAGTCTGGCGTGCACCTGGTCGTAAACGGCTGCTCGGAGCTGATGCAGGATGTGTTTGGCGAGGCCGGTCGGCACACCCGCTCGGCCGTAGGCTGCAGCACGTTGCCGATGGACATTCCGTGCGAGATTGAGGCGGTCTTCCAGCTCCGGGCGTCTTAAACCACCTGGCTTCACGTCGAATCGCGCTCGTTGGCGGTTCCTGCACGTACGGACAGTCCGCGGGATCCGAATACCTGGCGAGTAGTCAGCGTGGGAGTTCTGGGCCGATGCGCGTCCGAGGGGTCGCAAGCGGGGAATCCCACCAGCTGGCGGCCGGATGTCCAGGCGATCACGAAGGACGGTCGGCTCAGCTCGGTGTCGAAGGACCCGGCGACGCGCGGCTAAATGTTCAGCGGCGCCGGCGGCCTTGGAAGCGGGGCCTGCTCCGGATCCCGGTCCTCGCTGAACAGCCCGATCTCGGCCGCCGAGGCGTAGTCCGCCGCCCCAAACGTCGAGTAGATCCTCACCACCGCGTATCGAATCGGTACCGGCGTATCGACGTCGAACACGAGCTTCAGGTCTGGATCGGCCGCCGTAAACCGACCGATGCTCACCAGCGCGTCGGGATGCGTTCGCGGATCCTCAAGCGAGGCCAGCACTTCGAACTCCCGGATGTAACTCGCCGGCGGTTCTTGCGGGTGGTTCCAGATAATCACCTTGCGAACCGGCGTACGAAACCGCACCTGGTAGATCGCGGTCAACGGAAAGTCGGGACCAGCCGACCGCCAGGCGTTGAACTGCGGATCGAAAAGGCCGTCCTGAAGCCTGTTGGGGCCGTGATCGCCTTCGGCCGTGGAGGTGATCGACAGCAACTCTCCGCCGTTGACCAGTTCCAGCAGATCGAACCCCTCGCCGTCGAGATTGGACCCCTGTTGCAGGCCAACCTGAATTCGGCGAACCAGTTCCGGTTCGATGCCCTCTTCCTGGGTTGTTCGTAGCGCCAGCACGGCCGGAATCACACCAGCCGCCAGCAGGAAGCCGAATATCACAAACGAGGTCAAGGTTCGGCTGGAGGTCAACGCGCGCCAGATGTTGCGCGGCGTCGGCCGGCGGCCCGCCGCGATATCCGCCGCCCGCGTTTCCTGCTCGGCCCGCACCTCAGCCTCGTGCTCGTCGTGCCAGCGCGACCGTTGAGCGTCCACCGCCGCCTGACGCCGCGCCCATGCGCCCCGGCTGGCGCCGCGCTCGACGGAACGTTGACCCGATGTCATTGCGGTTTCCCGTCCGGTATCCGGGTCCAGGCAGTTCGCTCAGGGCGCTTCATGCGGCGTAGGCCTTATCCAGGAACTCGGCCACGTGCATCACCGTCAGGTCCAACCCGCGCCTGCGAGCCCCTGACTGGATGTGCAAGAGGCAACCCGGATTGGCGGATACGATCACCTTCGCCCCCGTGGCCTCGATCGCGTCGAGCCGCTGCTCAAGGATCGCCAGCGAGATTTCTGTGTCAGTCACGCTGTACAGCCCGGCCGCGCCGCAACAGACCGTGGGATTCTCCATCTCCACCAGCTCGACCCCCGGCACCGCGGCGAGCAAGTCGCGCGGCTGCTGCGAGACGCCCTGGGCATGCACCAGGTGGCAGGCGTCCTGGTAGACGACACGTGCGTTGACGGTCCCGGTCGGGGCCCTCGCGCCAATCTCCGCCAGAAACTCCGACAAATCCCGCACGCGCTCGCTAAAGGCGTGGGCACGGGCGGCATAGCGTGGATCGTCCTCCAGTAACTCGCCGTATTCCTTCAGCATGGAGCCACAGCCGGCCGAGTTGATGACGATGGCCTCGTAATCGGCCGAATCAAACGCGTCGATGTTGCGCCGCGCCAGTTCCCGAGCGGTTGCGCGGTCGCCACCGTGCACGTGCAGCGCTCCACAGCAGCTCTGGTGCTCGGGGATATGCACGTCACAGCCGTTGTGGGCCAGCACCCGCAGCGAGGCGCGATGGGCTTCGGCAAACGAAACGCTCATAATGCAGCCGGTGATAAAGGCGACCGAGCGACGGCGCTCTCCGCGGGCCGGCACGAATCGCAAGTCCGACGCTTGCAGGAACCGATCGGAAACCGGGGGCGAGAGCGCCTCCACCGCGGCCAGCGGCGGCGCAATCCAGCGCAGGACGCCCAGCTTCCGCACCAGCCCCTGGAACCCGCTGCGCTGATAGAGCCAGAGCCCGCGCGCGGCCAGCCGCAGCAGCTTCGGCCGCGGGAACACGACCCGCAGCACGGTCTGCGCGATGCGACGCCGCCTCGGCAGCAGCTTGGCCTGCACGGTCTGCGCCCGGACCGACTCGATCAGGGCGCCGTACTTCACGCCGGACGGACAGGCCGTCTCACACCCCCGGCAGTCCAGGCACTGAAAGGTATGTCGAAGGAAGGCTGGGCTGTCCAACGCCATCCGCCCGTCCTGCACCGCGTCAATGAGTTGGATGCGCCCACGCGGCGAGTCCATTTCAACTCGCAGCACGCGATAGGTCGGGCACTCGTTCAGGCACAGCCCGCAGTGCACACAGGTGGACAGAATGGACGCCTCCGGCGCGTCCACCTCCGAAAATCCCAACCGTGCGGGTTCCACCGTCATCCTCAGGTCACCACAAAGCGTCCGCGATTGATTATCCGACCTGGATCGAAGGCCGAACGCAGCGCGTCCATCGCCTGCACGTCGGGCGCGTCGGCGGCGACACCCCAGACCCCGGCGGCCTGTTTCACCGCCACCGGTGCGGACTCAATCACCAGCGCGCCGCCCAACCGCTCCGCCGAAGCGCGCAGACGTTGCACGAACGTCGTCAGAACGTCCGCCGCGTCAGTGCCGCTGGCCCGAACGCGCAACACGCCGTTCAGGGCCCGCGCGCTGGCGACGGTTCGGAGACCCAGGTCCCCGCCAATTTCGGCCGCGCTGCCCAGCAGCGACGGCGTCTGGCTGGAAAGCGCGCTCAGGCGGCAGGTCGTCTGGCTGCCCGGGTCGTCGGGCGGACGCGCCAGCGCGTCGGCATCAGACCAAAAGCGCTCCTGGGCCTGTCCATCCAGCGTCACGCCCACGCCATCGGCGTGCTGGGCGACGGACTGAGTCGCCATCGCCAGCTGTGCGCCAACGCCACCCTCGGTCCCAGCCACGCGTATCGCCAGCAGCCAGGCGGCTCGACCACCGACGTCGAGGTCCGGCGTCAACCTGCGTTGCACGAGGTCGATCCCGCTGGACGCCAACGGGCTGTCGATCACGGCCCCGATGGCCGATCCGGCCGCTGCGGGGTTGGCCAGGGGAGTCACGAGCGTGCGTTCCACCGACGGACGCGGCGTGATCTTCAGGTTAACGCGGGTAATGATCCCCAGCGTTCCCAACGCGCCAATGTGCGCCTTGGGCAGGTCATAGCCGGTGACATTCTTGACCACCATGCCGCCCGACCTCGTGACCAGGCCGTTAACGCCGGCGACTTCGAGGCCGATCACCAGGTCCCGCGACGTCCCCGAGCCGGCGCGGCGCGGACCGGACCGGTCGGCGGCCACCAGGCCGCCGATGGTGGAGGCCGGTGCGCCCGCCGGATCCAGCGCCAGCATCTGTCCGGCCTCGGCCAGCAGCGTTTGCACGTCCGCTAACCGAGCGCCGGCCGCCACCGCCAGGGTCAGGTCCTCGGGGCGGTATTCGATCACCTCGTCGAGACCGCTCAGGTCCAGGAGCAAGTCCACGCGCCCGGGGGGCGCGCCGATACCCAGGTGCGTCCCGCCGCCGCGTGGGACCACGACGGCCCCCAGGCGCTGACAGACCGCCAGCGTCGCCGCCACGGCGTCCGGTGCGTCGAGCCGCGCGCGCAGCGCTGGCCGGACCCCGTCGACAACGTCACGCTCAGGATCGGTGCGACCTAGGGCGTCTGGCGGCAATTCAGCCGCAAGGGCGTGCTGAAGTTCAACCGGATCCGGCGCGTGATTCGGTGCCATGATGTGCAGTATCGGGGGCGCGTCAGGACGCGCTCAATCGGTTGCCACGTTCAATGATCGTAGCCAGAACCAGAGCAAGTCTGCGGGACGCGCGGGCACGACTGCCCGGAACGGTGGGTGTGGTCCCCACCATGGGCGCGCTCCACGAGGGCCACCGGGCGCTGTTGCGGACGGCCCGCCGGCGCGAGCGTTCGGTGGTGGCCACGCTCTTCGTCAACCGAACGCAGTTCAACGATCCAGCGGACTATGCCGCGTACCCCCGGGACGAAGGGGAGGATCTGGCGGCGTTCGAGGCCTGCGGCGTGGACCTGGTATTTGCGCCACCGGTGTCGGAGATGTATCCCAATGGCTTCGGCACCCGGATCGATCCTGGACCCATCGCGGCCGAACTGGAAGGCGCCCGCCGTCCCGGTCACTTCGCGGGCGTCGCCACCGTCGTGGCCAAGCTCTTCAACCTCACCAGGCCGACCCGCGCCTACTTCGGGCAAAAGGACTGGCAACAGACCCGCGTCATCGCCCGCATGGTGGAGGATCTGAATCTGCCGATCGACCCGGTGATCGTACCCACGGTCAGGAACCCCGACGGCCTGGCGCTGAGCAGCCGCAATGTTCGGCTCACACCCGATCAGCGACAGGCCGCCACGGCGCTTTGGCGAGGATTGGCATCCGCGCGTGATGCGTGGGACGACGACGAGCGATCGCCAGCGGCCCTCGCGGAACTCGTGAGAACGACAATCCGAGCCGAGCCGTTGGCAAAGCTCGAATATGCCGAAGTCCGTCACGCCCTGACACTGGAACCGGTCGGCAGGGCGCGCCCACCCTTGGTTATCGCCGTAGCGGCCGACATCGGTGGGATTGGATTGATCGACAACGTCGTGCTCGGAGACGGACTCGTGGACGACGGTGGGGCGTAAGCCCGCCGTCTAGCCGCCGACCATCAAACGCTAGACGGTGCTCCAGCCGAGAGCCTCGGCGACCGCGTTGATGCTGGCCTCGACTTCGGCAGGTTTCGGCGCATAGCGCACTGCGGCGCCGGGATCCTTTAGACCTGTGCCTGTAAGGACGCACACGACACGGTCGCCGATGACCTCACCACCCCTGGCACGGTACAGCAGCCCCGCCACGGACGCGGCCGACGCCAGTTCCACAAAAATGCCCTCTTCCGCCGCCAGCAACTGGTAGGCCTCCACGATTGCGTCGTCGCCAACCGCTTCGATCGTCCCGTCCGACTCGTCGCGTGCTTGCACCGCGGGCTCCCAGTTGGCTGGATTGCCGATCCGAATGGCCGAGGCCACCGTGTCTGGGCTCTCCACGGGCTCGCCGCCCACAATTGGCGCCGCACCCGCGGCCTGGTAGCCGCGCATTACGGGTAGCTGCCTGGCTCGGCCCGCCCTTTGATAGGCGCAGAACCCCATCCAGTACGCCGTGATATTGCCCGCGTTCCCGACCGGGATGTACAGCTCATCCGGTGCGTCGCCGAGCGTATCCACAACTTCGAATGCGGCCGTCTGCTGGCCTTCCAGGCGATAGGGGTTGACCGAGTTGACCAGCGCCACGCCCGGACGCGACGCCAGTTCGCGGACCACGGCCAGGCCGTCGTCAAACGATCCCTGGATCGGAATCACGCGCGCGCCGTAGATCAGCGCCTGCGCCACCTTCCCCAGCGCCACGCCGCGGGCCGGAATGATCACGCCGGTGGATGTCCCCGACCGCGCGCCGAATGCCGCCGCCGAGGCCGCGGTGTTCCCGGTAGAGGCGCAGATGAAGGAGTGCGCGCCCTCTTCGATGGCCTTGGCCGCCGCCACCGCCAGCCCGCGATCCTTGAACGAGCCGGTGGGATTGCAGCCCTCCAGCTTCAGCCAGACCTCAGATGCACCCAGACGTCGCTCAAGCGACGCGGCGCGAATCAGCGGCGTGTCGCCTTCACCGATGGTCAGGTTCGGCGTGGCCTCGCCTACGGGCAGGAACTCGCGATAACGCTCGATTACCCCCGGACGCGGGGAGGCGTTCATTCCGCCAGGTCCTCGACCCGAATCACGCTGGCGACCGAGGCCACCACGTCCAGATCCGCAATGGCGGACAGCGCGCCTTGCACCGCCGCTTCCTGGGCCTCGTGCGTCAGGAACACCAGCTCCGCGCGGCCCGCGTTTTCGTCCACTTCCTTCTGGATGACCGAGGCGATGCTGATGGCGTGCTCGCCGCAGACGGTGCCGATGCTGGCCAGGACCCCCGGCTGATCCTTCGCCCAGAGTCGGAAGTAGTAACGCGAGCGCACCTCCGGCATCGGCAAGACGCAAAGGTCGCCGTCCAGCGACATGGGAATCCGGTCGTGCACCGCGCGTCGAATGTTGTGTCCCAGGTCGATCAGGTCGGCCACGATGGCGCTCGAGGTGGGCTCTGGGCCTGCACCTCGGCCGATGAACAGAGCACGGCCCAGCAAATCGCCGTCCAGCAGCACGGCATTAAAAACCCCGTCCACCTGGGCCAGCAGCACGTCCCGCTGAATCAGCGCCGGATGCACCCGGGCCTCGAAGCCGTTGGGCGCCCGCTTGGCGATGGCCAGCAGCTTGATGCCGTAGCCCAACTCCGCCGCGTACCGGAAGTCCGCCGCGCTGATGCGCGTGATGCCCTCGCGATAGACATCCTCAGGGCTGACGGCGCAGTTGAACGCCAGCGAGGCCAGGATCACCAGCTTGTACGCCGCGTCGATGCCTTCGATGTCGTTGGTGGGGTCCGGCTCGGCGTATCCCAACCGCTGCGCGTCGGCCAGGGCGGCCTCGAAGTCCACACCGCCCGAGGCCATCTCGGTCAGGATGTAGTTCGTCGTCCCGTTGATGATCGCGTGCACTTCACGGATCTGGTTGGCCGCCAGGTCCTGGCGGAACGGTCCGATCACCGGGATGCCGCCGCCCACGCTGGCCTCAAAGTAAAGATCGCGACCTTGCGCCGTGGCCAGTTCCAGCAACTCGATCCCGTGCGTGGCCATCACTTCCTTGTTGGCGGTGACCACGTGCTTGCCGGATTCGAGCGCCCGCCTGATGTACGTATTCGCGGGCTCGACGCCGCCCATCAGTTCAACCACGACTTCGATGGTCTCGTCGTTGAGCACGTCGTCCACGTTGACGGTGAGCTGAGACTCGTCAAGCGGAACGTCCCGCTTACGGTTGGGATCACGGATCAGCGCGCGCCGAACCTGGAACGAGCGGCCGATCTGGCGCTCCAGAAAGCCGGTTCGCTCGCTGACCGTTCGAACCACGGCCGAACCGACCGTTCCCAATCCCAGGAACCCAAGGCCGATCTCTGCGGACATCCGCCCCTCGCTGCTCACGGAAATTGCCGCGTGAAGAATAACCCCGCTTGACCAGAGTCAGGCCGGCTATCGGAGGTTCCTGTCCAGGCCGTCCACGAACAACGAACCGTCGCCCTGCGACCGGCCATTACGGCCTCCGCGGCGAAGTGACGGTACGGCGGTAGGCGTAGCCCAACAGCACCCGCGCCACACCGGCCACGGGCAGGGCAATCACCATGCCCGTGATGCCCCAGATTTGCAGACCCGCAAAAATGGCGAAGAGCGCGATCAGCGGATGAACGCGCACCACCCGGCCCACCACGTTCGGAATCACGAAATAGTCCTCGAGCTGCCGCAGCACCGTGTACATCACGGCCACAACTACACCAGCCACCCAACCCGGCCAGCCGAAGTTATTGGCCGTGACCAGGGCCAATCCGATAGGCGGAATGGCCGCCATGATCGGGCCGAAAACCGGGATCAACTCCAGGAATCCCGTGGCGATGGCCAGAATCACGGCAAACGGGATGCCGATGATCGACAGCCCGATGAACGTGGTCACGCTCATGATCACCACCAGGATGATCTCGCCGCGGATGAACCCGCCGAGGACGCTGTTGATGCGGACGATCAACTCTTCGGTCTCGGTCCGCGGACCCGGTGGAATCCGTTCCAGGAGCCCCCGGAAGAGCTCGGGACCGGCCAGCAGCAGGTAGCCGGCCGCGACCACGGCCAGCACACCGTGAATGAGCAGGTTGAAGGCACTGCGGAACGCGCTGACCGCCTGTGAGGCATCGGTCAGCATGCTCGTCGCGCCCGCTGTCAGCCCGTCGATCACGTCCTGCACAACCAGCGGCTGCCCCAGGAACTCTGCGGGTAGGGCGGTTTCGAGGTCCGCAATAATCGACGGAAGCTCCGTCGTCAGACGGTCGAGTTCGTCGACCACACGCGGAATGATCAGGAAGCCCAGCAGGGTCAGAAGTCCGATACCCAGGGCATAGAAAATCGCCACCGCCGCTGGACGCGGGACGCGGGCCAGCCGCACCAGCCCGTTAACGGCCGGGTTGAAGACGTACGCGAAGATTCCGGCCCACACAAACGGGCCCACAATCTCCCGCGCGCCCCACAACACCAGACCCGCCAGGATCGCAATGAACATCGCCACCGTGCGCCGCGTCCGCGGCGACCAGCGATAGACCGGCTGCTCGCCGGCTGCGGACGCGCCGTTAGCCGGTGGGTCGGGCGGTCGTGGGTCTGGTGTCTGCTGGTCGGACGGCGAGGCCGAGGCCTCGGTCGGGTCGGGTTCCGACACCGTGCTCGGTTCGGAGATTGGGGGACGTGCGTCGATGGTAGACGACCATCGGCTCCGGCGGGACAGTTCTTGTCAGCCCGAGGCCGGCCTTCCCGCGCGCAACTCGGTGGAGGAAACGTCGACTCGCAACTCCCCGGCTGGAATCGCCTCGAACAACCCGGCGAATTCAGAAGGCATCGTCAGGTCGCGCAGTTGAAGAAAGCGGCCGTGCTCAAGGCGACCGGCCACCACAAACTTCGACCCCACGGACCGCAACTCGCGCAGCGCGCCGTGCATGGCCTCTACTCCGCCGTAGTAGACCGGATCCACGATTCGTCGCGCCGTGTCGGCCCCAACCACAAACGCCGTGCCCGGCAGCAGGCGGGCCTTTTCCACGAAGGTCGGGGCGGCCGTGAGCACCAGGCCAGCGCGACCACGAAACTGTGCGGCTCGTCGCAACGCCTCGACCGTGGGTAAGGGCGGCTTGTCCACGTTGGTGATCGACAGTTCGTACGCGACCGGATCACCGAACCGCCGCCGCGCCGCCTCCAACAGCGCCTGGTGCGCCGCATGCCACGGATTGAACGACCCGGGCACCAGCGCCGTCGGGATCTGTCCGCCCGGCCGCCGCCGGCCGTCGGGGTAGGCGGTCACCCAGGGCTGTGTGCCGTCATGGACGACCGCCAATTCATCAGCGTCGATGAGGACTCTGCGACTCACGGAGGCAAGGCCGGACCCGGCCGGTTCGCGCCAGGGGGCCACACCCACCGCGTCCGCCAACAACCCCACGATCACTCGCTCGGCGGCGCTCTCCTGCGCCTGCCGATTGGCGTGACGGGTTGAGAACTGCAACTCGAGTGCAACGGTTCGCGACCCATCAAACGCTGCCACGTGCAGCCGGTCCTCTCCCCGCCGCACCCGGTCCGTGGCCAGCGCCGCCGTGGCCCCCAATCCGACTACCGGGAATGAGGCATCGGGTCGAAGCTCCACGGCCCGACCGAAAGCCCGCCGCGCCATTAGTTGGGCCGTCTCGGGCGAGCACGCCTGCGCCGGCGCCTCGCCCAGGTAATTCGCCACCGCCGCAGGTCCATACGGCACCGCAACATCCAGCACCGTGCGCGACCCACCTGGCCGCCGCAGCAACAACGGAATCGCCCCCGTCCTGCCCCCCGTCAGGACCAGCGCCGCCGCCGTGCGCGACGCGTGAATGCAATGCACCAGCCCATCCAAACCGCCTTCTACGGCGGACACGCTCGAACTACGCCAGGTCCAGAAGCACGCGGCCGTCCGCCACCCGCACCGGGTACACGCGCACCCGCGCCCGCTCCGGGTCGGCCAGCGCGCGGCCGGTGGCCATGTCGAAGATCCAGCCGTGCCACGGGCATTGCAGCAGCGTCCGTCCGCCTATCTGGTACTCGATGTGGCTGCCTACCGACTCCGCGTGAACGTTGCCCTTGCACCGGCCGGACGATAGCCGCGCCCCCTGGTGGGCGCACACGTCACGGGCGGCAAAAAACTCCCGGCCCGAATTCACGACCACAAAGCCGCGGCCCTCGATCTCGACGCGCGTGGGCTGGCCGACCTCGAAGTCGGCCTGCGCCCCTACGTCATGCACGCTCGAAGTCGTAAAACGCCGTGGCGTTGTCCGCCATGATCTTCTGCCGCAGCTCGCCCCGCACCACCGATGGCAGCGCGCGGTCCGGCGCGTCGAAGTCCCAGTGCGGGTAGTCGGTGGCGAACATCAGGAAGTCGTCCCGCCCGATCATGTCGAAGATCTGCAGCAGGTGCTGCGGGTTCGGCGGCTCGTCCATCGGCTGCGTCGTCATCCGGAAATGCTCCAGGATGTACTCGCTCGGCAGCTTGCGCAGCCACGGCACTTCCTCTTTCAGCCCCTTGTAATTCTTGTCGAACCGCCACATCAGCGGCGGCATCCACGAGAACCCGCCCTCGATCAGCGCAATCCGCAGGTTCGGCAGCCGCTCGAAGATGCCTTCCGACACCAGGCTCAACACCTGCGCCTCGAACGCCTGCGTCATGCCCGTATGGTCTTCCAGGTAATACGACGGCCAGCCGGTCGCCGTAATCGGGTGGTTCCCCCACCCGCCAAAGTGAACGCCAACCGGCAGGTCCATATCGGCGGCCGCCTCGAACAGCGGGTAGTAGTGCCGCTTCCCGTACGGTGCGTTGCCGCGAACCGTGAGAATCACCTGCACGAATCGTCCGTCCTTGCCGCAGCGACGAATCTCCTCCGCCGCCGCCTCCGGGATCTGCGGCGTCACCGTGATGGAGCTCCGCCAGCGCTCGTCGCTGTCCAGCCACACGTGCCGCTGCCACTCGTTCACTGCGCGGGCCAACGCGATGCTGAAGTCGTCGTTATGCACGTGACCCGCCGCGTACAGCGGCGTCAGGATCCCAAACTGCATGTCCCACTCGTCCAGCAGCTGCTCACGAACGAAGTCGGGATCCGCACCGGGCTTTAGCCCGTTCGGCGGCCACGCGTCGCGTCGCGCGGCATTCTCGTAGCCCTTCGGGTACTGCGTGCCCGGCGGCGCCGCAAAGCCGGATTGCTTGATGTACTGCACCCACCGGTCCGACATGAACGGGGTCAGGTCGTGAATCGTGTTCGGATACGGATGAACGTCGCAGTCGATAACAGTCAGCGAGGTACGGCCGTTCGCGGCCTCCGCAGCCGCCGGCGCGTCAAGGACAGCCTGTGCCATGGAACCCCTCCTTGTTGCCCGATACTCGCCACCAACTCCCCACCCGTCAAGACCCGGCGCCTAACCGTCACCAACCTTTCACTATGTGACCATGCCCCCATGCACCTCCACGCCCTCCTCTTCGATCTCGACGACACCCTCATCCCCGACGAAAGCGCCTCCGAAGCCGCCTTCCTCGCCGCCTGCGCCCCCGTCGCCGACCGCTACGGCCTCGACCCCGCCGCCGTCGCCCGCTCCGCCGGCGTTTGCGCCCGCCAGATCTGGCACGCCTCTGACCACGCGGCCTACTGCCAGTCCATCGGCATCAGCTCATGGGAAGGCCTCTGGGCCGATTTCACTGGCGACGCCCCCGACCTCCAGCGCCTCCACGCCTGGGCCCCCGCCTACCGCCGCGAAGCCTGGACCCGCGCCCTCGCCCGGCACGGCGTCAACGATCCCGACTACGCCGTAGTTCTCGCCGACCGCTTCCGCCGCGAACGCCGCAGTCGCAACGCCATGTTCCCCGACGCCGCCCAACTCCTGCCGCAATTCGCCCGCCGTCTCCCCCTTGCCCTCGTCACCAACGGCGCCCCCGACCTCCAGCACTTCAAGATCGACGCCTCAGGCGTCGGTCCCTACTTCCAGTCGATTGTCGTCTCCGGCGAAGTCGGCATCGGCAAGCCCCACCCGGCGCCTATGCAACGCGCCCTCGAACAGCTCAACTGCGACCCCGCCCACGCCGCCATGGTCGGCAACAACCTCAGTTCCGACATCGCCGGCGCCCAAAACACTGGCGTCCACGCCATCTGGCTCAGCCGCGACGCCACCCCGCCCACGGGCGACATCAGCCCGGATGCCGTCATCGCCAGCCTCTCCGAGCTACGTGCCCTGGTTCGCTAGCTGCATCGGCGGCAGGGGTTTGAGACGTGGCCGACAGGAGGGCCGGCGGCCGCGCCTAGCTGTCCGCCGACGACCCGGCCGCCTCCGGGCGTTCGAGCGGATCGCCGACCCGCCTGAATAGGAGCCTGATCAGCGGCCAGGTTGCCAGCACGAGCGCAGCGAGTGTGCGCACGACCCAGAGAACAGGTCGCGTGAGGGGCAGCACGAACTCCACGAGATAGACAGGGATGATCCACGCAGCGACCCGAGGTCGGGCGGCAAGGATCAGGCCGGTCGTCAGAGGGAGAACGTAGTAGCGACCATGGCCGAGCAGCAGCGCGAACGCATAGGCCACCGACACGCGGAACATGCCCCAGCGAGGATCACGGCTCAGCCAGCCAACCAGCGGCGCAGTCGCCAGGACCACGAGCATTGGCCAATCCTGCGGCCCTCGAAGCGCATCGGGCATCTCGACTCCGAATGCGCGTGTGAATCCCCAGAAGACGGGTAGTCCATCGCCCCGGTCTTGCAGGTGTCCGACGACGGCCCAGTGCACGGCAGCCGCGTCTCGAATCAGAAACGGTCCAACCACCAGGACACCGATCGCCACCGCGCCGGTTGCGTAGTCGGCAAGGGGCCGAGGCCCTCGGCGGGCGTAGTAACCGGCGAGCACCAGGGCCGGCAGAGCAAATTCGGACCGCGTGACAATGCTCAGGCCTAACAGCGCACCCGCCTGCCAGGGCATCGCGAGCCTGAGAACCGCGGCCACCAAAAAAAACGCCGCAACAGCCGAGGCATGGCCGTTCAGGGCTCCCGCCTCTAAAACCCAGGGCGTGAACAACCAGAGAACGCCAATGCCTAGCGACAACGGCCGGGACAACCCTTGCTTGTGGGCCAGGAGTATGAAGAGCCAGGCCGTTGCGACCTCGAAAATGTGCACGATGACCTTGACCGCCAGAATTCGGTCCCAGCCTTGAGCGTCAAACACTCGCTGCAGGGGGGCCAGAAGCATGGGAAAGAGCGGAAGATGCGCGTACGTGAAGGTCTGGTCCGACACGCTGGCGTAATAGTCGAAGTGGTCGGGTGTATAGAGGACCTCCGCGAACGCGAAGAAGTGCTGGAGATCGCCGTACAGAAACGTCTTGCCCTCAAGCGAACGCAGCGTTAGCGCAACCGCCAGAGCCGCCAATCCAAGCGCAGCGAGAACCGGCCGCCGATCGAGGCGCGCAGTGACCGCGTCGATGCGCGATATCACGGTTGTATATCTCGTCCGGGAGTAATGTTCGACACCTTACGGCCCCTGCGTCGCAGCTATACTTCAATACTCCCCGCGGGCGGCTTGCCGGGTGTCCGGCGCCCGCCGGGAACGAATGTCCCGGAACTGAGGTGTGGCAATGGCCTCCATCGACTCTGACGTCATGAGCTCCGACTTGCGGCGTGAAGCGCATATGCGCCGCAGTCCACTTACGTTCGTGCGCGAGCACTGGCGCGCGATTTTCATCTATCTGGGGCTCACCGGCCTACTGATTTTTGGCCTTACAAACGCCTCGGAAATCACGCTGGGCATTCTGGCCTTCCTCTTCCAACTGCTGTTCGCCATGACGTTCATGGTCGTCCAGTTCGGCGCGCTCTTCTACATTCTGGGCCGCGGCCGCGTCTACTGGGTGCAGCCCGGCGAGACGGGGGTGTATTTCACCGACTACCGCGGCAACGACCAGGTGCTGGAAGTGGCGCGGCGCGTGGTGCGGCTGCTGCAAGGCGCGAAAGCCTTCAAGCGCATGGGCGGTGAGATTACCCGCGGCGTGCTGCTGGAAGGCCCGCCGGGCACCGGCAAGAGCTACCTGGCGCAGGTGATTGCGAACGAGGCGAGTATCCCATTCGCCTACGCCTCCGCGCCGGGGTTTCAGAACATGTTCATGGGCATCGGCAACTTGCGGGTGCGGATGCTCTACGGCAAGGCTCGCAAGATGGCGCGCAAGTACGGTGCCGCCATCATCTTCATCGACGAAATCGACGCCATCGGCATGGCCCGCGCCGGACAGACGGGCGGCGGGATGATGATGGGCGGCTTGTTCGGCGGCGGCGCGGGCTTTGGCCTGTTGAACGAATTGCTGTTGCAAATGGACCCGCCGAACTTTGACAACGGCTGGGTTTCGCGATTGCTCCGAACGCTTGGTCTACGCAAGACCCGAGCCATGCCGCCGATCGTGCTGACGATGGGCGCCACCAACCTGGCGTCTGCGCTGGATCACGCGCTTCTGCGCCCTGGCCGGTTCGACCGCAAGATTCACGTTGACCTGCCGGACCTGGATGGGCGCAAGGACATCATCGAGTACTACCTGGCCAAGGTTCGGCACGAGGACATGCCGGTCGAACGCATGGCGAACGACACCATCCTCTACACGCCCGTGGCAATTAAGTTCGTGATCAACGAAGCGGTAATTCACGCGCACTTCGACGGTCGCGACGCGATCAGCTACGACGACTTCACGCGCGCTCGTGAGAATCACGAGTGGGGACTGCGCGAACCGATTCGCGGGCTGACTGAGGAGGACCGGCGGCGGCTGGCCTACCACGAAGCCGGTCACGCCATCGCACAGGTGAAGCTCAAGGACTGGGAACGCCTGACTAAGGTGACAATCATTCGTCACGGCGACGCCCTGGGCCTGGCGGCCTGGAAGCCGGTGGAGGAAAAGCGCGTTCTCATTCGCGAAGAGTTGCTGGCCAGCATTCAGGTAAGCCTGGCCAGCCGCGCGGCCGAAGAACTGTTCCTGGGGTCGCAGACGTTGGGCGTCACGTCCGACTTTGCCGGTGCCACGCACCTGGCCTTCCAGATGCTTAGCTTCTGGGGCATGGACGGCAGCTTCTATTCGTCCCTGCCATTCGGCCCAATGGTGGACGCCAACGATCCGCGCATGAAGCGCAAGATCGACCAGGTGCTGGAGCAGGAATACCGCAAGGTCAAGGGTTTGCTTTCCGAATACTCGGGCGCAGTGCATGAACTGGCGCAGGAGTTGATTGCGAACGACGAAGTAGACGGCCAGGATGTCGAGGACATGGTGCAGCGCTGGGACGAGCAGATCGCCGAGGGCAACCGGCTCAAGGCGCTGCCCGAAGGCGGCGTGCTGGTTGGTGCCGACGCCGAGCCACAGCCGTACGCCTACGGTGGGAATGGCAACGGCGCGAACGGGCGAAACGGCCACTCCGACGACGCACCCAGCCGTGAGCGGCGGCGGACTCGCCTCCGCGACAGGTATCGGTCCAGCCAAAAACCGGATTCGTAGCTTCCACCCGCCGGGGCGTTAATATACCCGCGGCGTAATCCACGCCAACCGGCTGGCGGCTCAGCCGTCTATGAGCGCCAGCCGGTCGGCGAGGAAATCCAGGCGCTCGAACGCTCCGCGGCGGAGCCGCTGATAAATCTGTAGGGCGCGATCTGCCTGACCGGAGCGGATGGCATCGCGAATGGCTTCCGCGTCCCCAACAAAGCGGTCAAAGTGTTCGAGGAACGTCCCGTGGAATAGCGTTGCCAGTGGCGGGGCTTCCAGTTTGGCGGCGCGCGCCTGGGCGTCGCTCATCACGTCGTGAAACGCAATCGTCCGATCCTCGGAGCCGACCATACCCTCGAGCGTGGCCCAGGCGTCGGCCTCGGGACCGAAGAAAGCATCGAACGCAGCACGCTCGTCAATCAGGATTCCTGCGACCGTGTCCTTGTACACCCGGCGCTCGGCGTCCGACGGATCGACCGACACCCCGCTCGGCGCTGGCGCCGTTTCGCCACAGGCAGCGAGAAGCGCGGCAGCCAGAGCAACCCCAAATGCTCGGCGGCCTGTCGTGCGCTGGTTGCTAGCCATGATTCACGACCAATCGGTGGGGCCTGGCCACGGACACGCGGAGCCTAAAGGCCATCCTCGTCTCATCGCGTTCCGCTACAACACGGCCTCGTGCTCGGCGGTTGCTTCGTCCCGGCTACTGGTGTCGTCTTCGATCTTCAGCCCAAACTGCCGCATGCGGGCATGGGTCAGGATGATGAGTTGGCAGCGGTCGGCGCCATCGCTCATCCGGGTGGTGTACGTGGCCTTCATGTCGAACCGCTTGAAGAACTCGTCGTCGTAGACGTTGCTGACACTGCAGACTGGATGGTCCTTGCCCGGCGTCAGGCCGTAGGGACAGGTTCCAAACTCGATCACGGCTGACGATTCGGCGCGCTGATCCACTTCAACGGCGTCGTGCGGGACCAGGTGACGGCGGCGAGCTGCCCAGGCCTGCGCGATATCGACCGGCTCGGGGTCTTCCAGGTCGCCCAGGCTTTCGGCGTCAGCGCGGGCCTGGCTCCGCAGGGCGGCCTCGGCCTGCTCGGCAAAGTCGGGATCCGCCTCGATCGCCTGCATCACCATCAGCCGCATAAAGCCGCCCATCTGGTTCTGCAGGCCAGGCGTCGGCGGGCCGAGTGCTGCCGCCGGCGCTTCCGCTTCGTCCGGTGTCGTGGCCACCGATGCGGCGGTCTGCGCAGGCTCGGGGACCGGCGCCGCCACAGGCGCAGGCTCAATGGGCTGGGCGGGCGCCTCCGGCTCCGTCGGACCGTTGACGTCGGGGGCGTAAGCCGAGAGTCGCTGACCCGCCGGCGGCGGCGGGCTCTCCGGCGCGGTGAGAGGCGCTGACTCGGGCGCTGCTTCGACAGCGGCGACCGGTGGGACTTCGTCGGCCTGGCCGTTGGTTGAGGGCGCGAACGTGTCCTGAATCGCCAGGGCCATGGCGTCGGCAACCGGCAGAGGCTCCGAAGGCGCGGGGAGCGCCGATGCTTCAACTGTCTCAGGCGCGGGAAGCGCCGGCCGAGCCGAGCCGCCCGCGGCCGGAGCCGACGAGGAGGCATTTGCAGGAAGTCCTGGGCCTGCTGCGCCGGAGTCAGTCGTCGTCGTTTCAGCCTCGCCGCCAGTGGCGCTCACCGCCCCGCGCAGGTCTTCCGCGATCCCGCGGCCCGCGACGTTTACGTCGTCCGCGGCGCCTTGCAGGGTGTCCGAGAGTTCGGAGCGGATGTCGGCCAGCTCCTGGCGCGTGTTCTCGGCTTCCTGACGCAGGACGTCCATTTCCTCGTAGAGAATGGAGAACTCTTCGGCGAATTCCTTGCGAAACTCGCGCGTCATCTGGCGCAGCTGACGCACCCAGCGGCCGAGCGTGCGCATGGCGCGCGGCAGCCGCTCCGGACCCAGCACGATGAGCGCCAGGACCAGAACGGCAAAAAACTCGGCGACACCTATGCCGAACATTGAGGATCAGGTCGGCCGATGGCGGCCGGCAGTCGTGGGCCTAGGCGTTCAATCGTAGGCAGGCGGGGACACCCCGACAAGGGTTCCTTTCAGGATGCGCGGGCCTTGAGTGCCCTTCGCACGGCCTCACCGAACTCCCCGGTGGAGGCCGTGCCGCCCAGATCAACGGTGAGCACGCCGGAACGGGTCACGTCCGCGAGGGCATCCAGCAGCAAGTTGGCGGCCTCCAGATCGCCAAAGGTCTCCACCATCATGGCCGCCGACCAAATGGATGCGAGCGGGTTGGCTATCTCCTGTCCCGCGATGTCGGGCGCGGAGCCATGCACCGGCTCGAACATCGGCGGATAACCGGTTCCTGGACCGAGATTGGCGCTGGGCGGCACGCCCAGACTGCCCATCAGCGCGCCGCCGATGTCGGACAGGATGTCGCCAAAGAGGTTGGAGGCAACCAGCACGTCCAGCGTTTGAGGATTCCCCACCATCCGAGCGGCGCAGGCGTCGACCAGGTTGCGGTCGGTCGTGATCGCCGGGTAGGCGCCCGCCACCTCGTCGAACACCTCATCCCAGAAAACTGGCGCGAACTGCAGGGCGTTGGACTTGGTGACATTGGTGACGTGGCGGCGTCCCAGGCGCTCGGTCAGCTCAAAGGCGTGCCGGATCACGCGCTCGACACCTACGCGCGTGAACACGGTGGTCTGAAGCGCGACCTCGTAGGGCGTGTCCTTGTGCACGCGACCACCGGCGCCGGCGTATTCGCCCTCGGAGTTCTCGCGGACGCAGATGAAGTCAATGCCTTCCAGCCGGTCAGGCGCGAGCGGACTGGGGACGCCCGGCCAGATGCGGACCGGGCGGATGTTGGCGTATTGCTGGAAGCTCTGGCGGATCAGCAGAATCATCTCGCGCTGGGAGATGGGGTCTGGAACGCTGGGAAAGCCGCAGGCGCCGAAATAGATGGCGTCGAATTGCTCCAACGTCTTGAGGGCGTCGGAGGGCATCATCTCGCCGTGATCGAGGTAGTACTGGCAGCCCCAGGGGAAATCCTCGAACTCCAGGATCAGGTCGCCGGTGACCTCGCTAAGGGTTTCGAGAGTGAGGCGGCCTTCGCGAATGACCTCAAGACCGATCCCGTCGCCGGGAATAACTGCAATTGAGTGCGTGGGCATGGCAACGGTTCCGGAGGCGAGCGGCCAGAGTATACGGGCGACGGCACGGCGACCCGCGGCGGTGTTGTGGCACCTTGCGTACGGATACGACCCGACAGCGACAGCACGTGAGCACGGAAGCGACATTCGAAGACCTCGTTGATGCTCTGCGGCGGCCCGGGTGTGCGATATGCCGGCTAGCCACGCGCCGGTCAGATCGCTTCCTGGGTTCGTACATCTACGAGCACGTCAACGACGTGGAACTGCGCGCCGATATCAGGGAGGCGCGTGGGTTTTGCGAAGTGCACGCCGGGCACTTCCTGGAGAAGCTGGACGCGCTGGCGGTGGCCATTACGTACCGGGACATCCTGAATACGTTGGTCAGGGAGCTTGCTGGCACGGATTCGGACGTTCGCGTCGGTTCAACCGGCATGCGAGCGAGGCTGCGCGGGCTGGCGAGGACGGGCTCGCGGAGACCGAGGACGCCGTCGACGTGTCCGGTGTGCGAGGCGGAGGAAGCAGCGGCCGGCCGGGCGCTAGACGTGTTGACGCAGCACGGCGATCAGCGCGACCTGGATCAGGCGCTAGCGGAGGGCGACCCGCTCTGCCTGCCGCATACGCGGGAGGCGCTGCGGCGGCGTCCCGGATTTGCCGCGCTGCGAGCGCGGCAGCAGCGCGGATGGTCGGCGCTTCGAGACCGGCTGTTGGAATTCATTCGGAAGTCGGATCACAACTACCGGTGGGAGACGCTGACGGACGAGGAAAAGGCCGCTGTTGTAGGTGGGGTGCGGGCAGTGACGGGGGTGCGGGCGAGGCCGCGGGATGACGCGAAGGCGGAGACGCGGAAGTTGCGGCGCGGCGGTACCAATGCCGTGCGTTCCAGCCGGCATCCACCGAGGCATCGGCCTTAGCGTGAGACCTCCGCCGCGCGTACAAACCTCAGGATCCGGTCAGCAAGCTCGTCGGGCGCCTGCAGCTGAACAAAGTGGCCGGCGCGGGCAACCATGTGTAGTTCGGAGCTTGGTAAGAGCCGGTGGAACTGGCGGGCGACCGCAGGTTTGAGGTAGGGATCGCGCGCGCCCCAGAGGATAAGAGTGGGCGTCTGTAACGCGGTGAGCGTTTCCAACCGGCGTTGGTTAGCGTCGATCTGATCCACGATCTCGTCGTTGACGGTATGAAAGGCCCGTCGAGCTGTCCGCGAGTGGCGGAATACGCCGTGAAAAATCCGTAGCAGGCGATCGAAGTCGGCGGTCCAACCGGGCCAGACTTGGCCGACTTGCCAGCGGTATACGTGCCACGACAAGCCCGTACGGCCGATGTCGAGAAAGCGGCGGACCAGGCGCCCGACGTAGGGCAGGTGGAGCAGCTTGAGCGCAAACGGCATGCGGGCGGAATTCCATCCGTAGTAGGTGTTGAGCAGCACCAGGGCATGTGCCCGCTCAGGATGCGCGGCGGTCCAGCGGATAGCCGCGGGGCCGGACATGTCGTGCGCCACGAGGACGACGCGCTCCAGTTCGAGCGCATCGAGGATTTGCGCAAGCGTGCGGTCCAGCATGTCGAAACCGAGCGAGAGCCCTTCGTTCGGCTGCGAGGTGCCCCAGCCGAGAAAGTCAGGCGCAACGGTGCGGTGGGTCGTAGCGAGGCGCGGCTGCAGGCAACCATAGATGCGGGAGTCGTCCGGGAGACCGTGCAGCAGAACGATGGTTGGCCGGCCCTGCCCCGCCTCTCGGACGAAACAGTCGCCGGCCGGAACCTGGATGTGTCGGCCCGGCGGCGGCGCCCAGTCCGCGACGGGGTCAGCGGCCATTGGCCGCTCGCAGCAGACGCAAGCCCCGCAGCCACTCGGCGGCGCCCCAGGCCTGGGCCGGCGCGCCGTCAGGGGCGAAAGGGGATTCTGGCTGGAAGAGTTCGCTGACGCCGCCCAGCACGCCGTCGTGCAAGTGCGCCAACATGGCCTCGCGTATGCCGCGAAGTTCGTCGGCCGGGGTCCCGGCCTCCAGGCTGGCCTGGATATACAGGCCGAGCAGCCAACTCCAGACGGGACCCTGGTGGTAGGCGCCGTCGCGCTCGCGGGGACCACCACCGTAGTGTGCGCAATAGGCGGGATCACAAGGCGCCAGCGAGCGCAGCCCTACGGGCGTCAGCAACGCATCGCGAGCCTGCGCCAGGACCGAGGCGCGTTGTTGCGGCGATAGCAGATCGCCGGCGACCGCCACGGCGATCACCTGGTTGGGGCGAATGGCGGGATCCGAGCCATCAGGCCCATCCACGACATCAAAAAGACCGCCGGTTTCGGGATTCCAGAAGCGTGTCGCGAATGAGTCCTCGACCAGGGCAAGAACGCCGGCGTCGTAGCTGCCGCGCCAGCCGATGCGCTTGAAGGACTGGTCGGCGAACTTGAGGGCGGCATACCAGAGAGCGTTGATTTCCACCGGCTTGCCGCGACGGGGCGTTACAACCCAGTCCTCGAACTTGGCGTCCATCCAGGTTAGCTGCAGCCCGTCCTCCCCGCCGGTCAGCAACCCGTCCGCGGGATCCATGTGGATGCCGTGGCGGGTGCCGCGGATGTGCCACTCGATGATTTCCAGCAGCGCGGTGGCCAGCACGTCCAGGACTTCGACGTCGTCGGTGGCTTGGACGTAGGCGGCCAGGGCGTAGACGAACCAGAGGGCGGCGTCGAAGGAGTGGTACTCGGGCTCATCGCCGGCGTCGGGCCAGCGGTTGGGCACCATGCCCTGGTCGATGTTTTGCGCGTAATTAAGCAGGATCGTCTTGGCGATGGAGGCACGGCCGGTTTCCAGGCAGAGACCGGGCAACGCGATGAGGGTGTCACGGCCCCAGTCGCCGAACCAGGGGTAGCCGGCGATGACGGTGTTGGGCTCGGGGGTGAAGCCGGGAAGCGACGGCCCTCGATGCACGAGGGTCTGATCCGCGGCCAGGCGCAAGCGTTGCTCCAGCGGGTCGGCAGCCGAAGCGGCCAGCGAGGATGTACGCGCGTCGAACCTGGCCAGAGAAGCGTCGACCTCGGCGGCGGACTGGAGTTCGTCCGCAGCGAGTTGCATGGTCACGGACTGTCCGGGCACCAGCTCGGCCACGAGATCGCCCGGAGCAAAGGCATCCTCGGTGTCGTCGAAGCCGCGGGCCCGCTCGACCCGGCGATGAAAGTTCCAATACCAGTCGGGACGCGCCTCAAACCGCCAGCCGCTGCCACCGAGATGGACGCAGGGAGCGTCGCCGGGTCCGCGCACCGATACGGAGCCGGGCCCAGTCTGGAGCGCCTCGAAGGCAGGGTCGTCACCGCGACGCAGGGCATGAAACCAACGGAGCGTAACGAAGGGCCGAACGCGGACGGACAGGTTTCGGCGGGCGTGGTTGGTGTAGCGCACGAAGGTGCGACTGCGTCCACGCTCCATCCAGATGGTCTTCTCGATTTCCCCGAGGTCGGTGTCAAAGCGCCAGACGGGTCGCTGGCCACGGAGGGCGAAGGCGCTGACTTGGGCGTAGCCCCGGGGGTGGAGAACGCCGCCGTCGTACTCCTGGGTGCTGAGCGGGATTTCGGGATCGTCGCCGCGCTGGATGAACTCGTCGGCGCCGGACACGAGCACCCAGCGGGCATTGGGGGGCGGGTCGGCGGCTACCAGGAGGCCGTGGTAGCGGCGGGTGGCGGTTCCGGCGAGGGTGCCGGAGGCGAAGCCGCCGAGGCCGTTGGTGACGAGCCACTCGCGGTCGAGGAGCGGTTGGGGTGCGCCGGTGAAGAGCTCGGCGGGGAGTTGCAGGTCAGTCATGTGCGGGCTGTTTGGGGCGCAATGTGGGGCGGGGTTGCGCGCGTAAGAGTTTTTTCCAAAAAACTCTTGAGGCGGCGCGGGCTGCAATCCTGGTCGGTCTGGGCGCACGGGGCGAAGACTGGATCCCGGCTGGGGACGCCGGGATGACGGATGGGGCGCGGTGGGGCGGTGGTGGGCGACGGGTGGGGTGGGGGCATTTGGAGTGGGGGTTGCGGGGACATCGGGTCCAGTGTACACTGTTGGTAGACATACGGCAAGCGCGAGGCGCGTGGGCGGCCGGCGAGGGGCTGCGGGCCGCGGATGGGGTGGGGTCCATATACTCCGCCGATGGAACGCGCGGCGACGACGACCGAACGGCAGGCGCCGGTCCCGGTGCTGATCGGGATCGGGCTGGCCGGGGGCGTGGTCAGCGGTCTGATCGGGGTGGGCGGCGGGATCATCCTGATTCCGCTGATGGTTGGCCTGCTGGGGATGTCACAGCACCGTGCGCACGGGACGTCGTTGGCCATCATCGTACCGACGGCGTTCGCGGCCACTCTTCGCTACGCCACCTCGAACCCGATCGACTGGTCGGTGGCGCTGGCGCTGGCGGCTACGTCGGTGGTGTTCGCGGCGGTGGGGGCGCGGCTGACGGCCTACATCAACGAGAAGCTGTTGCGTCGGCTATTCGCGCTGGTGCTGCTGGCCGGGGCGCTGCGCATGTTCGTGTCGCTGCAGGACGTGGCCCTGATGCACCTGGACGGCACGGAGCGGATCATCGCCGCGGTGATCACCGGCGTGGTGGCGGGGCTGGTGAGCGGAACGATGGGCGTGGGCGGCGGAATCGTGATGGTGCCGGCGATGGTGATCTTTATGGGGATCGACCAGGTGATTGCGCAGGGCATCAGCCTGGCGGTGATTATTCCGACGGCGCTGTCAGGCGCCACGCAGCACTACCGGCTGGGGCACGTGGACGTGCGGCGGGCGCTGACGATCGGGATCGGCGGCCTGGTGGGCGGGTTCGGGGGCGCACAGGTGGCGCAGCTGCTACCGCGAGTGGTGCTGCGCGCGCTGTTTGCCATCTTCCTGCTGTATTCCTCGCAGCGGATGCTGGGGGTGCAGACCTGGGTGACGGCGCGGTTGCGGCGGGAGTAGCGCGTCGTCCTATAGATCCGGAACTTCAGGGAGGGCGGTGAGCGGGGCAGAACGGTTGGGATGGGGAAGGTTGGTTGCGCGGAAGACCCCTCACCGATTTCGGCCGAAGACGCCCGAGTCTGCCTCTCCCCTCGGAGAGGATGAAGAGCGGCGCGGCCTGAAGTTGATTGCCCTCTAACGTGCTTGATGGCGTGGAGACCACGATCGGAAGACCCCTCATCCTGACCCTCTCCCCCAGGAGAGACCTTTGCGAAACCCGCAGGCCGGTTGCCCGGAAAACCCCTCACCTCAACCCTCTCCCCGAGGAGAGGGAGCAAGAGCGCCCCCTTTCGAGGTCGAGGCGGGGATTTGCAAGGGTCTCCCAGGAGAGGGATTAAGACGGGCGTCTATCCGAGGAGGTAGAACGTGCCCCTAAGAGCTCGTCGTGGTCAGAGTGGTTGCGCGGCGGACCCCTCACCGACTTCGGCCGAAGACGCCCGAATCCTTCGGCTAGCTCAGGACAGGTTCTGCCTCTCCCCTTGGAGAGGGTGAAGAGCGGCGCGCCCTTGGACTTCTTAGTCATTACGAGGCTGCTGCGGCGGGCGATAGCGCTTCGAACGGAAGAGGGCACCCACAAGGGGCGGCCTTACGGGACGGAGCAGCTGGGCCGGGCGGTTAAGGCCTCGAACGCGGTAGTGCCTTCATTTGGCCTGGCAGGCGGGCGGGCGACAGCTCGGCGGCCGGCGATGATGTGCTCGAAAACGTCACGGTCCGGGGAGCGCAGGAGTGTGAAACGCTCGAATCGCTCGACCCGCAGCCTGGTCCCGGCCACCTGTCCGGGTCGGGCGCGTCCGGATCGGCCAGCACCAGGACCAGAGCCACCGCCAGCATGAGCGCAAGGACGACCAGGAGGCCAGCCTTGCCGAGGGAATAGTCCGGCTGCATCGAGTACTCCAAATGGCGGCTCTCGAAGAATACTCATGAAATAAAGCCCACACGAAGACCAAGCCTGTCAAGCCAAGACAGTGACCTCGAACACGAACGGTTGAAGACCTTCAAATAGAATGTTGTTAGGGCGGTTGTTTGGTGACTTCTGGGCTGCGCCGGGTGAACGGCGGGGTCGGGGGCTATCGCTACGGGGGACCGCCATCATGACGGCCGACCTGGCTCGCCTCAGCGGGATCGGGGACCGGCGTCACCGAAGATCTCGGCCTCAATCTCCGCATGCGGGATGTAGTCCGACGGGTCTGTGTTCTTGAGTCGCTCGCTCAGAATCGCCATGTCCTCCTCGTCCTCGCGGCGCTCGAGTTGCTCGAGGTATTCGGCGTCCTCAACGGACACCAGGGCCACAACGCCTTTGCCATGGCGCGTGAGGACGATTCGCTCATTGCCGAAGGCGACCCGGTTGATGTGCTCGGAAAGCTCACGCCGGGCCTCCGAGACACGCACCTTAATCATGACCAGCTTCCTCTGTGAGGAGCATCCAGCGCCTCTCAAGGGATGATTGCACAAAAGTAAACATATGTACAAATCATCTGGGCGCTACGAAATCCAGTGGCATCGCGCGGCACGCAGGGAGTTGCGACGGCTTCCGCGAAGCGACCAGCGGCGCATTAACGCGCACGTACAAGGCCTGGCCAGCGATCCCCAGCCGCCAGGCTGCCGGCGAATGACCGGCCCCCACGTTGCGTGGCGAATCCGGGTTGGCCGCTACCGCGTCGTGTACCAGATTCAGGGGAATGTACCGGTGGTTTACATCGTCCGGGTGGCCAAGCGCGCCGACGTATATAGGCACCCCGAAACGCTGCACGGGCGCCTGCAACGGAGTGAGTGAAGGAACTTGCTGATTACCTCGCAGAACCAGTGCCGCCGGGACGAATCTCTTGAAGGTCGGTGACCAATATGCCGTTTTCACCTGTTACGGCGTCTTTTGGCGAGATCACAGTGGATTCGGAGACGGGCCGACTGACGCCTTGAACGGAAGAGGGCACCCACGAGGGGCGCCCCTACCAGTCTCGAATCACGCCGGGATCGAGTGCAAACACCCGCAAGTGATACCTGTACGAGGCGACGAGCTGGGGATTGAGTGCCCTCGGATAGAATCTCGGAAGGGCGGTTGTTTGGTGACTTCTGGGCTGCGCCGGGTGAACGGCGGGGTGCAGGGGCTTTCGATGCGGAGGAACCGCCATGACGGCTGAGTTGGGCACGATTCTGGGGCTGAGCATACCCGTGGTTCTCTCGGTTGTTGGCGTCGCTTGGCGCCTTGGCCGGGTCGAAGGTCGGCTGACCGGGGTGGAGCGTTCGGTCGAACGGCTCCATGCGGATATGGATCGTCTGCGGGAGGACGTCAAGACCATCCTGCTACGGTTGCCGGCCAAGCCCGAGTAGGCCGTCGGACCCCCAGGGTCATCGCGGAGGCTTGGCTGATCGGCGCGGTACAGGGACCTTCGCCAAAGTGGAACGGTTGGCTACAGAAGCGGAGCGCCTTGCCCGATTGGAAGGGGCCTACGACCGGCTGGCGACGAAGGCCGACCTTGCGAACCTGGAGACGCGACTGACCACGTGGTTCGCCGGACTGCTGCTGCTAGTGGTCATCAACGTGCTGGGCGCGGTGACGGTTGTCCTGATTGCGCTGCTCGGATAACCGCCATGGCGTCCGAATTAGGCCCGATTCTCGGACTGAGCATTCCCGTGGTTCTCTCGGTCATCGGCTTCGCGTGGCGCTTAGGGCGGGGCCGGCGTTGAGGCGCGATGCCGATTGGTGCTGCCGAGGGCCGACAGCACAGTCGCACGAGCGCCGCACTCGCATTGCCGAGATCGTGGGTTCGGAGCCCATTCGGTCCACCGGAGTCCGGTCTGGACAGTCAATGCTTTGAAATGGCCTCGGAAGTGCGCCACACGGAAGCAAGAAGGTTCCGGACCCGGAGCCTACTTTCGCAATTTCTGCAACGCGCAGAATGCTCGGCTGCGACGACGCAGGTGGGAGCGCTGTTACGGACACGTCGCCTGTGCTCCGCGCTGTTGCCCAATCAGGGAGTGCCGTAATGCAGCCACCACCGCACCGTCTCTCAGCTAGCCTCCGAATCGTGCCGGGACTCCAGATAGGCTGACGGAAGATGACTAGGAGGCAGAGACGGGACAGTTGGCACCCGATTGGCAATCACTCGGGTAGGACCGCCAGCGGGCAGCATTCACGTGGAGATGTTCAGGTGAACTCCGTCGGAGGCCAGGGATTGTCGGACGGGTCGAGCCTTGTACCGATGTCGTGCGACTTCTATGCACCAGAAGTTGCTGTGACAACCTTCCAGCTGAGCCTGGCCGCCGGCGCTGCGCAGCTTGGACGCAGCCAATTTCCAACTGTCCCGGTACTGGTGAAGGGATGCGAGAGAAGATTCGCACTGGAGGATTGTGACAAGATCCGGCTTTGCACGCCCAGCTACTACCGCGAAGACGGTACGTCGCTCATATGGGATATGCAGGAGGGCGTTGTAGTTAGCAGCCCGCGGGTCGAGGAGCGCTTGGATAATCCGGCGGACCTGGACGAAGAGCGGCAAATCGATACCGACAAGACCCGAAGGCTTCCCTTTGATAAGGCTATCGCTAGAAGCGCCATCACAAGCTTGAGAGTAAGGGAGACTGAAGAGTCCTCACTGACCTACGGAGACAGCTGCTTGATCTGGTGCTCGTCGATCAAGCCTTGCAACAATAGACAGTGGTCTTTGTGGCGAGCTTCGCTGGAGCCTTCCTACGATCACATCTCAACTATCCGCGATCCACACGTATTCGCTCGAGCCTTGGGAGCTATGGCGTACGACCAAAAGGGCCTACTCGGAAACGCAATCTCCTTTCGCAACCCTGAGACAGGACACATCTCTCAGTGCTCAGACCTTCCGGTGGTCTACGGGCCGGTGATTTACGTCGATGACCGCCGTGCGTACATTGAAGAGTCATCGAGCGATCTCGAGTTCATGCTTCGCAGTGTCTTCGCCAAGAACAGAACGCATCGAAACCAGCGCGAATACAGATTCGCAATCCTGACGAACCATTCTCTACGAGACAACACGCTCGATTTGACTGTGTCCACGGAGATGCGATGGACTGTGACAATGAAACAGAGAATTGAAACTTCCGAACGAACGAACCGGTCTCCGGTGTTCAGAACGTGCTTGCCTTCTCCTAACATCCTGCGGTGCCTCACGCAGGTACTGCCCGGCCAGCGAAGTACGAATCATTCTCGTGCGGCATTCACTGCACAGATCAGGTCTAGCTTTCACTTGGAGGGCGTTCAACACAAAGACATAACTAGAGCTTCCGCGTCGACACATCGGGTCGAGGATATCGACTACGAGTACATTGAGCGTCTGATAGCAGTGCAACCTGGATCGCCTTGCGACGCGCGAATCATCAAGTTCATCTTGGACGCAGGTCCGGGAAGCCGAGTCACGGTATACGATCTCAGCGGCCTGAGCGGAACGTTCCGACTCACGAAGCGGTCCGGTGTAGCTACCCTGACATTCAGTCTTCCTAATCCAAGAAGCAACAACAGACAGGTTCTTGTTAACAACAGTGACTTCGATGGCTCATCGATACTCACCAACCGGCCAAATGGCCTCACCCTTTCCTACACGCCCACGAATCCCGCCACTACTGTGAGAACAGAAATATTGGCTGAAGAGGACTCGGTTATCACCGTCATTGCGACCTCGGAAGATGGCACGGCGACAACTTCCTTCCAGGTCATCTTTGATCGCAGCCTCGGAATCAACGTGATGCCCACAGAACAGGCTCCTGCAGACTAGCCGGTTTCCAAACTTTCACCGTTCCGAGGTTTCGCTATCTCATTCACACTTGGTATGGACTAATCGCTGTAGCCATCTATCTCTCAGCGTGTACGTCCAGTCTCGCTAGACTCTTGATCGCCGACAAGACGAAGGCGAACGCGCGTAGAGTACTTTGCAGGCCTACACACTTACCTGGACGCCCTGGCTATTGCGCGTCGCCTATTCCGGCTCTAATGACCTAAGAACTGAATGGTGCGCAAGAGTTCAATCGGGACAAGCCGTAAGTTGAATCCCACGACACTAAGCCCAGACCTGCGCCCAATGGTGCGGTTCACGGCCCGCTATACTAGGCACTGGCAAGATCTCGATTTTTCGCGCTAATTGGTCCATCGGGATGGGGAAAGACAAGAACACTCAGAACGATACTCTGGTCGGCAATCGCAGCAATGCTGCGCGACAATGGAAGGATACGATGCTAATGATCGTCAGTGTTAGAGAAGCGCACCGGGACGACGCAGATGTATTGTTTGGTCTCGCCGAAGACTTCGTCGTGACTTTCGCGCCCAGCAGGTCGGCGTTTGACCCAGCGCTGGTCGATATCGTCTCAAAAGATGATGCGAAATTGATCGTTGCCGAAGTCGATGGTGAGATCGTCGGGTACTGCCTTGGGTTTGACCACTATACTTTTTTCGCAAACGGAAGAGTCTCCTGGGTTGAGGAAATCACCGTAAAGGAAGCTTTTCGGGGCAAGGGAGTAGGGAGGATTCTAATGGAGAACTTTGAGCAATGGTGCAGGAAAAGGGGTAGCAAGATCGTGGCGTTAGCTACGAGAAGAGCAGCCGCATTCTACAAACGCCTTGGGTATGATGAGTCCGCAGTGTACTTTCGAAAGTTGCTCTGATCCTGCTTGGTCAGATCCCTGGATTTCAGCAGTCACGAAGATCAGGGCGCAGGTGGCAATTGTGCAGGTGAGGCCATAGGAGTCGAAGTAATTCTGACGATCAACGGCGCGCGCTGAATGACTGCGTGGACTCAGAACCAGCCCGCGTCTCGACTTGCCTGCCCGTTCTGATCACGACGCTTGACGTTCAACCGTGCCGCGGCATCTGGGAGCAAGTCGTCTGAGACTCACCCCGAGAGAGCGACATGCCGGGAAGAGGCGGGGTGGTGAATCTGCCCGTGGTTCAGTTGCGGACGTTGTTTGTGTTGGATGGGAGGAGCGGATGGTCGGGACTCGGGAGGCGGTGCCGGGGGTGGGATCAATCGGCCACTGCCTCGTGGATGGTCAACAACGCTGCCATTACGAGGTGCTGGTCAGACCTTGCCTAGCCCGGCCGGTCGATGTCGATGACGAGGAGGGACTCTTCGTTGCCGGCGTTTGATGCGACGAGGTGGCCGCCGGGGGCGAAGGCGGCGGAGCGGCCGGTGACGCGGTGGGGCCAGTGGGGGCGTTCGTGGAAGGCGGCGCGGGGGTCCTTGGCGTCGAAGTAGAGGGCGAAGACTCCCAAGCGTTCGGCCAGGTTCTCAGCGCGGCGCTTGAGGGTGTCGCGGCGGTTGAAGTCGAGGATCTGGTCCCATGACTGGCCGGCGTTCTGGAAGTCCTTGATGCAGTCGAAGTGGGGCTGGAGGATGACGCGGGCGCCGAGGCCGACCAGGGTGTCGTGGATGGCGGGGGATTCGTTGTCGGCGCAGATGGTGACGCCGATGGAGGTCTGGCCAAGGCGAAACGGGGCCATGTCGTCGCCGCCGCCGCGGTAGAAGTCCATCTCGCTGGTGGTGGGTTGCAGCTTGCGCTGGACGTGTTGCACGCCTTCGCCATCCACGATCACGTAGGCGTTGAAGGGCTTGGGGGCGAGGCCGCGTTCGGCGATGCCGGCGCCGATGGCGAGGCCGTGGCTGGCGGCGATTTTGGTGAGGCGGCGGGTTGAGGGGCCGGGAATGGGCTCGGACTGGCGTTCGAGTTCGGCGAGGTCGGCGTCGGCGTCGTAGGTGACCCAGGGGCCGTGGACGGAGAACTCGGGGAAGAGGACGAGGTCGCAGCGTTTCGCGGCGGCTTGCTGGGTGAAGGCTTCGATCTTTTGGAGGTTGGCGTCGATCTGGCCGCGCAGGGAGCAGAGGGTGACGAGGCCGATGCGCATGAGGGTGTTAGTTGAAGGGTTTTGGGCAGGCGGCAGGGTAATGGATGGGGTGCACGGCGCGGAGGGATTGGTCGTGGATCGTTTTGAGGAATGAGCGGTGGGGAGCGCACCGACAGGCCGATGGGAAAGAGGCTGTCTAAGTGGCGTTGGTTGCGGCTGGCTCGACGTGGGGTGCTGGGGGTGGCAGCCACCCTCACCCTAGCCCTCTCCCGCGGGTGACCATTACGTAACCCTAGGCTGGTTGCGCGGAAGACCCCTCACCCCAACCCTCTCCCCCAGGAGAGGGATTAAGGCAGCGACCTCCCAATTGAGGTGACGACATGCGGGGGCCTTGGGGTGGTGGGGTGCCCGGAAGACGGGCGGGTCAGAGACGCCGCCCCTACGCAAGATTGGGACAGGGAGCCCGGGTTGCTGCTGAATTCGGGAGTGTGGTTCGACACGGGTCCCCTTCGACAGGCTCAGGGCAGGCAGTTCGGCAGGCTCTCCGAAAGACTCCGGCCCGGCTCACCACGAACGGGTGGGGGTGGGGAGGCGGAAGAAGTGGGGTCGTACGACGGCCGAACCGAGTAGGCTCCTACGGCTTGAAAGGGCGGGTGAGGCGATGGGCTTGGAGCGGGCAGCGGACGGTGGGCACCAGATCAGGATTGATGTGCCTGTGACCGTGCGGGCCGCGCAGGTGGATGAGATGCGGCGGCTGAGTGAGCTGTGGGGGGCGTCGGGCAGGGCCTCGCGGCTGCGGCTGCTGCGGCGCTATTTCCGGGAGCAGGCGGACGGGGTGCAGCGGGGGCTGGTGGCGGACTTCAACGGGAATCCGATCGGGCAACTGTGGGTGCGGCTGCGGCATATCGACCCGGCGATCGAGGCCGGGCTGGCGGTGGCGTACGTGCATACGCTGGTGGTGATGCCCGAGTTCCGCCGGCTGGGGGTGGCAGAGGGGCTGGTGCGAAGCGCGTCGGCGCTGGCCACCAGGCGCGGGTGCACGCACGTTTCGATTGGCGTGGACCGGCCAAATGAGGCGGCGCGTCGCCTGTACGCGAAGTGGGGATTCGAGCGGTACTACGAGAGCTTTGATCTAAGGGGCGACCTGGTGTTCATGCGGCGGGTGGTGTTCGAGGCGCCGGTTCCGGCCCAGGTCCGGTGATACCATGCGGCGCGTCCGCGCCGGCGCTATGAGCGTGACGCGGTTGCACGCGTTTTGCAGGTGTGAGCCCGTTGGCGGGAGTCCTGATGCAAGCGTTTCTTAACGGCGAATACATGGACCTGGCGGACGCCAAGGTCAACGTGATGACGCACGCGCTGAACTATGGAACCGGCGTTTTCGAGGGCATCCGCGCCTACTGGGACGACGAAGAGGAGCAGTTGCTGCTGTTCCGGGTGCGCGAGCACTTTGAGCGCATGCACCAGTCCGCCCGGATCCTGCGGATCGGCATCGAGTATTCGGTGGACGAGCTCATCGACATCTGCGTGAACGTCTTGCGGGCGGGCGATTTCCGCGAGGACGTGTATGTGCGTCCGCTGGCGTTCAAGAGCGCGCTACAGGTGGGTCTGAACATGGTGGCGATGGGGCCGGACGGTTTGCGGCCCATCGAGGACGGGTTCACGCTATTCGCGCTGCCGTTCGGCAACTACCTGGACATCGAGAAGCCGATCCGCTGCACGATCTCGGCGTGGCGGCGGGTGAACGACAACATGATCCCGGCGCGAGGCAAGGTGACGGGGATTTACGTGAACTCGTCGCTGGCCAAGACGGAGGCGCTGGAATCCGGGTTCGACGAGGCGATCATGCTGACGCACGACGGGCACGTGAGCGAGGGTTCGGGCGAGAACCTGTTCATCGTGCGGCACGGGAAGCTGCTGACGCCGTCGCTGAGCGAGGACATCCTGGAAGGCGTGACGCGCGCCACGGTGATGCAGATTGCGCTGGACGACCTTGGGATCGAAACCATCGAGCGTCCGATCGACCGCACCGAGCTGTACATCGCCGATGAGCTGTTCCTGGTAGGAACGGGGGCGCAGATTTCGCCGGTCCGGGAGATCGACGGACGCATCATCGGCGACGGCGAGATCGGTCCGGTGACGGGCGCGTTGCAGGATCTCTACTTTGACATCGTGCGCGGCCGCTCGGCGAAGTATCGTGAGTGGTGTCTAGGCGTGCAGGAACAGGCCGCCGCGCAGAGCGCATGATCGGGAGGCGAAAGGAGGCACGGCCGCGCTGACCGCGATACGCCGCCTCCAGCCCACCCGCGCGGGCCCCGCCGACCTCCGTTCCCTGGCTCACCGACTCTTCCGCACCAGCCGACGGTCGTGGTGTTGAGCCGTGGGAAACCTGGAGTTGGACAACGCCACGCTGGAGCAGCTGGAAGCGCGCCTGGGCGTACGGTTCAAGGATCGGTCGCTGCTGGCGCAGGCCCTGGTACATCGGTCGCTGGTCAACGAGGCCGACCTGGCGGACGCGGACAGCAACGAGCGGCTGGAGTTCCTGGGCGACGCGGCGCTGGGCCTGGTGGCCGCCGAACTGCTGTTCAAGCGCTACCCCGACCGTTCCGAAGGCCGGCTGACGCACGCACGGGCGTCGCTGGTGAACCTGACGACCCTGAGCGAGATCGGCGCGGAGTTTGGGCTTGGCGACTTTGTGCAATTGGGACGCGGCGAGCATTTGAGCGGGGGGCGTTCGCGACTCAGCGTGCTGGGCCGAGCGTTCGAGGCGGTCCTGGGCGCGGTATACCTGGACCAGGGGCTGGAGGTGCTGCGCGACCTGCTCAGTCCCGTCCTGATCCGCGAGCTCGACCGCTACGGCTGGGAAGGTCCGGCCAAGGACTATAAATCTCAACTCCAGGAAAGACTGCAAGCCGCGCAGGGCGCCACGCCCGCATATGAGCTTGTGAGCGTGCAGGGACCGGACCACGACCGGCTATTCACCATGGCTGTTCAAACCGATGACCAGGTGCTGGCCTCAGGCGAGGGCTCGAGCAAGCAGCGTGCCGAGCAGGCGGCGGCGCGGGCGGCGCTGGCGGCGCTGGGTGAGGCTGAAGGGAATACGGATGTACCTGCGGCGGATTGAACTGCAGGGGTTCAAAACGTTCCCGCGGCGCACGACGCTGGAGTTCCTGCCTGGGGTAACGGCGATCGTGGGGCCGAACGGCGCAGGCAAGAGCAATCTGTCGGACGCCATCCGGTGGGCGATGGGTGAGCAGACGCCGCGCCTGCTGCGGATCCGTCGCGCGGAAGACGTGATTTTCGGGGGTTCGGAATCGCGCGCGCGAACCGGCATGGCCGATGTGCGGCTAACGTTTGACAACGCCTCCGATTGGCTGCCGACCGAGTTTGGCGAGGTGGTAATCGGACGACGGCTCTTCCGGACGGGCGCGTCCGAATACACGATCAACGGGGCGCGCGTCCGCCTGCGCGACGTGCTGGACCTGATGAGCGCGGGCGCGGCCAGCCACGGCGGGCACTCGGTCATCAACCAGGGCCAGGTCGATCAGATGCTGCAGCAGCGGCCGGAGGATCGCCGCGCGTTTCTGGAGGAAGCGGCCGGCGTGGCCCGGTTCTATGCGCGCCGGGATCAGGCGTGGCGCCGACTGACGGAGACCCGGCGCAATCTGCAGCGCCTGCACGACCTGGCCGCGGAAATCGAGTCCCGGCTGGACACGCTGCGCCAGCAGGCCCAGGTCGCCGAACGCGGGGCCGACCTGCAACGCGAAGTGCGCGACGGCCAAACAACGCTGGCGCGACACCGCCTGTTCGCTGTGAGCCGCCAGCTTGAAGCCGCCGAAGAGCGCGAACAAGCCGCCACCGAGCAGCTGGCGGCGCTGCTGGCCGAACCGGCGGAAGAATTACGTCGGCAGGCCGCGCAGGCGTCCCTGCGCAGCGGCGAATTGGAGCTGGAGTTGGCGGCGGCGCGGAACCAGCTTGAGCAAGCCCAACGCGAGGCGGCGGAACGCGCGGCGCATCGCGTACGCCTGGTCGAGCAGCAGCGACACCTGGACAGCCGTCACGCCGACTTGAGCGCGCGGAGCGCGAGCCTGGCAACACGCGCGGAGGCGCTGGTGGAGGAAGCGCGCGTTGCCGAGCAGTCACTGGCAGAACTCGATGCGCACATGGCGCAAATCCAGCGTGAGCGGCAGCGGCTGCTGGAGACGCTGGCGCCGGAGCGCGAACGACGGCGCCAAGTCCAGACGCTGTCAAACCAACTGGCCAGCGCGCGTGACCGACGTACAGCGTTGCGCGAGCGCCAGCGGCACCTCTCCAGGGAACGCGAGAGGCTGAAGGCCGACCTGGCGCGGCTTCAGGACCAGGCGACGGCCGCCGGCGAATCGGCCGCGGCCGGGCGCAAGGCCGCGGAGGCTGCGCAGCACGTGGCTGAAGCAGCCGCGGCGACGCTGGACCGGACGGCGGAGGCGCGGCGCGCCGCCGTAGAGGCCGCGCGAGCCGCACAGCAAGCCCAGGCGCAAGCCCAGGCCGACCTGCGGGCAGGCGCCACCGGCAGCACCGCGTTGCAACGTGAGCTGGCGGCGCTGCAGGAAGCCCAGGCACAAGCCGGCGGAACGGATGAGGCGTTGCAGGCATTGCAGGCGCGGGCGCCCGGCACGGTCATCGGCCGGCTCCGCGACCGAATGCGTCCGCGCAGCCCAGAGGCCGCACGTCTCCTGGAAGCGGCCTTTGAGGGCGGCCTGGACACGATGCTGGTGGCGCGTCCGACGGACGGGACGGCGCTACGAACAGCCGGACGCGATCTACGCTTGGGCAGGCTGCGATGGCGCCCCGCCGCCGGGTTCCGGGGCTGGCCATACGAGGGCGATGCGGTCAACGAAGCGCCAACGGGCCTGCGCGGCACGCTGGCCGACCTGGTCGATGCTGCCGGTCCCAACGGCGACCTGGTGTGGCGGCTGCTAAGCCGTGTACTGGTGGCCGAGAACCTGGACGCCGCCCTGCGGGCGCGCCAGGTACGCGGCGACCTTGCCAACCACCAGATTGTCACGCTGGATGGCGACAGCATCGACATCGACGGCACGGTGCGGCTGAGCGCGCACGACGCCGCCGGACGGGACATCGAGAAGCGGATCAGCTCGGCGCAACAGGCGCTGGACGAGGCTCGACGTCAGCAGCCCAACCTGCAACAAGCCGCGCAAGTTGCCGACGCTACGCTGCGCGACGCGGACGCCGCCCTTCGGATTGCCGAAGCGGACAGTGCGGCGGCAGCCAGCGCTCACCAGCAGGCGCACGCCGCGACGACCGCAACCGACCGACGGCACCAGCGGGTCGACGCGGAAGCCCGGGCGATCACCGCGAGGCAGCAGGATGCCCGGCAGCTGCTGGCCGGCATTGAGGATCGACTTGAGGCGTTGACGCCGCGCATGGCCGAGTCCGAAGACGAGGTGACCCGGCTGAGCGAGGAGCTGGACCAATCCGGCGCCAACGCGACGGGGGCCGCGGAGGCCGAGGCGCAACTGGCGGCGCTGGAAGCGGCATTGAGCGTGAACGAGCGCCGCGCGGCCGATCTGCGCACCCAGGCGGCTCTGCGAAGCCGGGCGGCGGCGCAGGCGGGGGCCGAGGCGGAGGCCCTGGAACGCGAGCGGCTGGATGCTGAACGTTCGCGTACCGCAGCGACGACCGCGCTGTCTGAAATCGATGTTGTCGCCGAGAGCGCGGACGCGCCCGACGCGGACCTGGTGCGTCAACTGGAGTCCGCGGCTCTGGAAGCCCGTTTGGAGCTCCAGCGATTGCAGATGCAGACCGACGTTCGAGCGCAAGAGCAGGCCCGGGCCGAGGGGGAGGTGGCGGCAACGCAGCGCGAGACCGAGCGGCTGGTTGAACGTCGCGCCGAAATTCGGACCCAGGCGCGCGATGATCTGGATATCGACCGCCTGCAGGCGGAGAAGGCCAGGACGCCCATTGGTCAGATCGTGCGCCGGACGGCCGAGCTGCGGCGCATGCTGGACCGGCTGGGACCGGTAAACCCGCTGGCGCCGGCCGAATACGAGCACGAACGCACCCGGGTCGAGGACGCGCGCCGGCAGATTGCCGACCTGGAGGGCGCGGAGGCCAACCTGCAGACGCTGGCGCGAGACCTGCAGCAGCAACTGCACGCGGAGTTCATGACGACGTTCGAGACCATGAACGAGGCGTTCACTTCGACATTCACCGACCTGTTCGGCGGCGGCGAGGCGCACATGGTGCTGACATCACCCAACGACATTGAGCAGACGGGGGTCGATTTCTCGATTCGAATGCCCGGTAAGCGACCGCAGCAACTGGCGGCGCTGTCCGGCGGCGAGCGAGCGCTGGTGGCCGCGGCGCTGATCCTGGCGCTGCTCAAGATCCGCCCGCCGCCGTTCTGCATCCTGGATGAAGTGGACGCCGCGCTCGACGACCAGAATGTCATGCGATTCTGCCGGCAGGTGCTCACCCTCAGCGAGCGCACGCAGATCCTGCTTATCACCCACAACGCCGTCACGGTTGAAGCAGCGTCGACGGTGTATGGGGTGACGATGCGCGAAGACGGTATCTCCGAATTGCTGTCACTGCGCCTCGACGGAGCTGCGACGGCGAGTGAGACGACCAACGGCCACGCCGGGCCACCGACCCCGGCCGCGGCTGGGCGTCAGAGTGCCACCAGCGCGGCGTGAGGCGACGGCCGGCGATGGCCGGTTCACCAGCCCAATTGCATGAGCGGCGTATCTAGCCAGCCAGACCGGCGGGCCGCGCGTCATCGCGCGAGGCGCAGGCCCGGGCAAACGTGGCAGACACTGAGGCGGCCTCGCGGGCGGCGCCCCCCTGTCCCGGTGTGGGGTCTTGCGCTCGCGCTCGGAGCCGCGGCGACCGTCTTCATGCTCGTGCTGACCACCGTGGCCGACCCCCTGGTCGGTCTTCAGCTCCTGGTCGACGACGCCGGCGCGCTGCTGCAACCCGGCGCGCCGGTCCCGTCCAGCGACGAGCGACTGGTTCCGCGGCGTGAGGACCCGAACGCGGACGTGGCGGAGGTGCCGGCGGTCGTAAACCTCGACGCGAGTTCAGCCAGAGAAATCCTGGAAGCGGCGGGCTTCCGGCCGCAAGTTGAGGAGACGTTCGACGACACCGTGGCCGCAGGCCTGGTAATCCGCCAGGATCCGGCAGCCGGGGTCCTGGTGCAGCGGCTGGAGCCGGTGATCGTGACCGTCAGCCGCGGGCCATCCCTGGCGCCGCTGCCAAACGTGGCGGGCCTTGCCGCGACGGATGCGCGGACGCTCCTGGACCAGCGCGGATTCCAGGTGATTGAAGTCGCGGCCTTCAGCGAGGACGTGCCAGCCGGCACCGTGCTCGGGCAGGAGCCGTTGGCGGGGGCCGTGGTTGACCGGCGCTCCGTGGTGGTGTTGCAGGTCAGTCGCGGCGTTGAAGTCGTGCCGGTGCCGCTGGTGCTGGGGCGAGCCGAAGACGACGCACGCCGCGCCATCGAACTTGCCGGGCTCGCCGTGGGCGAGCCCACGTATATCGAGGACGACTCGGCGCCGAACGGCGTGGTGGTTGCGCAGATTCCGGCCAGCGGAGAAGGCGCGCCGAGCGGGTCCGAGGTGCAACTGACGGTCGTTCGGATCGGCGAGGTCGTCGTTCCCGCGTTAGTTGGGCGGACGATCGACGACGCCCAACGCACGCTGTTCGACAACGGTCTCCTGGTCGGATCGATCCGCCTCATCCCAACCGCCGGCGCCACCGACGAGATCGTGGTGGGCCAGGAACCCGGACCCGGCGCCAAGGTGGCTCGGGGCTACGGCGTTCGACTGATCGTCGCGACTCCGGGCGCGGCTCCAAGCCCAGCGGCTAGCGGCTGACGTCCAGCGGGAGGGCCCGCACGGCCTCCAAACCGGCCGCCAGCACCGGATCGTCGTCAGCACCAATCTGGCCCTCGGACATTGCAACCTCGAGGTCTGGCGCAAGGCCGCTGCCGGCGCCCGCGAGCGCCACCCCGGCAGGGGTGAACCAGATGCCGGTGGTGACGCGCATAACCGAGCCGTCGGAGAGCTTGTGCAGCTCCTGCACCGAGCCTTTGCCGTGGGTCTGCTCGCCGATGAGCGTGGCGCGGCCATGGGCCTGGAGCGCACCCGCGAACACCTCGGATCCGCTGGCCGACCCGGAGTTCACCAGGATGACCATAGGCGTCTGCAGGTCTCGGAATCCGCTGACGGCGTTGTACAGGTGCGTCGGATCGTTGCGACTTTCCCGGCGCAGAATCAGCTCACCCTCCGGAAGAAAGCGGCTGGTCACCGAGACGCTGGCGTCCAACAAACCACCGGGGTTGTTTCGCAGGTCCACGACGAGCCGCTCAACGCCTACCGTCCGAAAGCCGCTGAGAGCGCGGCGGAGTTCACCGGACGTTCGGGACGAGAAGTTTGCGATCCGCATATAGCCGACGTCGTCAATGACCCTGGTCGTAATGGACTGCACGACGATGCGATCGCGAACGATGGTGACGTCGCGCTCGGTCGTTTCACCTTGCCGCCGCAGCGTAAGGGTGACCGACGTGCCCCGCTCGCCGCGCACGATTCGCCCGAACTCGACAAGGGTCGTGCCCTTGGTCGAGACGCCGTCGACGGCGAGCACGAATTCGTTGCTGCCAATGCCCGCGGCCTCGGCAGGCGAGCGCGGTATCGGCTGGGTGACGAAGGGAAAGTCATCGCGCAGTTCGACGCGGATACCGATGCCCACGTACGAGCCGGACAAGCTGATGCTGGACCGCCGGGCCTGCTCAGGGTCGTGGTAGCGGGTGTAGGGATCGTCGGTCGCTTCTGCGAGTCCGCGAATAGCGCCTTCGCGCAGAGATTCGGCGGCCAATGGTCCGTCGTAGTAGTTGTCCTGAATGACAGACCAGGCTTCCCAAAACAGTCCAAAGTCGACGCCGTCCGTCCCATCCTTGACTTCGGGCGGCGGATCGCCGGCGACGACCTGCGGGGGCGGAACCCCGGGACCGAGGGCAGTAGCGCCGGCGACAAATCCGATGGAGAAAACAAGGCAGAGGGCGATAACGGAGCCGGCCAGCGTGAGGACCGTGCGAATTGGACGTTGCATGGGACGTACGACCGGGGGATGCTGATTCCACGGTAGCGCAGCAGCGTAAGCGCGCGGTAAGAAAGCGGCGGCCCGACGGCGGGACGTACGGCGCTAGCTGGTGCTGAACACGCCGACGGGTTCGTCGGCGAGGATCGTTCCGGCGTCCATCCGAATGACGCGACGTCGAAGGTTGTTCACGATCTCGCTGTCGTGGGTCGCGACCAGGGTGGTGACGCCCTCGCTGTTGATTTCGAGCAGCAGGCCGATGATCTCGCGCGCGTGGGCCGGGTTGATGCTGTCCGTCGGTTCGTCACAGAGCAGGACGTCGGGCTTGGCAACGACGGCGCGCGCCAGCGCAACCTTGCGCTGCTCTCCGCCTGAGAGTTGGCGGGGAAACCGCTCGGACTTGTCGGAAAGGGCCACGCGCTCAAGCACGTCGGCCACGGCCTCATCAATATCGCGATTGGCGTGGCCGCGGACCTGGAGGGGCAGGCCGACGTTCTCGCGCACCGTGGCATTCGGCAGCAGCCGCGTGTCCTGAAAAACGACGCCGATTCGGCGCCGAAACTTGGTGAGCGCCGAGCCGCGGATCCTGGCCACATCCACGCCGTTCACCAGCACGACGCCCGCGTCGAACGACTCTTCGTGCAGGAGGATGCGCAGCAACGTGGTCTTGCCGGCGCCGTTGGTCCCGATGAGAAAGGCGAATTCGCCACGGGCGATGGCGATCGAAACGTCGGCAAGGGCCGGCTCGCCGTCATATCTCTTGGTGACGCCTTGCACGACGATCAGCGGCGCGCTCCTATACGGCGAGGTAGCGGCGCACGGAGACGTAGCTCCCAATGCTGCCGACCACCAGTCCGACCAGCACGATGAAGACGGCCAGGTTGCGGACGAAGGACACGTCGGTGGCGATGGGCAGGAACGAGATGATGCGCGTAATCGTGGGCGCCAGCTGCAGGTAGATCACGACCAGGGCGACGGCGGCCAGCGTGGCGCCAACCAGACCGATGAACGCGCCCTCGATGATGAAGGGGCCTCGAACGAACCAGTCGGTGGCGCCGACCAGCTTCATGATCTCGATTTCCTGGCGTCGAGCGTAGACGGCGATGCGGATGGTGTTGGCAATCACAAACAAGGCGACGGCGGTAAGGGCGATGATCATGGCGGTGCCGGCAGCTCGTGAGACGTTGCTGATCGAGACGAGGCGCTCGACGACATCGAGGGGGACGGCGACGCTCTCGAACACCTCGGTCATACCGCGTAACTCGTCGGCCAGCCCGGGAAGCACGGCGGGGTCGTCCATGCGCAGCTCAACGCTGGCGGGCAGGGGGTTGGCCTGCAGGATGTCGATGACGTCCCTTTGGTCGAAGAAGCGTTCCCGGAAGATGCGCAGGGCATCTTCCTTGGTGACGAAGAGGACTTCGCCGACGCCGGGTCGCTGCTCCAGGTCCTGCATGATCTCGGTGACGCGCGACGGGCGGGCGTCGTCGCGGACGTAGGCGATCAGGTTGCTCTTGCGGCCGAGCGCCGTGACCATCTCGTTCAGGGTGTCGTTGATGGCCAGGAAGGCGGCCAGGGTAACCAGCATGACGGCGGTGGTCACCACGGCGCCCAACGTCATAGTGCGGTTGCGCCAGAGACCCAGCATGGCCGCGCCAAGGACGTAGCGCAGGACGTTGAGCTTAGCCGTCATAGCCGCCGCCGAGTTCGTCGCGCACGACCTTGCCATTCGCGATTTCGATGACGCGGCGCCGCATGGTGTTCACGATCTCCCGGTTGTGGGTCGCCATCAGCACCGTTGCGCCGAGCGCGTTGATCCGGACCAATAGTTGAATCGTGTCCCAGCTCGTGGCGTGATCCAGGTTGCCGGTCGGCTCGTCGGCAACAAGGATCGGGCAACGCCGGACGATGGCGCGCGCAATGGCGGTGCGCTGCTGCTCACCGCCGGAGAGTTCGTGGGGATGATGGTCGGCGCGGTCGCTGAGCTGGACCAGGTCAAGCGCCTCGTCCACCCACCTGGCCGTGCGCCCATTGAATTCACCGGTGGACTTGAGCACGAACTCCACGTTCTGCCGCACGGTGAAGGTTGGGAGCAGCTTGTAGTCCTGGTAGATCATGCCAACGCGGCGCCGGAGCTTGGGCACCTCGCGGCGCGGCAGACGCGTGACATCCGTGTTCTCAACGAAGACGCTGCCGCTATCGGGCCTGGCGTCGCGGTTAATCAAGCGGATCAGCGTAGTTTTGCCGGCCCCGCTGGGTCCCACGAGGAATACGAACTCGCGCTCGTCGATTTGAAGGCTGACGTCGTCAAGGGCAACGGTCCCGCTGGGATACACCTTGGTGACGTTCTGCAGAACGATCATGTAGCGGCCATAGGCAGCGCAATGGCCGCAGCGGTGGCTGGCACAGCCCGGCGGGCGCTGGATGTCGCGGCGTCCGAGCCAAGCGTAGCGAGCCATTGACGCTCAAGCGCGTTGAGTCCCAGGCCGACGGACTGCCGAAGCGCGCTGTCCTGTGACTCGCCGTCGCGATAGGCGTCCAGGATCTCGGTAATGGCCGAAGAGCCCCAGCGGTCGATGATGAACCGGACGAAGGAATTGCTCTGGGCATAGGCCAGCAGCGCGCCGCCGCTCCGAACGGGGAACGACCCGGTGAGGCCGCGCAAGGAAATCAGCCCATCGGCGGTAAACGCCGCGTCGACGATTTCGTCGTAGGAAAACCGCTCGGCGAGCGAACTCTCAACGACGGTCGCCACGCCTTCGTGGAGCCAGCTGGGCAGGTTGCGCGGCGGCTCGCCGACGGCGTGTTCGATAGCGATGTGCGTCAACTCGTGGGCGATGGTGGAGGCAAGCGTGGTCCGTCCCCAATCGAATTCGGAGGCATAGAGCACGATCAGATTAAAGCGGGCCGCCGCCACGCCGCCCACCCAGGGACGCGTGCCACCACCCATGTCGGCGCGCATCCGGGCATCGTCGGCGTAGAGAATCAAGCGGGTTCGACGTTGAAGCGCTAAGTCGAAGTCGGCCTCGAGCACCTCAAGCCCGCGTCGAATGCCGGTCACGGCATCGGTCGCCAGATCGTTCCCTCCGGCGTACCACCAGAAGTCCACCAGGCCCTCGGACTGGGACTGCCAGGGAAGTTCGCGATCGATATAGGTCACCGTGCTGGTTGACGTGCGAATCGTGCCGTCCGCACCGCGCACTTCGAAGCGGTATTCGATCTCGGCGCCCGGCAGCAAGGTTCCGCGGGGACGCCAACGGTGCGAGGCCGTCAGTCGCTGGTCCGCAACCTCGAACGTGGCGCGCCCGCGTCGAACGACGGCCCCCTCGCGAAGCCCGAAGACGGTGGACACCCTCGAAGGCGGCGGGCCGGTCCAGGGGGCATCGAGGTGAAAGGTGATGGCGGACCGGATTTCCACGTCGGCGCCGAGATCGGCCTGGATCGACGAAGCCGCCGCGACCGGCGAGAGTCCGAGGGCGAGCCAGGCCAGTCCGGCCACTGCAACCCCGACCACAGCGAGCGCAACGCGTCTCGGCAACCAGCGACCGGACGCACCGAGTGGCCGTCCTGACGTCACGCGCCGGTCTCGTTTCCAGCGGAAATAGACGCGCGAAGCCAGGCCTCGATGAACGGGTCGATCCGCCCGTCCAGCACCGCGTCGGCGTTGCCGACCTCGAGCCCGGTGCGCAGGTCCTTGACCTGGCGGTACGGGTGCAGGACGTAGGAGCGAATCTGGCTGCCGAAGTCGACGGCAGCCTGGTCGCCGCGCAGGCGGGCCTGCTCGGCCTCGCGCTCGGCGATCTGGCGCTCGAGGAGACGCGCGCCGAGCATTTCCATGGCGACTTCGCGGTTCTGATGCTGCGAGCGTTGATTCTGGCAGGAGACGACGATGCCGGTGGGCACGTGACGGATGCGGACCGCCGAATCGGTCTTGTTGACGTACTGGCCGCCGGCGCCGCTGGCGCGAAACGTCTCGACGCGTAGATCCTCGGGACTGATCGCCACTTCGTCCACGTCTTCCAGGACAGGCACCACGTCGACGCGCGCAAAGGAGGTGTGACGCCGGTTGCTGGCGTCGAACGGCGAAAGGCGAACGAGCCGGTGGACGCCGCGCTCGGCCTTGAGATACCCATAGGCATAGCGGCCCGAGGCACGCAGCGTGGCGCTCTTGATGCCGGCCTCCTCGCCGTGGGAGATATCCACGACGTCGGGCGCGAACGAGCGAGCGTCGGCCCAACGCGAGTACATGCGCAGCAGCATTTCGGCCCAGTCCTGGGACTCGGTGCCGCCGGCGCCTGATTGGACGGTCAGAAAGGCGTCGTGCTCGTCGTACTCCGCGCCCAGCAGGAGTTGAAACTCCAGCGACGCCAGGCGGTCTTCGAGCGCGGCGACTTCGCCGGCGATTTCCAGTTGAAGATCCGGGTCGTCCGGGTCCAGGAACTCAACCAGCCCGACCACGTCGTCGGCTTGCGCGTCGAGCTCGTCCCAGAGGTCAACTTCATCCTTGACGCGCCGGTAGCGGCGCATGACGTCGCGGGCGCGATCCGGGTCGTCCCAGAGGTCGGGGGCGGCGACCCGGCGGTCGAGTTCGGCTAGCGCCTGGCGCTTTGCCGCCAGGTCAAAGATGCCTCCGTATCTCGGTCACGCGCTGCCGGGCACGGCGCGCGCGACCCTCGAGATCGGCGGTGTCGACAGCTTCAGTCATGGGACAGGAACTCCCGGTTAGTGGACGCGCTGGCGCGCACGGCGCCGTTCGCGCTTCTTTTGGGCGCGCTCCCGGGCGCGACGCTGGCGGCGGGAAAGGCGCGGCGCCTGGCCCGCGCCGTTGGTGGCGCCAGCCCGCTGCGCAGCCGGTGGACGGTCCACGCTGCCCGCCGGCTGCGCGGCCTCGCGGTCGCGATGGCGGGTGAGCACGGTTTCCTCTTCGAGCGGGTCCTGAATCTGTACGCGGAAGAAGCGGCGAACGATGTCGGCGCGGATCGAGGCGATCAACTCGTTGAACATCCCAAAGGCTTCGCGCTTGAAGGCCACCAGCGGGTCCTGCTGCCCATAGGCTCGAAGGCCGATGCCCTGGCGCACGTCCTCGATCGCGGTCAGATGCCCGACCCACAGATAGTCGATGGTCTGCAGCATCATCCAGCGTTGAAGCCGTGGGGCCAGGTCGGGCGGGATGTCGGCCAGACGCCGCTGATAGCGCTCCTCGGCGTCGCTGGTCAGCAGCTCGGCCACGTCCTCGCCCTTCAGACCTTCCAGGTCGTGGGTGGCAACCGGCGGTTGGCCGTCGATGGCAATGTCCGCGGCGTAGGCCTGCATCAGTTGTTCGATCTCAGGCACGTCGCTGTGCGGCTCGATGCCGTGGGCGTCCACGAGCCGCTCGACTTCCTCGCCCAGCATCTCCAGGAACAGTGCGTCCAGATCGTCGGCATTGAGCACCCGTTCGCGCTGGTCGTAGATCACGCCGCGCTGCTGGTTGATGACGTTGTCGAACTCCAGCACGTACTTGCGGGTTTCGTAGTTGTGGGCCTCGACCTTGGTCTGGGCGGACTCGAGGGCGCGGGACACCATGCCGCTCTCGATGGGCACGTGCTCCTCCACGCCCAGATGCTGCATGACGCCCTTGATCTTGTCGGAACTGAACCGGCGCATCAGGTCGTCTTCGAGCGACAGGTAGAACTGGGAGCAGCCCGGGTCGCCCTGGCGGCCGGAGCGGCCGCGGAGCTGGTTGTCGATGCGGCGGGCTTCGTGGCGCTCGGTGCCCAGCACGTAGAGGCCGCCAAGGTCCACGACCCGGTCGTGCCCGGCCTGCCAGCTCGCCCCGTCGCTTCCCCCGGGCTTGCCGCCCAGGATGATGTCGGTGCCGCGGCCGGCCATGTTGGTGGCGATGGTCACGGCCCCTTCGCGGCCGGCGTCGGCCACGATGACGGCTTCATGCGCGTGGTACTTGGCGTTGAGCACGTTGTGCGGAATGCCGCGCCGCTGGATGAGCTGACTGAGCGCTTCGGACTTCTCAATGGAGGTCGTGCCGACGAGTACCGGCTGGCCGGTGGCATGAATCTCGGCGAGGGTGTCGATCAGGGCCTCGTCACGGGCCGTGGCCGTGCGGTAGACGAGGTCCGGCCGGTCGTCGCGGACCATATCCAGATTGGTCGGCACGACGGCGACGTTGAGGTCGTAGATGGACCGGAACTCCTGCTCCTCGGTCTTGGCGGTTCCCGTCATGCCGGCCAGCTTGTCGTACATGCGGAAGTAGTTCTGGAAGGTCACGGTGGCCATCGTCTGGCTCTCGCGCTGGACCTCCACGCCTTCCTTGGCCTCGATGGCCTGGTGCAGGCCTTCGCTGTAACGGCGGCCGTGCATGAGCCGGCCGGTGAATTCATCGACGATGACGACCTCGGCCCGGCGGTCGCGGCCGTCGACCACGCGCCCGTCGCGGAAGAGCACGTAGTCGCGCCCGCGGGCGTAGATCGCATGAGCGCGCAAGGCCTGCTCGACGTAGTGGACGAGCTGGAACGAAGATTCGTCGTACAGGTTGTCGACGTTCAGCATCCCCTCCAGCGTGGCGATGCCGGTCTCAGTGAGGCTGGCGGTGCGCAGCTTGAGGTCCAGGGTGTAGTGGGTCTCTTCGGCAAGCCGCCGCACCACCTGGGCCATCTGGTAGTAGTGCTGGGTGGACTGCTCAGCCGCGCCGGAGATGATGAGCGGCGTGCGGGCTTCGTCAATCAGGATGTTGTCGACTTCGTCGACGATCGCGTAGTTCATCGGGCGCTGCACGCGCTCGTCCAGCGCGTGGACCATGTTGTCGCGCAGGTAGTCGAAGCCGAACTCGTTGTTGGTTCCGTAGGTCAGGTCCGCCGCGTAGGCCGTGCGCCGCTCGTCGGGAGCCAGGCCGTGCTGGATGACGCCGACGCTGAGCCCCAGGCGTTCAACCAGCGCGCGGCCGTACCAGTTGGCGTCGCGGTCGGCCAGGTAGTCGTTGACGGTGACGATGTGCACGCCCTTGCCGGGCAGGGCGTTGAGGTAGGCGGCCAGGGTGGCAACCGACGTCTTGCCTTCGCCGGTGCGCATCTCGGCAATGTCGCCGCCATGCAGCACCGCGCCGCCGATGAGCTGCACGTCGAACTGCCGCTCGCCCGTATGCCGGCGCACGGCTTCGCGCACGGTGGCAAAGGCCTCGGGCAGCAAATCGTCCAGCTTTTCGCCGGCGTCCAGTCGCTGCCGGAACTCCGGCGTCTTGCCCAGCAGTTGCCGGTCCGAGCAGCCACGGATCTCCTGCTCCAGCGCGTTGACGCGCTTGACCAGCGACGCATACCGCCGCGCCGTCCGGCCGGCGTCGTCTCCGACGATTCTTTTGAGGAGTCCGAGCGGCATGTCCGTGTATTAAGTGCCGTAGCGCCCGCGGCGGGCGCGGGGCGTCATTCGAGTATATCGAGAGGCCAGATGCGGACCGGGGCAATTGCCACCAGCCCACGGACGAGTCCCGGCAGCTGGGTCAGAGGTTGATGACGGCCTCGTAGAGTTCCTCGACTTCGTGCTGGGTGGCGAGGCGGGGGTTGTTGGCGGGGCTGCCGCTGGCGAGGGCGTCGCGAGCCATGGCGGGGGTGACTTCGCGGAAGCGAGACTCGTCGACGCCCCAGGCGCGGAGGGTTGGGACCTCGAGGTCGGCGGCCAGGTCGCGGACGATGGCGACGCCGGCCTCTGCAGCTTGCCGGTCGTCGCTCTCGGTCGCGCTGAGGACGCGGGCGATGTGGGCGTAGCGTGGGATATCGCCGCTGAGGCTGAATTCCATGACGGTGGGCAGCAGCATGGCGTTGGAGAGACCGTGGGGTACGTGAAAGTAGGCGCCGATCGGGCGCGACATGCCGTGCACCAGGGCGACCGACGCGTTGTTGAAGGCCAGGCCGGCGTGCAGCGAGCCGACCAGCATTTCCTCGCGGGCCTCGGCATCGTCGGGGTTGTGATAGGCGCGGGCCATGAAGCGGCCGATACGGTCGACCGCATCGATGGCCAGGGCGTCGGTGATCGGGAAGCGGCGTCGCGAGACGTAGGCCTCGATGCCGTGGGTCAGGGCGTCCAGGCCGGTGGAGGCGGTGACGCCGGCCGGCATGGTGAACGTGGGTTCGGGATCGACGATGGCGGCGGCGGGCACCAGGTGGGGGCTCATCAGGAGCATCTTCACGTCACGGTCGGTGTCGGTGATGGCGACGCCGCGGGTGACTTCGCTGCCGGTTCCGGCGGTGGTGGGAATGGCGATAACCGGCAGGCCGGGGTCGGGGATGCGGTCGTAGCCTTCGTAGTCGGGGCCGCTGCCCGGATTGGTGTGCAGGACGGCGGCCAGCTTGGCGGTATCGAGGGCGCTGCCGCCGCCGAAGCCGATCACGACGTCGGCATCGGCGGCGCGGATGGCGGCCAGGGCGGCGTCAACATCGCGGGTGGTGGGTTCGCCGGTGAGTTCGGCCAGGATGGTGGTGGCTACGTCGGCGTCGGCGGCCAGGGTTTCCAGCCGGGGCGCCCACTCCGAGTTGCCCATGACGCGGTCGGTGATGATGGCGGCGCGTTCCGCGCCCAACTCGCGCAGGGCGGCCGGCAACTGGTTGAGCGCGCCGCGCCCGACGTGGATCGCAGGGGGCGCGCGAAAGTCCCGGCCCTGCGGCTCAGTCATGCCCGGCGCCCTACGCCCGCTGGATGACGCCGCAGGCCACGCGGTCGCCGGCACCGGGCTCTTCGCCGTAGGTATCGGGCTTGGCGTGAATGATGATCGCGGACCCGTCGGCGTCGAACAGCGAACGATCGGCGCCGGCGTCCAGGGTGACGGCGGCGGTGAGGACGTCGGCACGGGCCGTGCCGTCAGCGCCCGCGTAGATGTTTGGCAAGTCGCCGGGGTGGGGTGTGTCGTTAACGAGAAGGCCGTGGCCAGTCTCGTCGGGATCGAAGTGACCGCCGGCCGCAGTGAAGTCCGGAGCGCAGGCGCCGACGCCGTGGATGTGGAAGCCGTGGCCGCCGGCGGACAGCCCCTGCACGTCGGCCGAGACAAGTACGCCCGACGGAACCTGCGTAAGCGTGACCGTGCCCATGGACGCGCCGTCAGACCCGGTCATCATTGCGACGGCGCGAGCGCCCACGTCGGATGGCGCCGCCGGCTCGCTCTCACCGCACGCCGCCAGCGTCAGGAGCCCGATTGCCACAAGTCCAATCATCGCGATCATGTGTCTGTGTCTCACGTGCAGCTCCCGCGCGGCGCAACCCGCGACGTCGATTTGGCCAGCCTGGCCGAATTGTATGTGGGCCCCGGCGCCTCAGTACTCACGCCGCGCGGTCTCCTCAAAGCGGCCCTGGGGGCGAATAAAGCGCAGGTCTACGTTACCGACCGGCCCGTTGCGGTGCTTGGCGATGTCGAGCTTGAGGTCGACGGGGCGGCCGATGGCCTCGTCGTCGCCGCTTTCCGGTTCATGCAGAAACGCCACGAGGTCGGCGTCCTGCTCAATCGATCCGCTCTCGCGCAGGTCGGACAGGCGGGGTCTGGAGTTGGGGCGTTGCTCCACGGCGCGCGAGAGCTGGGCGCAGGCAATGATGGGGATGTTGAGTTCGCGGGCCAGGGCCTTGAGCGAACGTGTGATCTCGGTGATTTCCTGGACGCGGTTCTCGCGGTGGCCGGAGGCCGTCATCAACTGCAGGTAGTCGACAACCAGCAGGCCGATGCTGTGTTCCAGCTTCATGCGGCGCGCCTTGCCGCGTAGCTCGAGCACGCTGAGGGAGGGCGAGTCGTCGATGAAGATGGGGTACTCGGCCACGTCGCCCATGGTGCGCACGACGCGCTGAAGCTGGTCGTCGTCCAGGTTGCCGTCGCGGATGCGCATGGCGTCCATGCGCGCCTCGGTGCCGATGAGGCGCTGGACGATCTGCTCGGCGGGCATTTCCAGGGCAAAGAAGGCCACGGGCACATCATTCTGCTTGGCGGCGTGCAGCCCGATGTTGAGTGAGAAGGCCGTTTTTCCGATCCCCGGACGGGCGGCCAGGATGATCAAGTCGGAGCGTTGCAGCCCGCCGGTGAGCGCATCGAGGCTGCGGAATCCGGTGGAGACCCCGGTGGGCACGCCGCGATGTTCCACGCGAAACATCAACTGGTCGCTGACCTCGTGCAGGATGTCGCGAATCGGCAGGATGTCGCGGGTGTGGACCTCGTTGGCGATGCTGAAGATCAGGCTTTCGGCCTCATCCAGCACCTCTTCGGGCGCGGCCTCGGGGGCGTAAGCCGAAGCCACCATGCGAGTGGCGCTCTGGATGATCTGCCGCAGGACGGAGGTGCGGCGCACGATGGCGGCGTAGTGCTCCACGTGGAATGGCGTGGGGACGGCGGAGGCCAACTCCACCACGCGATCTTCGCCGCCCACGTCGGCCAGCGTGCCGTCGCGCGCCAACTGGTCGCAGAGGGTGACGTAGTCGGTCTTCTCGTTGCGGGCGGCGAGGGTAGTGACCGCGGAGAAAATCGCCCGATGGGCTTCGCGGTAAAAGTCGTCCGGTCCAATCTGGCCGGCGACGCGGGTGATGGCCTCGGGGTCGATGAGCAGGCTGCCGAGCAGCGAGCGCTCGGCGTCGATGTTTTGCGGCGGCAGGCGGTCGGTGGCCGACGCCATGGTGGCGAGGGTCAACGCAGGCCGCCTGAGGAATGATTCAGGATTGCAACTCGGGGTGTATTTGCTGGCGGGAGGGGATGGTTACGCAACCCGCCGGGTGCGGGCCACGGACGGCTGTGCAACCACGGAACCGCTATGTCAATCCGCCTTCAACGTTCGAGAGCCCCTAGCAAAGGTGTCCACACTTTCCACAGCGACTGGCATCCACCGTGGCTGTGGACAGATTGAGCGTGCGTTCGCAGGAACCAGCCAGGCATGGCGGTGGACCAATCTCAAATACCCACAGCGAACAGCCAGCTGCCGCCGCCAATTATCCACAGCGTAACTATGGGAGGCCGACCATTGCTTCTTGTGAAATCAGGCTGTTGCGAGATGTTCGCGTGCCGTGGCCGGCCCTGTCCCTACCGCCCGAGGTGAGAGACGCCGAATTCGTCTTCCGCCTCTTCCTCTTCGTCTTCAGCGACCGGCTCGGGCTCGTCTTCCTGTTCCACGACATCCAGCATGACCGAGGCCTCCAGGCCGGCGGCGAGCCGGATTGGAACGAGGTAGCGCCCCAGCGAGCGAATTGGACTGTCGATCTGGATGAGGTGCCGATCGATCTCGGCTCCATGCTGCTCAAGCAGCGCGACGGCCACGTCGCGATTCGTGATCTGGCCATGCATGCGCCCCTGGCCGCCGACCTGCACGTAGATCGTTAGCGTCGCTCCCTGGATCATGTCCGCCAGGTGCTGGGCTTCGCGACGCGCGTTCTCTTCGCGACGGTCCTGAAGTTCGGTTTGGAACTGGGCGTCGTCCAGACGCTGCCGCGTCGCCGGCACGGCCAGCCGACGCGGCAGCAGGAAGTTGCGTGCATAGCCGCCGGCGACCGATCGAACGTCGCCGATGTCGCCCAGATTGGGCACCGTCTCAAGCAATACCACCTGAACGTCAGCCATCGGTCATTTGCTCCCTACTCGTGCAGTCGCACAGCGACGTCAGCGGGCCGCATCGCTGAGCGAAGCGAAGAAATCCTTATTGGTTGCCGTCCGCTTCATGCGGTCGAACATCAATTCGGTCGAATCAAAGGAGTCGTGGGGGTCCAGCGCGTTGAGCATACGGCGAAGCGTCCAGAAGTATTTCAGGCTCTGGGCGTCGAGCATGAGCTCGACCCTCCGGGTGCCGGAACTGAGCACGTTGACGGCGGGGAAGGTGCCGCGTTCGGCCAGCCGGCGGTCCAGCATGAGTTCCCAGTTGCCGGTGCCCTTGAATTCCTCAAAGATCACCTCGTCCATGCGGCTGCCCGTCTCGATCAGGCAGGAGGCAATGATGGTGAGGCTGCCGCCGCCATCGATGTTGCGAGCCGCGCCGAAGAATCCCTTGGGCGGATAGAGCGCCTGCGGCTCGATGCCGCCTGACAGGGTGCGGCCGCTGGAGGGCTGGACGAGGTTGTACGCACGGACGAGCCGGGTCACGCTGTCCAGCAGGATCATCACGTCCTCGCCGCTTTCCACCATGCGCTTGG
>JAPPKM010000002.1 GCA_028874315.1 Chloroflexota bacterium
TCGAAGGTTCCAAACACTTCAACGGCGTCGGAAACGATGCCGGCCGGACCGGTGACCGCCACGGTCAGCCCGATGTCCTCGACTTCAGCCTGCGCCTGGTCGCGCACCCATCGCACCGCCTCGCCAAACGTCTCCGTGTCCCGGGAGCCCGAAAGCGTGACGATCGTGGTCACGGTTTTTCCGTCGGGCGCCCGCAGCGCTCCCGCGGCGTCGGGTGACCCGCTCAATGAGAGCACCGACTGGACTTCATCAGGCGCGCTATCCGACTGCAAGACCGCGTCAACGCCCGCGATCGCCGCCAGATCGGATTCCGAAAGGCCCTCGGGGCGATGAAAGACGATGATGGCCGGGACACCCTGGCCGCGCGGAAACTTCTCCGTCACCAGCTCCAGGGCCCGCCGCGACTCCGAGTCGCTCGGCAGGAAATCCTCCTGGTTGTTCGTCGTCACGTCGCCCAGCGGCGGCGCCGCCACGATCACGACCACGCCCACCACGATCCACGCGACGATTACGGCCGCCGCCCGGCGCCAGCTGGCGGCCAGGCTGGCCAGCAATCCAAACATCGACACCTTGTTCCGGTTCACGCTAATGGCTTCAGACTGTGGTACGAGCTAGGTTCAAATTGTGAAAAACTTCACGAAGTCACCGCAAGCTCTGGATTGGCGATCACCCGCGCCGCTTGCATCACCCTGGCCCGCCCGGCCCTACAACAGCCCAAGCTGCTGCCGAAATCCCAGCGAGTCGAACATCGCCCAACTCTCGGCGATTCGGTCCCCCTCGAAGCGGTAGATGTAAATCGCCGACGCCTCAAACGTATTCCCGCTCGGCTGGATCCCCAGCCCCTGCCCCGTATGCGTGCCCCGCCACGTCACCCGCGCAATGATCTTGCCCGGCGCCATGATCCACTCGTCCGCCGTGATGCTCAGATCGGGAAACGAACTCCGCAACTCCGGAATCTCGATCTTGAACCCATCCCGCCCGATCGTCCGCCCGTCCTGCATGTGCAGCACGTAGTCCGTCGTGAACAGCTCGTCGATCAGGCTGATGTCGCCGTTGTTCCACGACTCGTCGTAAAAGCGCTCGATCAACGCCCGCTCCGCCGCCCCGGCCACACCCTCCGGCTCGCTCCTCCCCAGCGACACCGACAAGACCGCGCCCACTATCGCCCCCACCACCGCCGCCAGCAACGCGGAAACAAGCACTTGTCGCCCCGCGGCCTGAAGAATCGACTTGCGGCTCACAAGACTCGACTTTCCCTCAATGACAGCGATCGAGGACGGCGGACAGTTTAGGGCTCCAGGAGCAGCGACAGCGTAAGACCCAACCCGTGCGTCGCGGCGGCCCGCCTCGCCATCGACGCAAGCCCGCCCCCGGCCGCTAGCCGGCGGAGTTGCAGGCCGGCACGATGCGAAACGTGAAGCTGCGCGAGCTCAGTTCAGCCATGACTGTCCGCAGCGCGGCCACCGTCTGGCTGCGGCCGCCCCCTCCGTCGTGCAACAGGATGATCGCCCCCGGATATGCGTGCGAGAGGATGTGCCGCGCAATCTGGTCCGCGCCTGGCTGCCGCCAGTCCTGCGGGTCGACATCCCACATCACGATCGACTTCCCCAATTCGGCCGCGATCGAGGCCGTCGCGCTGTCGATGGCTCCGTAAGGCGGCCGCAGGCAACGGGTGGGAGGTGCCTCCGCACCCACCGCCGACCGTATCGCCGCGTCCGCCCTCGTCACCTCCTCCACGTAGGCCTCCCGGCTGATCCGATTGAGTGCCGGATGGCTATACGTGTGGTTCTGCAGCGAATGTCCGCTGCCGGCCAGCGTCGCCGTCAGCTTCGGGTAGCGCGCGATCTGCTCACCGAGGGCGAAGAATGTTCCTGGTGCGCCGTAACCCGCCAGAATCTCCATGATCGGCGTCGAATAGCTCGGATGCGGCCCATCGTCAAAGGTCAGGTAGACCAGCGCTTGCCCGTCCTCGGCGTGCCCCGGCTGTGCGGGAACATCGGACGCGGCCTGGGGCTGCGCCTCCAGCCGGACCGGCGGCGGGGAATCTGCCGCAACGCGGCTGTAATAGACGCGCCGAGCCGCCGCTGGGGACTCGGTCCCGGCAGTGCGCGGCGTCGGCGTCGCTTGCCGGGCCTCCAGTTCAGCCGTGAACGCCGCTTCCAGGGCTGCCCAGGTCTCAGCGTCCACCACACCGTTTGGCTCCAGGCCACGTTCGATCTGAAACGCCACCACCGCCTGCCGCGTTGGTTCGTCATAGACGTCGAAATAGCGCCCGGGATCCACGAAATCCAACCCCGGGATGCGCGCCAGCCGCTGCTGCACGGCTTTGACGTTGCGCCCGCGGTCGCCGCTGCCCAGCGTGTAGCCCTCGGCAAAGAACGCGGCAGAGGGTCCCTCCAGCAGCGGCAGGCGTTCGTCGGGCGCAACCGGCGGCGTCCCGGGTGCGCGCTCGACGCTGTCCAGGAATTCGCGGCTGGCTTGCAGGAACGCGTCGTCCGGCGCCAGCTCAGCGGCCTCGGCAAGGGCCGCCCGCGCTCGCCCGAGATCGTCCGGCGACGCCAGCGTCAACCCCAGCGCCCGCACCGCGTGGATCTCGGCGCGATCCGGCGCCATCACCAGGGCCCGTTCCGTAAAGTCGAGCACCTGCACAGCCATCGTCGCCAGGTCCTGCTCCGCCGCCGTACCCGCGATCAGCGGCCCGTTCAGCGCAAACGCCTGCGCTGGTTCCAGTGCCCGCATCATTTCGGCGGCCGCCGCGTACTCACCCGCGAATACCTGGGTCAGCAGCGGCTGTCCCGACGCCCCGGCGTAGTTCAGACGCGCCACGGCCGTCCGGTTGATCAGAATTGACAGCCAGCGCACGTCGGTGCGTTCGGGAAGCGCCCTCGACGCCTCAACGGCCGCCGCCGCCGCTTCGCGCCAGAGGTCAGCCTTCGCCAGCGCCACCGCGCGCTCCACTTGGTCGCTGCTCGCATCCGTCGGCGCGCGCAATTCCACCCGCTCGAGTTTCGCGCCGGTCCATCGAAAGAGCGCCACCTGCTTGAGCTCCGTGGCACACGCAAAACAGAAGACGTAGGGGTCCGAGTCGTTGAGCGCCACCTCCAGCAGCCCGTCGCCGTCCAGGTCCGGGAACTCGCTCAGGTACTGGCGCTGGGTGATAGCCGAGAGCGCCGTGCGCAACGCCTTCCCGTCGAACCCGATCACGTCCAGCGTCCCCGCATGTGCCCCCGTCCCGCCGCGAATTGCAACCCAGGCCGACGCCTCGCCGCCTGGCGCCTCCCACCCCGTGGTGAGCACCTCGACCTGTGTTCGCTGCGGCGCGCTGTCAATCTCAAGCCGATCCACTTCCCGCCATTCACGGTCCTCGGCCCACTCGTATACCGCCACGAAGTGGAAGAAGTTGATGACCGCACCCCGTGAATCCACCCTGAGCGGCTGCGGACCGTCCGTGACGACCCACCAGTACGCCCCGGTCACCTCCGGCAATCCCAGGGGCAACACATGCACCGGCTGCGCCTCGTCTTCCGGGAACTCCTGCCGAATCCCCTCCTGCACGATCCCCCGCAACTCGTCGGCCAGCGCCTCCAGCGTCGGCGCCTGCCGAGCGGTAACGGCCGGAGTCGGCGACGGGCCCGGCGCCGCCGTCGCTACCGGGGTCGGTGTAGGCGATGGGCTCGGCACGACCGTCGTTGCCATGGTCGGTAACGGCGACCGGCGCGGCACAGGCGACGCCCGTGGTGTCGGCCGTTGCACTGCCCGACGCGGTGCCCGCGTCTCCATCGCCGCCGCGGTCGCCGCGGGAGTCGGCGCCGCCGGCGTCCTTGGTGCAGCCGTGGCCGCAACCGCTGGCTCTACGGCCGCAGCCGGCGCCGCGATCGAGCCATCCGACCCTGGCAGGTCACACGCCGTCAGTACGCCCAACATGGCCACCGCTATCGCCAGCAGCCCAGGAGCCCAAGCCGCCCGCAGCCTGCGCGTAGCGCGCGGCCCGACGCCCGGATGGCCGTTAGTTTTGATTATCTTCAACGTCGCCCGCGCCTGCCTCGCGAATGGCTGAGCTCAGGACTTCGGCAGCTGCATCCAGACCCCGGAAGTAGTACTCGCGAAACGTCGCATTGGAAGCGCCGAAATAGAAGTTGCTCGGTGAGTATTGAATGCTCGCAAATGCCTTCACTTGGCTCGAATCGTCCCCGAACACGTCGGCAACCAGGCCAACGGCTTCCTCACGCCACCGCTGAAACTCGCGGAATCCAACCACCCGCTCCGGCGACCGGTGTGCTAATTCCTTCAGTCGCGGCACCGCCTCCAACGCCCTCATCAATTGCTCGACCGCATCTGCGTTAGGGGACATCGTCACCTGCCAAACTCATGAGTCCGTCACCGATTTCCTGCGCGGCACCGTCCGGCAATCCGGCTGACCCTTACACCCAGGGGTTCGTCGGATCCTCCAACGGCAACGCAATCGGCCGCCCCTCCAGGTGCGACCGGTACGCCCCCACCAGCATCTCCACGCCCATCAGCGCGTCCTGCCCCGTGCACGTCGTCGGCCGGACCTCCCCGCCGTGGATCAGCCGCACCAGCTCGCAACCGTGCAGGTGATTGCTCCACGTCATCGTGTCCACGCCATCCGGCGCCCAGGGCTCATCGGCCACGATCGCTTCCCAGCCCACCTCGCCGCCCGTTGGGAACACATCCCCTCGCGGCAAAAGGTGAAACAGCCCACGCGGCTGGTTCCGCAGCGTCACCAGCGCGTCCTGGTAATAGCAGTCCGCCCCCAGCCGGTCCGAACCGTACGACCCGTCGCCCACCGGCACCGACTCGAACGTGCCGATCACTCCGCTGGGAAACAGGTACGTCGCCGACACCCGGTCCCCCGCGATCGGCCCGGCCCCGTTCTCCGTCCGACCCACCGCGTCCGCCCGCGTCGCCGGGCGCCCGTCCTGCAGCACCAGCCCCGACACTTGCACCGGCGCCTCGCCCACCAGGTACAGCATTGCGTCGAACACGTGCGGCGCGTGGATCATCGACTCTTCAACCCCCACGCGATGATCGCCCTTGTCCATGGCGCGGATGCGCGTCATTGGCCCCCATTCGCCGGCCTCGCCTCGCGCCCGGATCGCCTGCATCCCCGGATGCTCGCGGCTGCGGTGCGCCAGGATCACGTGCGTCCCCGCCGCCTCGGCCGCGTCCATCACCGCCCGCGCCTGGTCCGCCCACGGCGCCAGCGGCTTCTCCACGTATAAGCCCTTGGCGCCGGCTTCGATGGCCGCCAGCGTTTCCTCGACCCGCCCATCGTCATACCAGTGCCGCGCGATCGCCACGATGTCCGGCCGCTCCCGCTCCAACATCTCGCCGTAGTCCGCATATGTGCGCTGCGCCCCGCACGCCGCCGCCAGCTCCTCGCGACCCTCATCCACCGGGTCCGCCAGCGCCACCATCCGCACGTCCGGATTGGCCTGCCACGCCCGGTGCAGCCCATGCCCGGCCCCGCCCAGGTCGCTATTCGCAATCGTCACCGCACGCAACGCAGACATCGGCAGCTACTTCCGGGTCCCGCAAGCCGACGGGAGTCTACTGGCTATGGCCAACCGCCTACTGGATCGACCGGTACCGCCACACCGCCAGCGGCACGAACACCGCCATGATCCCCGCCATCCAGCCCAGCGCCTTCACCAGCGGCTCCCAGAAATCCGTGCCCAGCGCCAGCCCACGCATCGCGTTGACTGTGTGCGTGACCGGACTGTTTTCGGCGACGACTTCCAACCAGTCGGGCATCGTCTCGACCGGCACAAAGACCGAACTGACGAAGACCAGCGGGAACAACCACACGAACGACGCCACCTGCGCCGTCTCCGCCCGCCTGACGCTGGTGCCAATCGCCGCCGAAATCCAGCAAAACGTCTGTCCGAACAGCACCGCCACAAACGGCATGGCAATCGCCCCGGCCACGGTCCCGTGATATCGGAACCCGATCAGGAATCCGACACCCAACATCAGCCCCACCACAAACACGTTCCGCGTCGTGTCCGCCAGGATTCGCCCCGCCACCACCGCCGACCGCGCCATCGGCAGCGTCCGATACCGATCGATCATTCCGCTCGTCACATCCACCGCCAGTCCCACGCCCGTCTGCGTCGACCCGAACAGCACCGACTGCGCCAGGATCCCCGGCAGCAGAAAGTCGATGTAATCCACCGGCCCCGTCTGAATCGCCCCGCCAAACACGTATGCGAACAGCAGCACGAACATCACTGGCTGGATCGTCGAAAACACCAGCAAGTCCGGCTGCCGCCGGTACGCCAGCATGTTGCGCTTCCACAGTTGCAGGATGTCGCCCGGCGCATAGCGCGCCTCCACCCGCAACGCGTCCATCGAGACCACCATCAGCCCGCTCCCGTGGATGTGCCGGCCGGCTCGCCCTCGGCCCGATGCCCCGTCAACGACAGGAAAACCTCATCCAGCGTCGGCTGCCGCAGACCGATGTCGGCAATCGCCACCTCCGCCTCGTCCAGCCGCCGCACCACCCCCGCCAGCCGCGCCGGCCCGTTGCTCACCGCCACCGACACCGTGCCCGTGGTCTCGTCCACCGTCGGCGGCCCGTCGCCTTCGGCCTCCAGCACCTGGCGCACCTCATCCAGCGCCGCAAGGTCGCTCACCCGCACCGTCAGGTGCTCCCCACCCGACCGCGCCTTCAGGTCCGCCGCGGTGCCCTGTGCGATGATCCGCCCGTGGTCGATCACCACAATCTCGTCCGCCAGCTGATCGGCTTCCTCCAGGTACTGCGTCGTCAGCAGCACCGTCGTCCCGGTCGCCACCAGCTCCCGGATCACCGTCCACAGCTCCAACCGCGCCTGCGGATCCAGTCCCGTCGTCGGCTCGTCCAGGAACAACACCTCCGGATCCGCCACCAGGCTCGCCGCCAGGTCCAGTCGCCGCCGCATCCCGCCCGAATAGGTCCTGGCCGCCCGATCCGCCGCCTCCAGCAGATCGAACCGCCCCAGCAACTCGCCCGCGCGCGACGCGGCCATCGCTCGCCCCATGTGGTACAGGTTCGCCACCATCTCCAGGTTCTCGCGACCCGTCAGCGTGTCGTCAATCGCCGCCGACTGCCCCGCCAGCCCGATCAGCGGACGCACCCGCGTCCGCTCGCGCCGCACGTCATAGCCGGCCACCGTCGCCGACCCCTCGTCCGGATCCAGCAACGTCGTCAGCACCCGCACCAGCGTCGTCTTGCCCGCCCCGTTGGGCCCCAGCAATCCCAGCACCGTCCCCCGCTCGATCTCCAGGCTCACCCCCGCCAGTGCATGCACGTCCCCAAACGACTTGTGAACGTCACGCACAACCACGATCGATGAGCTGCCGTTAGAACCGTCGGCCATTGGCTCCGCATCCCCAGTCCGGCCCGCCACGCCGACTCTCCGGCGCAACTCGGCAATCGTCGCACGAGCAATCGCCCAGGTTTGGTTGCTTTTTCACGGTCCGCGAGGAATGAGACTGTCGCAGCCCGGGCTACCGCCGCCTGTTCCTCACCCGCACCACCACCTGCCCGTCCCGCACCTCCACCGGAAACGTCCGCGCCCGCACCCGCTCGTCGT
>JAPPKM010000032.1 GCA_028874315.1 Chloroflexota bacterium
CGCGAATCTCGCGGTCCCCGGGCGCAACGCCCTTCAGGTGGAACCACTCGCCGTACGCCCGGCCCACCTTCTCGCCATCCACGTAAACGTGCGCGTGTCCCTCGCCGTCCACGTCCGCCTGGTTCACCCGCTCCGGCGCGAACACAAAGCCGGCGGGAATGATGTGCACGTTGATCCCGTCGATCGGATCGACCTCCGCCGTCACCTCCACCGCCATGTCCGAGGTCTCCACTGTCCCACCGTGGTCGTGTCCGCCCTCGGATGCATGGCCCGACGCGCCGCCGCGCGCGCGCGTCACCGATAGGTATACCCCGTTCGGCTGACCCTCATACGCCGGCTCCACCAGGAACCCAACGTCAAACGTGAAGCCGTGCACCTCGCGTCCCTCATGCGCCCACACAACGCCCGTGGCCACTGCCAGAACCGCCCCGGATACAGCCAGGGCCAGCAGGCTGCGCCTCAGGCGCGGCAGGCGATGCCAGAAGCTCATTTGTAAACCTCGCAGTTAGGGCGCATCCCCGTGGAACACATCTCGCCGCCACGGGTCTTGCGCCAATGGCCCGCGCACACGTGTGCGCGGATACAGGCCATCTACCGCAAGGCCGGCCTGGGCGGCGGCCGCGGCGGCCCAATGGCCGTCAAGCGCACCCGCCGGAGATCGAAGCCAACCCGCTCGAACATCCCCACCACCAGCACCACCGCCAGCAACCCCTGAATCACCCCCACCGGAAACGGCGACGACTGCTCCGGAAATTCCCCGGATGTCCCATCCGCCCCCGCCGCCTCCGCTGCCGGCATCGCCCACGGCAAGTGAATATGGTCATGCCCCTCATGCCCACGCGGCGTAACCACCCCAAGCACCGGCGCCGCACTCGTCACCAACGACGGCGCCAGCAAAGCCAGAGCGGCCAGTAGCAGGATGGCGGCAGGCACGACTCGTCGGAACTCCATACAGCCAGACTAGCCGAACTGAACGCACAGAAGCTCTGACCGCTACCCGAAGCTGCATCACAGTGCTCGGGTCTCCAGACGGCTTCAGTTTCGGGCAGAATCCCGCCAGCCTCTTCTCTCTTCACTCACGAAAGCCATACCCCTGACCAACCTCGCTTACGCCTTCGGCGACGACGACACCGCCGCCGAACGCCTCCGCATGCTCGCCTACATCTTTGCGCCCGAGATCAAGAGCTTCCTGGACCGCGTACCGCCGGGCCCCGGCCTGGCGATCGACCTCGGCTGCGGCCCCGGCTTCACCACCCGCCTCATCGCCGAGACGCTCAACGCCAGCAAGACCGTCGGCCTCGACACCTCGCAGCCATTCCTTGACCTTGCAGGCCGCCAGGAGGCAAATGGCGTTGCCTTCCTGAAGCATGACGTCACGCAGGCACCCTTCCCCACCGGCGCCGCCGACGTGCTCTTCTGCCACCTGCTCCTGCCGCACCTCGCCGACCCCGCCGCCGTGCTGCGGACCTGGGCCTCCCAGCTACGGCCCGCCGGCCTCCTGCTCGTTGACGAGGTCTCCGACATCCAAACCACCAACGCGACCTTTCGAACCTATCTGGACGCCGCGGAACGTCTGCTTGGTGAAATAGGCGGCGATCTCTACGTCGGCCGCCGCGTCGAGCAACTCGGCCGCGTTCCCGGCCTGCGCCGCATCTCCAGCCGTCTCGTCAAACACCCCGTCGCCACCGCCGCCTGCGCCCGCATGTTCCGCCTCAACCTCAACGCCTGGGGCGCCAACTCCCACGCCGCCCTTTCCGACCACGACCGCGCCAACCTCGCCTCCCAACTCGACAAACTCACCACCTCCCCCGCCACCACCGACATCCACTGGCAAATGCGCCAGGTCATCTTCAAGGCAACAGCGGGCGGCTGACATCCAGGAGACCGCCGTTCGGCAGCAGCACTCTGCGTATCATGGCTGCGCGCCCTAGCCTGGAGCCGCCCCCAATAAACCTCGACAGCCGCACCTGGGACGCCCGCTACGGCCGCGGAATCCTGGCGGCGCACGGGCCTCGATACACCGACTACATCGCCATCACCTCGCCCAGCGCCTGGGCCGTCGCGGGACCACACCTGCCCCATCCTCCGCGGGCGCTCGAGTACCAGCGCGGTATGGGCGAGGACTACCTGGAAGACCTGATTCAGCGCCTGCCGGATGCCGACCTCGTCCTCGCCATCGGCGGCGGCAACGCCCTCGATGTCGGCAAGGTCGCCGCCTGGAAGCTCGGCAAGCCCCTCGTCATGATCCCCACCATCGTCTCCACCGGCGCCATCTTCCAGGCCCCCGTCGCCTTCCGCCGCGAGCCCGTCTGGCAGTTCTACTTCGACACCATCGCGCCCGAGTACCTGATCCTGGACTTCGACGTCATCGCCGCCGCGCCCCCGCACCTCAACCGCGCCGGCATGGGCGAGTGCATCTGCCTCCTCGGCCACGTCGGCTCCTGGCGCTGGTGGGCCGACAATCGTTCCGACGGTGTCCCCTGGGACCAGTCGGCGGCCGACGCCACCATGGCCTGGATCCGCCGCCGCTGCGCCGAGTTCGCCGCAGGTCTCGATTCCGAGGGCCGCCCCAACGACAGCGCCCTCCGCATCGCCAGCGAGGTCAACCGCGAGCGTTACGACATCCCCACATACGACCTCAAGGTCTCCCACAGCATCGACCACACCTTCGTCATGGCCTTCGAGTGGGTCCACGGCTACGAGCTCATCCACTCCGAAGTCGTCTCCCTCGGCGCCCTCATCAACGCCTACGTCTACGAGTGGGGCTTCGACGAAACCAGGGCGCTGCTCGACGCCTGCCAGGTCCGCTACCGTCCCGCCGACATCGGCTGCACCTGGGACCAGGTCAAAGCCGTCCTCGCCAACCTCAACGAACTCAACGACCGCCTCGGCCACGGCCAAAACTGGTTCCACCTCAACTCGCTCTCCGACCAGTCGTTCCAGCAAATGGCGGCCGCGATCGACGCGCCCTGAGTCGCCCATGCGCCCTCAGCTGACGAACCAACCATGACCAAAGTCCGCCTCGCCATCGTCGGCTGCGGCACGATCTCCCGGCTCAACGCCCCCGGCTACCTCGAACACCCCCAATGCGAGGTCGCCGCGCTCTGCGACCCCGCCCCCGAGCGCGCCGAACAACGCGCCGCCCAGTGGGGCATCACCCCTCGCATCTACAGCAGCTACGACCAGGTGCTCGACGACCCCGACATCGACGCCATTGAACTCCTCACCCCCACCCCACTCCACGCCGACCAATCCATCGCCGCGCTCCAGGCCGGCAAACACGTCTCCTGCCAGAAACCCATGGCCCGCAACCTGGAGGAAGCCGCCCGCCTCGCCGAGGCCGCCGCCAAGGCCGACACCTTCTACCGCGTCACCGAGAACTTTCTCTACTACCCGCCCCTCGTCAAGGCCAAGGAGCTTATCGAAAGCGGAGTCATCGGCGACCCCAACATGGTCCGCATGCGCGTGGTCGTAACCAGCGTGGAGGCTGAATCGGTTCGGCTGCCCCTGGCGCCCGACGCCCTCACCTGGCGCCGCGATCCCTTGCTCAACCCCGGCGGCCTGCTCTACGACGAGGGTGCCCACAAGTACGCCACCGCCATGTGGTGGGTCGGCGAGCCCGAGTCTGTCAGCGCCACCGTCACCCGCACCGACGACTACATGGTCGATGCGCCCAGCGTCGTTGTCTGGCGGTTCAAAGACGCCAACTGCCTGGCCGTCTTTGAGTACGCCAGCGCCCCCGAGATGCGGATCCGCGCCCCTTACTACGCCCTCGACGACTTCTTCGAAATCCAGGGCACGAAGGGCCTGATCTGGGTCACCCGCTGCAGTGGCGAAATGCTCGACCTCCCGCCCGTCATGCTGCACACCGGCTCGGAAACCGTCAGCTACCAGGTCCCCATGGACTGGATCGAAGGTTTCAAGGGCGCCGCCCGTGACTTCATCGACGGCATCATCGCCGGCCACCAACCGCGCCTGGACGTCCAGGCATCCACGCAGGTGCTTCGCGCGTCCCTGGCCGCCTACGCCTCCGACGCCGCCCAGCAACCCATCGACCCCAGTACCCTGAGCTGACGACCCGGATTCCAGGGAGGCTCGGTGTGGAAGTCAAGGGTGTCGACTTCATCTGGACCATCGCTTCCGACGTGGACGAGACCGCCCGCTTCTACCGCGACGTCCTCGGCCTGCCCACCACCGGCATCCAGGACGACGACTGGCGCGAGTTCCAGGCCGGCGCCACCACCCTGGCCGTCACCCCTGCCCATGTCGGACTCCACCCGCCCCGGGTGCTCATGGCCCTGGCCGTCGACGATGTCGACGCCGCCCTCCAGGAAGCCCGCGAAGCCGGCGCCACGGTGCTCCACGAAACCCGCGACACCCCCGCCTGCCTCAACGCCATGATCGCCGACCCCGACGGCAACCCCATCTGGCTCCACCAACGCCACGACGGCACCGCCGGCTAGCGGCCCGTCGAGCCCCAACCGGCAACCCTGGCGAGGCCACCGTATGTTCGCCGTAGCTAGGCTCGTCGCTAGCGGTGGCCGCTACGTGCCCGGCGCCGTCGCCACACGAGTCGACCTACCGGCCACGCAAAGAAGATCGCCATCCCGGCCGTGCGCATCAGCCAGCGAGCACTCCCTGGAATCGGCGCCAGCGACTCCGCCGCGTGGACCGCAAGTCCTACGGGCCAGCGGGTCGGTGTGGCCGCTGCCAGGGTGCCGGCCGTCAGCGGAAGCACAAAGTACCGCTCGTGCTCAATGGTTAGGGCCAGCAGGTACACCAGCGCTGCGCGAAACAGGCCCAGAGCCCGATCGCGGCTGACCCATCCAATACCCGCGGCCAGCGCCACGGCCGCTGGCATCGCCCAGTCCTGCGGTCCTAGGAGGGCCGCCGGCAACTCCCCGCCGAACGGCGAAACTACCTCCCGCAAGACACGCAGCCCGTTGCCCCGACCCTGGAGGTGCCCGATCACGCCCCAATGCAGCGCCCCTGCATCCCGAAGAAGGTAGGGGCCAACGATGACCGCCGCGACTCCCGCCCCGCCAGCGACATACGCCAAGCCGGTGCGCGCGCTGCGGCGCGTATACCAGCCGGCCAGCGCCAGGGTGACGATCACGTACTCCGTCCGCGTCGTGGTCGCCAGGGCCATCAGCGCCCCGGCCTGCCACGGCACGTCCCGCCGAAGCATGGCAGCCACCATGAAAAACGCCGCCACCTGGGGCACGTGCCCATTGATCGCCGTCGCGGTAAACAGCCAGCCGGCCGTCAGCCAGGCCAGCCCCAGCAGCGTGGCTGGCACGACCGGTGCACCCTGTCGGCGTCCGTAAAGGACGATTAGGGCAAAGGTGGCGACCTCGAACGCGTAAACCAATCCCTTGACCATGAGAATCGGCTCCCAGCCAGCCGCCACGGCCAGTCGATAGAAGGGCGCCAGCAGGTAGGGGAATAGCGGTAGATGCGCGTAAGTGAACGCGCGGTCCGCAACTGAGGCGTAGTAGTCAAAGTGCGCGGTTGAAAAAGCGGCCTTAGCAAACTCGAAGAAGTGCTGGAGATCCTGGTGGTTCGCGGTCAGCCCCTGGCCGCGCCTGGCATCAAGCGTCAGTGCCAGGCCAACGAGCGCGAGCAGTAATGCGAGGCGTCGCGAATGCGCGGCCTGTCGAAGCCAGCGGCTCGCGGTTCCGTCGACCCATCCGTCGGTCGTCCGGCGCACAAGCGCCGCAATGGTGGTCTCCGTCAGGCGTCGCAGGAAGTCATCTCCACACAGTGTCAGTCCAAACTCGCCCGCGTCACGGGTTCACCGCTACCACGCACGGCCGCCCCGGCGCACCCCATCCGCAGCCGCCGGGTCACCCCCGTCACGCGTGGTGCCGGGAGCATAACGCGCCCTCCGCCAGCTGCAACGCCACGTTCGCGGCGCCGGCGCAACCGGCCAGGGACTCCTGAATCCGCAACCGGAAACTAGTCTTGGTGAGCAGCAACTTGCCGCCCCACGCCCGACAGGAGCCGCACCATGTCCCTGCAGACCATCTGGCCCCTCATCTGGGTCACCGACATGCAGCGCTCGCTTGCCCACTACCGCGACGGCCTGGGATTCGAGCTTGTCGCTTCCTGGGAACTCCCTCAAGGTATCGCCTGGTGCCGGCTCAAGCGCGGACCCGTCTGTCTCATGCTCCAGGTGACCCCCGGTGACGTCCCGCCCCCCGTCGAAGGCCAGGCCGCCGAGCTCTTCATCCTCTGCGACGACGCCCGTGCCCTCCACGCCGAATTCGTCGCCCGCGGCATCCAGGCCACCCAACCCGAACGCATGGAATACGACATGCTCCAATTCCGAGTCAACGACCCCGACGGCTACCCCATCTGGTTCGAAAACCCGGTGTAAGAGTCCGCGGCCGCCTGGGATCTCTCGGCCCGCGACTCTGAGCCAACACAGCCAACTTGAACTGCCGGTCGCTCCTCCCGGACCGTGGGCACAACGCCCCCCCTGGCGGGGCGGCCGCCTGTTAGAGTCGCGTTCCGCCAGGGGGTCGTTGTCGGTCAGGGGCTCTGAAGATCCCTACGGCGTCTCCGTCTCCCCGTGCTCGCAGTTGAACTGCCACGTAATTCCGAACTTGTCCGTGCACGCCCCGAAGTACGCGCCCCAGAACATGTCGGCCGGCGCCATTTGCATCGTTCCGCCCTCGGAGATCTTCGCGAAGAACTCGTCCGTCTGCTCGCGGTTCTCCGTCATGTAGGAAACCGAGAAATTCGTGCCCGTCACGTGCGGCGCGCCGAACCCGGGCATCACGTCGCTGCCCATCAGCACGCTCGACCCGATCGGGTACGACACATGCATGATCTGATCCTTCGCCTCGTCCGGAACGCCCATGTCCGGCGGGCCGTCCGCGAACGTCTGCACGATCGCAAAGTCCCCGCCAAACACCGACCGGTAAAACTCAAACGCTTCGCGGCAGTTGCCGTCAAAGTTTAGATAGATGCTCAGCGACATCCGTGTCTCCCTTGAGCTAGCCGGCTCCCAACTGCGGCGCCCGCCCGTATCGCATTGATACGAACCACGGCTGACACTGCCGGACCGAGATGAACAATTCTAGCCGCGGGTCACTTCGCTCAGGCGAACTCAATACTCGGAGGCCGGACACCATCGGTCCCAGAGTCGCCACGCCGCGGCATTGTGGGTGCGCGGCCCGCAACCATCTTTGAGGCTTCAGCCATCGCCCAGCGGCCTCTGTGACCGCGAGCCACGTATCTACAAAGCCGCTGGAGGCAAACGACCTCGAATCCTCCCGCGCGGAGCCTGGTCAACCAAGAGCGACGAGGCCCTCACCCGTTGATCGGAAACGCAAGCTCCAGGCCGTGGGCTGCGGCAATCTCCAGGATGGCCTGGTGGATGTAACCGTTAGTAAAGATGCAGCGTCGGCTGGCGGAGATCGTGGGCTCGCCTCTCACGTTGCTGACCTGGCCACCGGCCCGCTGCACCAGGAGCCCCGCGCCCGCATGGTCCCACCACTTGACACTGCTAAACA
>JAPPKM010000195.1 GCA_028874315.1 Chloroflexota bacterium
CACGCCTTCTTGCAACGTACCGGTCGGGAGACGACTGAGCCATGGGCGCCTACATTCTGCGACGCGGCCTATACACCATCCCCGTGTTATTCGGGGTATTGCTGGTCGTCTTCCTGCTGATGCGCCTCGTTCCTGGCGATCCCATCGAGCTCTTCTACTCGTCGGGTGATATCGGTGGATCGTCCGGCGCTACCGCCGGCGAGGGCGGTGAAGTCAGCCGGGCGGCGCTCGAGAAGTTGCGGGCGAGCTACAACCTCGACAAGTCCGTTCCCCATCAGTTCGTGCTCTACGTGTGGGACGTTCTGCGTGCCGACTTTGGCGACTCAATCCAGTATCGGCGCCCTGTCACTGACATCATCAAGGATCATGCGCCCGCCACCATTCAACTCACGTTCGCGGGAATGGTTGTGGCCCTTGTCATTGGCTTGGGGGCCGGCATCATCTCCGCTATTCGCCGCCACTCCTCGGCTGACTATGGCGCGCAGGTCTTCGCCATTCTTGGGGTGTCGTTTCCCAGTTTCTTCCTCGGAACCATCCTCATCCTGATTTTCGCCATCAATCTGAACTGGCTGCCGGTTATCTCGAACGGCGTGGGGCCCCAGCTCATCATGCCCGCTGTCACGCTCGGAACTGCGGCGGCGGCGATTCTGGCCCGACTAACCCGTTCGTCGATGCTCGACGTTCTTTCCCGCGACTACATTCGCACGGCGCGAGCCAAGGGGCTGCGTGAACGCTTCGTGATCTGGGTGCACGCCTTGCGCAACGCTCTGATTCCCGTTATCACCGTCGTGGGACTGGAGTTCGGCGCACTTCTGGGTGGCGCGGTGGCCATTGAAGCCGTTTTCCATCGGCAGGGTCTGGGAATGCGATTGGTCGAGGCAATCAACGCCCGCGACTATCCAGTCGTGCAGGGTCTGGTCTTGCTTGCCGCCGTCGTCTATGCCGTTGTAAACCTCCTGGTAGATATCATGTACACGTACGTTGACCCGCGCGTACGACTGACAGATCAGACCACGAACTAGCACTCTCGGGGCCCACGGGTTCCCACACGCCCACGCAGTCGCATGAAGCTCTGCATATCGACCGCCTGCTATCGCTGGATGCTCGACCCGCACCGGCGTCGCGATCGCCCCGAGCATCGCAACTTCGGCTGGCCCCCGGCCTTTCTCCAAGCAGAAGACCCACCGCCGCTAAGCGTTGCGCGCCACGACTGGATGCTGGAAAAGACGCACGAACTCGGGCTGGAGGGCTTCTATATGCACGCCGCGGATGTGGGCGATAGCCAAACCGTCGAGGATTTCGGCGTCCGAGTGCGCGAGGCCGGACTCATCTTCAATGGCGGGCTCACCGCCAATTGGGCGGCGACGGCGGACGAGTGGGACCGCGAATACCGCGAGCGAGCCATCGAGCACGTGGCGCTCAACGCGCGCGCCGGCGTAACAATCGCCACGGTCACCCACCTGATGGCCGGCATACACCATCACTTCACGACCGATCCGCCGGTTGACGAGCAGATCGAGCGCGCAATCCGCAACTTCAGCACCATACTTCCCGCCTGCAGGCAGCACGGCGTCACCCTGGCCTTCGAAAACCACATGGACTACCGCCTGAGCGAAGTGGTGGCCATCGTCGAGGGTCTCGATTCCGAATTCGCCCGCATTACGCTCGACACGGCTAACCCATTCCTGGTTCTCGAAGATCCGCTTGAAGGAGCCGTGCTCGCGGCGCCCTACACGGTCGCGGTGCATCTGAAGGACTTCACTGTTCATCCACTCACCGAAACCTGGGAACCCGAGCTTCACTGGGCCCCGGTCGGCCGCGGAGACTCACCGATCGCCGAGATCCTGGGTCTACTGCATTCGGAAGCGCCAAACCCGGATCAACTCCTCGCCCACATTGAGATCGCCGGTCTTCCTCAGACCGATCCCGACCGCTGGGTCCGCGCCAGCGTCGAGCACTTGCGGCGCCATGCCGCCGACCACTTTCCCAGCCAGGCCGCCGCGTGAGGCTGGGACTTTCCGCCGACACCTACCGCTGGATTGCCTATCCGTGGATGCGGGCCGACCGACCGGCGTTTCGCGCCTCCAGCCACTATGCCCCGCACATTCTTTCCGTCACGCCGCCGGAATCAGGCGCCGACGTTCCCGATTGGCTTCTGGATCGAGTTCTTGTCCATGGGTTTACCGCGCTCACGATGGACCTGGGCTTGCTGGGGAGTCGGTCCCGCGCGTCGGAATTCGGCAGCCGCTGTACCGACGTGGGTGTCCGACTCTTGGGCAGCGTGCCTGTCGACCTGGTCGCTGAACGTGACCGCTGGGGGTATTCGACGTCCGACAATGCGAACGCTCACTTCGACCCTACAGAAGCAGGCGTACTACAGTCTGGCTGGATCGGCGACAGTGAAGCATCGATCGCCGGCACGGCAATTCGCCTGGCCGCCGATGCGGGCGTAGCCGTCCTGAGCCTTATCCACGGGCAGCCCGATCGCGCCAACCGTTATTCGCCAGAACCGTCCTTGGCCGAACAACTACCGTGCATTGAGTCCAACGCGCGAACGTTGCTGCCGCTCGCGGCCGACGCGGGCGTGACGCTGGCCCTCGAACCCCATATGGACTATCGCTGCTCCGAGCTCGTGCCAGTCGTCGAGGCAATCGGCTCGCCCCATCTTCGCCTCGTCCTGGACGTGGCCAGCCCGCTGGCTGTCACGGAAGACCCGCTCGACGCAGCCCGACTCGCTGCGCCCTACGTCGCCGCCACGCATCTCCGTGACATGCGCGTGCAGGCGCTGACCGAAATCGCCACTGGCGCTCTATTCCACACGCCAATCGGCGAGGGCCACATCCCGGTGAAACAGATCCTCGACGTCGTCAACGATGGTGCGGCTGACCCGGGCTCCGTCATCCACTGCCTTAAAATCGTCACTCGGCCGGAACACGACGTCGAAGCCTGGCTCGCGGCCTCAGCCGCTGCTGTGCGCCGGTACGCCGCGCGATCGCATGCCCCGTGCTGAAGCGGAAGTCTGGAGAATTGCATGAATGACCATGACCGCTACCTGTTTGACTTACAGGGTTACGTCACCATTCCCAACGCAATCGACGCCAACACCGTCGCCGCGCTGAACGCGATCCTCGACCAGAAGATCGCTGAGGAAACGCCCCCCGACGCCACCACCCATCGATTCGTCAGTCTGTTGGACTGGGGCCAGCCCTACATCGATCTGCTGGACCCGCCGAGTATCGTGCCGTACCTCGACGCCATCCTGGGCCCGGAATTCCGGCTCGACCACACCTATCTGGACATCATTCGCGGCGGGCTGAGCCCCATCGGCGCCACCCTCCACGGCGGCGCGATGCCCTTCAACCCGGTGCAGTACTTTCACTACAGCAACGGCGAGTTTCACAACGGCCTGTCTGTGGTCGCGTTCAACCTGGCCGACGTCAATCCCGGCGATGGCGGTTTCGCCTGCGTGCCCGGCAGTCACAAGAGCAACCTGCCATTCCCGGATGAGTGGAAGGACCTCACGAACGAGCACCAGACCGTCAAGCGCGTCACCGGCGCCGCCGGCACGGCCATCATCTTCACCGAGGCCCTAGCCCACGGCCCCTTGCCGTGGACCGCCGACCACGAGCGCCGGACTATCTTCTACAAGTACAGTCCGAATCCGCTGGCCTGGTGGGGTGAATACCCGACGCCCGAGGGACTCGAAGGCCTCACCGAGCGTCAGCGCGAGATTCTGGAAGGACCCAACGCTCGCTATCCGGAGCGCGGGATTCGCTGAGGCCTGGCCTCAGTTCAGCGGCGCGAAGTAGGCCAAACCGGCGCCCAGGTCGTCCATCGCAACGACCGCATCGCCACGCAGCCGCGCGCCGATGTCATGGTCCTGGTGGCGAATCGTCAAATTGCGCTCGGGCAGTGGCAGACCGATCTTTACCCGTTCCCCGACACGCGGGCGCCGCAACGTGAGGCGCCGATCGTCCATGAGTCGTCCAGCCAATTGGCCATTGACAGTCATCGCGTCTACGTCCGCCCACGACGGCACACGTACGGCAATGTCTCCGTCGACCTTGGGCGTTATGCCTAGGTCAGCTCCGGTGTACGGCGACTCGACCCGTACCGCGTCGCTTTCGACGTCGAACAGCATGTTGATTCGCGTCACACCGCCGCTGGTTACCGCAACCTCGCGCTGGGCTGCGCACAGCGACGCGGTAGCGCCGCCCACGATGTCAATGCTTGGGGTGACTTCGTTCTTTCCGAGCGGCAGATGGCCGTACACAGCGTTGAAGCCGAACAACCCAAGCAATCGCGTGCGCAGACCGCGTCGTTCGTCGCCGCCCGGCGCTTCGTCCATGAAGCTCAGGTCTCGGACCTGCGACGGCAACAGCTGAGACCTCAGATATCGCTCGGCGTCCTCGTAGTACGCGTCCCCGTAGTACCGCCCCAGGATCAGCGCCGTCTCAATCACGTCCCCCACGTTGTTCATCTCACCCTGCTCCGGGTGATAATTCGGATGGTGACGCTCCCTCACCCATCCCACCTCGTCGCGAATCACGCGAAGCCCGTTGGCGTAGAACACCCGCACGCGCTCAAGCAGCCCCGTGTCGTCCGTCACGCTGCCCAGCAGCGCCATCCCCGACAGCGTGCATGTGGTCGAATGCGTGTGCGCCCCCAGCCGATCCGCGTCGTACGAGCCATCGGCAAGGAAAAACCGATCCGTCGCGTGCGCGGCCAGGTCTTGTGCCACGTCCAACGCGGCAGCCGACCCCGTTGCGTCAAAGAGCTTCGTCAGCGGACCGATCGCACGACCAACACCCTCAACGAACGTTGGCCGCGCCGTCATCGGCAAACTGTACGCCCCCTTCACTGCCACCTGGTCCCAGTCTGTGTCCGCCCGCCAGAAGCGCCGGATTTCGGCAATCAGCGCCTCCGCCGCTTCCACGGCCCGATCTGAGGATCTGTACCGCGCCAACGCGTGCAACCCGTGAACGGCCTCCCGAATCGAATGCTCGTCTACAGACGTCAGCGGTCCGCCCGGCGTGTCGTGATTGCACGGCAAGGGTCCAGCGCGCAGCGAAAAGAACGTCGCCTCGGTGTGTTGCGCAATCACGTCTTCGTCCAACTCCACACCCAGCGCATCCTCGGCCGCCAGCAGCGCGTCCAGGTGACGCCCCGACAGCTGAATGGCGCCGTGGTAGGGACTGAACCCGAGCCACCCGTCCGGCCAGATGCGCGTGTACATGTACGGGTACCCGTTGTCCCCGGGGTTGAACACGTGCCCCATCGCGCTGCAGGCCAGTTCGACCGCCGCCGGAATGCTGGTCGTGTTGACGTTGGCCACTCGGGCCGGCGGTTTGCGCGACTCGTCGAACGGGGGGCCCGGAATAAACGCGTGGGCCGTCGGCGACGGCGGTTTTCGCAGCGGCTCGTCGCTCATGTGCTGAAGCTCCATAGTTCGCCGCGTCCCAGCGCGGCGTGAATTGTTCGCCCGCCAGCGTCCACTATCGAAATGCTCACCCGCTCGACGGCCTGTCCGGCCAGTGGTCCATCCATACGTGACCACTCGCGACCTTCGGTGTTTGAGAGATACACGCCATCGCTGGTGGCGACCGCCGCCAGCCCGTCGTGGTCGAGGTCTGGAGACAGCGTGACCTGGCGCATTGCCACGCCGCTTTCAGCAACCTGCATTCCCGGCCACGGCCCGCGTCCCGACGACGGTGGCGTCGCTATTCGGTCGCGTGCGGCCAGAAGTAGTGGCCCGACGTCTGGCTTGAAGGATGGGGGAATCGCCAACGAGGCCCAGCCGAGACCGGTGTCGTACTCGACCCAGGGTGTCCAGGTCTCTCCGGCGTCATTGGACCGGATCACCACCAGGCGCTGCGTGTCGCCCGCAGCCGCGACCATCGCACGGTCCTGACCGAAATGCGGCGAATAGGCCAGTGCCAGAAAGTCGCTGCCGTCGAGCCCCGACCAGACCGCTCGCCACGTTTCACCGCCGTCGTCTGAGACGTACAACATCCCGTTCTGTCCGCCGACCGCCATATGGCCATCAGATCCGAAGACAGGCGAGAATTCCACCACGTTGGCGGCCGAATCGGCCGTTACGCCACCCATGCGCACCCATGACTGTGCGCTATCAGTGCTCCAGATAACCTGGCCGCCCGCAACACCTCCGGCGATTCCGTCGCACTCAAAGTTTGGCGACAGTCGCACCGCCGCCACGGGTCCGAGGCCGGGGTCATCGAGCGTTGTGGTCCACGTCACTCCACCGTCGCGTGAGACCAGCACACCGTTCTGCAGCGTCCCAATCACCAGAGTCCCGTCCTTGGCGAACGCTGGCGACACCGCGAAGTCCAGGATTGGCCGACTAACCAGCCCGGCGTTAGCCGAAACGAGTGCCTCATCCCTTGTCTGTCGCTTGACCCCACCTCGGTCGGTCCCAATCAGCACGGATCCATCGGAGATCGCGACACACAGGGCCGAGGCACCGGCCTCAGGCGCGAGCGGCTGCTCCGTCCAGGTCAGCCCGTCGTCGAACGAGCGCACCAAACGTCCGCTGCCTGTCACGGCCACAACCAGCCGGCCACCCGTGGGTGCCGCTCCCACGGCAACCCCGTTGACCGTGTCTCCGTCAGCCGCCCGCACCGAATCCCAGTGTTGGCCCGCGTCAGTCGAGCGCAGCAGACGCCCCGACACCGTTCCCGCAACGGCGGTTGTTTGGTTGATCCAGGCACAGCACTCCAGCGGATCGGAATTAGTGATTGCGACGCGCTGCCACGTCTTGCCGACATCTGTCGATCGCAGCAGAATCCCGCTCGCCGTCGCGGCGAGGACTGCCCCTCCCGCCGTGGCGCCGGGGGCAATGGCTACCGCCGAAATCTCAGTGTCTTCAAGGCCCCTGGCAAAACCGTTCCAGCTCCGCCCCCGATTGCGGGAGACGTAGACCCCTTCGTGCTGCGTCCCGGCCACCACCACCTGGTCCCGGGCAAAGTCCGGCGAAATGGCAACGCGCGTAACGGTTGGCCGAACGCCCCAAAAGTCCAGGCGAAACCAGCTTGCGCCGCGGTCGTACGACATGTGGAGACCAGACACGGCCGTTGCGGCGGCCACGACGCCATCGCGCTCGAAATCCGGCGATACGGCTACGTCCTGAACGAACGGACTAATCAGACCCTTCCCAATCCACTCCCAGCGCCGGCCGCGATCGGTGGACTTGAAGACCCCGGCCAATGTGGCGGCAAAGGCCGTCCCGGCTCGGTCGCCTGCGCAGGCAATCGAACCAACCGTCCCGCCTTCAAGTGCGAGTAGGCGTTCCCAGCTCATGTTTGAAGCCCACGCAACCAGCCAACGATGCTCATCGTTTGGCTCAGGCGCCGCGGGCCTCGCCGCCGCGCAACGCTTCGGCAGCGGACACCGGCGGGACGCCGCCGGAGTCCTCGATCTCGCGCCAGAAGTGACACGCCACAGCGTGACCATCAC
>JAPPKM010000026.1 GCA_028874315.1 Chloroflexota bacterium
GCGGTTGACGGCGGGGCCTGCCTGGTCGTGCCCGGCGACGGCGAACCGGCACTGGTGATGGATCCGCCGGAGTTTGGCGGCGCCTTGCTGGGCGTGTGGTTCGACGACCTGCACGGATATCAGCCAGAGATCGAGCGGCCGTCATATGTGGCGCGGATGCTGGGCGAACACGCAGCGACCCGCGGGCGCATAGGGCTTGACGGCGCCGCGTGGGGGGCGACGACGGCGTTCTACGCAGGGCTGGCCCACGCGCTACCGCTGGCGGAGATCGTCGACGCGACCGACGTGCCGGTGGAGCTGAAGCGGCGCAAGTCTGCGGCTGAGATCGAGCACATCCGCCGCGCGGCGGTGGCCACGCAGGCAGCGGTAGCGGCCGCAACCTCGACGGCGGCGGCGGGCGTGACCGACGGTGAAGTCGCGGGCGCGGCGTTCGAGGCCATGGCGCGGGCGGGCAGCGAGTACCCGTGCCTGTCGCCGATTGTCACCAGCGGTGGCCGCTCGGGGATGCTGCACACGACCCACAAGCGGCACGCCATCCTGGCCGGCGACAACGTGCTACTGGAAATAGGCGCCTGCGTGCAGCGCTACACCGCGCCGCAGATGCGGACGCTCACCATCGGCCCACCCGCGGCCGAGGTGCGGGCAGCCGCCGACGCGTGCCTTGCCGCCTTGAATGCCGTGCTTGAGGCCATGGGGCCGGGCAGAGCCGCGCGAGATGCGGCGGAGGCGGGCTGGCGCGAGCTGAGGGCCGCGGGCGACGACCTGGTGTTCCACGGCACCTTCGGCTACGGCATCGGCGCCGGCTTTCCACCAAACTGGGCGGACGGCTCGGGCTTCGTTCGCAGCGACGAGGACTCAATGCTGGAACCCGGCATGGTGTTTCACCACCCGGTTGCCGTACGGCGGCTCGGGGAGTTTGGCGTGGCGTTCAGCGAGACCAGCGTGATTACTCAGGACGGCTGCCAGGTGCTGACGCGCGGGCCGCGCGAACTGGTTGAAAGGTAGCCGCCATGGAATGCCGCCAGATCGGGATAGTCTGGCCCGAGCCGGTGCAGGAGCGGCACCGGACTGAACTTCAGGCATTCGTCGGGCCTGACCTCGTGCTTGACATTGAACCCGTCAGAACCGACCCGGATCCGGAACCGAACATCACGCTGGCGCTGGTGGAGGGGCTGGCGCGGGATCCGCAAAACGGACACGCGGCAAGGCGGCTGGCTGAGCGTGGGGCCCAGGCCCTGGCGTACGGCTGTACGTCAGCCAGCTATGTGCTGGGTCCCGAAGGCGACGCGGCCATCATCAAGGAGATGCAGGCTGCCTCCGGCTTGCCCGCGACGACGACCTCCTCGGCTGTCGTTGAGGCCTTGCGAGTGCTGGGGGTTCAGACCGTGGCGGTGCTGTCGCCGCACATCGATGATCTGAACGATCGCCTACAGGCCTACCTGGAAGCCGCGGGATTCACCGTAGCGGCCATGGTGGGGCTGAACCTTCGGTGCGATATCGAGGACGTGGAGCCTGCGGAGACGCGGGAGATCGTGGAGTCGCAGGTGGACAGGCCGGACGCCGACGCCGTGTTCATCAGCTGCACGGGGATGCGGACGGCCGGGATCATCGACGACATTGAGGCGTCGCTGGGCAAGCCGGTTGTCACCGCCAACCAGGCGACGCTCTGGTGCCTGGGGCGGCTGGCCGGAGTCGCAAGACCCATGCCAGATCGGGGACGCCTACTCGCTGCGTCACCAGTCTGACCTGGCTTATCTCTGCCAACGGCCCTCTACGACTTTAGGACTGACGGGCGTCGACGATGGGTACTCTTTGGCTGGTGTCCGATGCATGTGTTCCGTCTGACACCCTTGGCTGCGTCGGCAGGTCCAAAGTCGAACAGTTGCTATTCCGCCGCCTCGTGGACGCTATCCCAGGAGATAACGCGTCCAACGGCCCGGTTTTGGGACTCTTCGCCGCCATAGATCACCGCGACATCGCATGACAGAGAAGCGTCAGCCAGTTGTCGCTGAACACGAAGCGCCCCGCCGAACAGACTTGCGGACGGGGTCTGCGACGACTTTGCCTCGACCAGGGTCAGGCGCGATGGGTGCTCAATGACCAAGTCGACTTCGGCGCCATCTCGATTCCGGTAGAAGAATAGGCCCCGCGTTTCGCCGCGGTTCAGGCGATGCTTGACGATCTCGGAGACGACCCAGGTTTCGAAGATGGCGCCTCGCAGGGGGTGGGTGCGTAGCTGCTGTGGGGTGCGAATGCCGATCAGCCAGCAGGCGAGGCCGGTGTCGTAGAAATGCAGTTTCGGGGTCTTGACGAGTCGTTTTCCAAGGTTCCGATGAAACGGCGGAAGACGGAAGACGATGAAGCTGGCTTCCAGAATGCTCAGCCAGGCCTTCGCCGTCGGCTGAGACACGCCGCAGTCGCTTGCCAGCGAGAGAAAGTTGATGAGCTGTCCTGTTCGGCCCGCGCACAACTCCACGAATCGCTGGAAGGTCGCCAGGTCGCCGACTTGGCTAATGGTCCGCACATCTCGTTCCACGTAGGTGGCCACGTACGACCGGAGCCACTCCGACGGGTCGAGTCCCCGATCGAAGATGCGGGGGTATCCGCCGGCGAATAGAGCCTCTTCCATCGCCCGGGGGTACCTGTCAAAGCGCTCGACTTCGCCTCGGGCGAGCGGCAGGAGATGGTGGACGGCCGTTCGCCCGGCCAGGGATTGACTGACCGAAGCAGTCAAGGCGAGGTTCTGAGAACCTGTCAGGAGCCATCGGCCAGGTCTTGGGTTGTCGTCGATGGCTCCCTGTAGGTAGGCGGGCAATTCTGGCGCGCGCTGAACTTCATCGATGATCGCGCCACCGGGATACTCGGCGAGGAAGCCGCGAGGATCCTCGGCTGCGAAACCCCGAGTGTCTGGAGCCTCAAGGCTGACATAGCTGTGTCTAGGGAACACGGTCCGGGCGAGTGTGGTTTTTCCGCTCTGGCGCGGACCAGTCAGGGTGATTGATGGCGCGGTCTGCGCCGCTTGTAGCAGTCGGGGTGCGAGGTCGCGTGGGATGGTCATGTATAGATACTAGTGCCGGAACTCGGCTAATTCAAAGTTTGATTTTGAATTAGCCGAGTTCGATTGGTTTCCAAAGACCGCGAAGCGATCTGAGGGGCTGGGGGCAGTCGGCGGGTCAACTTGTCGGGTTGGCGTCCTCCGTTGTGAATTGAAACGAGTAAAGCTCCGCGTTGCGGAGGCTGAAGCGGAGGCGGCGATAGGGGGCGCCGGGACGGCGGGGGTCGGGCTCGCCGCCGTCGCCGTGCGGGACCGCGGGACTGCCGGCCCAGGTGACGGTGTGGTCCAGTGCGTCGCCGGTGAAGACGTCGCAGTCGGCTTCGGTGACGCCGGGCAGCGGGCGGTCCTGGGCGTCGGTGACTTCGACGCGGACGTAGCCGCCGGGTCGGCAACGGGCGTTGATGCGCAGACGGTCGCCGGGAGCAACCATTGGCTCGGTGACGATCAGGCCCTCGCGCTCGCGGCCGGCGTCCAGCGACACGAAGCCGTCGGGCCGCATGCGGGCCAGACCCAGGGCATAGCCCACGTTGCTCATGTCGTTGACCTCGGGCAGGTGGTCCCAGGAGGTTGAACCGGCGTATTGCTCAGGCGGGCCGGCGAACCACCAGTCGTGGTGGTTGCGGGAGCCGCCGTAGTAAACGCGCAACTCGCCGTTCTTGGCGACGGGTGCACTGGATACGTTGACCATGAACTGATCCCAGGCGCCGGCGGGGCCGGGCTCCAACCAGGGACGACCCGGCCATACACGGCGCCAGGTGCGCCCGTCGCGGCTATGGGTCAACTCGACGTGCATGGTGTTGCTGACCATGTTGAATACGCCCATGAAACCGAGCCATTGGGCCCCGACCCGATACATCGACATGCCGTAGAACGACGTATCGAGATTGTCGATGTCGGGGTCCGGGGCTAGCACGAGCCGGGGCCGGGTCCAGTGGTGAAAGTCGGCGCTTTCCATCATGAAGACGCGGCGGCGGTTGCGGCCGCCAGGCTGGTCGGTGGCTACGTCATAGGTGGGCGTGCCGCCGGTAGGTCCCAGCGGCGGCAGGCGGAGCGGGTCGGGCGCGCCAACCATGAAGGGGTGGCGGGTGATGGCGAGATAGGCGCGGGACTCGGGATCGACGGCGACGATGGCCGTGTCGTCCAGACGTGCGCGCTCGGCACCGACCACCGGGGGCTCGTCCAACGGCGTCCAGTTAATGCCATCGGGCGATACGCCATGGCGAACGACACCTCCGCCGACTTCCTCTTCCGTGGGCGGCACGTGGAAGTAAAGGGCCTTGAACCGACGAGATTCGTCGGTTTCCCATGGGTCTCGCAGCAAGCCCATCGAGTGCGGCGAGCCGTCGACTTCCGAGCCCATGACGATGTTGGTGTCTTCACCATCGTGGCTGAACATGCCCATCGGGGGTTTGGCGAAGGTCTCGCCGTCGTCGGTGTGGGCGTAGAGGTAGCGCATGCGGGCGTTGGCCCAGGCGTGAATGGTGCCGCCTTCGCCGCGAGCCAGCTTGTCGCGGTCCAACCACCAGTTTTCGTACATGCAGTGGGTGCGCCCGGAATCCGCGTCGTGCCAGGTCTGCCAGCCGTTGAACGAGAAGTAGGTGATGTGCTCCCAGGGCCGGTCGGCCTGGATGACGGGATTGGCCGGCGATTTGGCCGGCCTGTGGACGGTACGGGTGACGTTGGCGACGGCACTGACCACGCCGTTGTCGAAGAAATACTGCGGCGCATCACCGATCACGAGTTCCGTCGGGTCCAGGCGGGGCATGGGCAAGGTCTCAGTTGCGGAGGGCGAACCGGCAGGCGCCACCATAGCGGGCGGGAACGGACTCGGGAGTGGCAGTGCGGTTAGCCGGGCAACACAATGCGCCAGAGATGGATAGGCTGACCGATCTTCGTCGGGACACTTAACGGTGTGGTGATGCCGGCGACATCGCACCGGCCAGCAAGGCAGGGGGAAGGTGTGTGACCGCTGATGGCCTGCCACTCATCGGGCTGATGCTCGGCGACGCCTGTGGCATCGGGCCCGAGGTTGCCGTCAAGGCCATGGCCTCCGGCGCCGTCCATGATCGTGCTCGTGTTGTGATCGTCGGTGACGTACGCGTCCTTAAGCAGGGCATGCGGGACGCTGGTCTGAGATTTGACTACGACGTCTACACGACACTCGACGAAGTGACCTGGCCTCGCCGCACCGTGCCGGTCGTGAATCTCGGCAACATGGATCCCGACCAGATTGAGAGAGGCAAGGTCTCACCCGAGTCTGGCCTCGCCTGTGGCGAGACACTCAAGCACTTGATCGGCCTCGCGGCGAAGGGAGCCCTCGACATCATCTGCTATGCGTCGCTCAACAAAGCCGCCCTGCACCGCGGCGGCTGGCATTTCCCGGACGAGGCCCACATGTTCGCCGACTTCGCCGGCCATGACGGTCTCTTCGGGGAGATGAACGTCATCCCGGAGTTCAGCACGTTCAGGGTCACCTCACATGTCGCGCTTCGTGACGTGCCCGACACGATCACGCCGGACCGCCTGACGGTGGTGGTGCGGCTGGCCGACCGGACGCTGCGAAGTATGGGGAAGCGTCCCGCGCGTCTCGGCGTGGCAGCACTGAATCCTCACGCGGGCGAGCAGGGCCTGTTTGGCGACGAGGAGATTCGCATCATTCGTCCCGCCGTCGAGAGACTCCAGGCCGAAGGCATTCGCGTGGCTGGTCCGATCCCCTCGGACACAATCTTCCTGCGAGCGAAGCGGGGAGAATTCGACGGCGTGGTGATGATGTACCACGACCAGGGTCAGATCGCGACCAAGCTGCTGGGCTTCGGGAAGGGCGTCACGGTCCACGTTGGCCTGCCCGTCACGCTCACCACACCGGCTCATGGCACTGCGTTCGACATCGTCGGACGGGGCATCGCCGACCCTGGCGGGATCGAGTACGCCCTCCGCCTCGCGGCCCGGCTCGCCGCTAATACCGAGTCAGACGCGTAGTCGCGCGTTCGCGCGGCGCCGAGGCGTCCATCAGATCGTCGATCGGCGGGAGTTCAGATCACGTCGCCGCTGTTGTACATGGACGATCACGCGGCGGCGGGCGGCACGCATCGCCAGGTCGAAGTTCGGCCCGTGCTCGGCCTCCGCCAACGCTGCAAACACCCGATCCATGGCCGCCAGATCGTCGACGTCACATGGATGCCCGGCCGCCCATGTGCGAACCTCCCGCAATACTGCGCGACGCGGTGCCAGGGCAAGCGCCCGGGCCGTTGCGTGGCCGCTTGTTTCATGAAGCTGGTTGGAGGGCGCCGGGGGCGCCGTGGTGCTGACCAAGGGCCGGACTCCTTACTGGATTGAGATTGATGCAACGCCCGCCCGGTGACTCATATTCTCACAAACAGCATTATCTGGCAATATTGATATATTCTCGCATCCTTGACAAACTGGAGGTGCGACTGCAGTGTGTGATCGACTATGACGGGGCGGGAACATCCGGAACGCCACGAGTTCGCACGCCGGCTGCGCGCCTATATGGGATACGCAGATCGGACGCTGGACGACGTGGCGCGGAGCCTCCAGGCAGCCGGGTTAAGCGCCAGTCCGAGCACAATCAATCGCTGGTCGCGCGGATTGTCCGTGCCAAACATCGTGGCGGCGCAGGCGCTGGCGCGGATGGTGGAGGATGCCGGGATGGTCGCACCAGGCGAAGGGGTGACGTGGCTTCTCGGAGAGGGACTCGCCGACCCTGCCGGCTCACAGGCCCGGGAGATTCCCGACCTTGACCACTCGGCGCGAAGCTGGCGGTTCCACGCCGCCAGCCCGGCGCTCTCGCAGGCGCTGGCCGAGCGCGGTGTGCCCGCCGCCTACCGTAAGCCACTTGCCGACCTCCTGGCGCAACTGCTGGCCGAGATCGAACCGGATCATCCAGACTCGCCGTTAGCCGACGAGGACGCCGCTGGCTAGAATGAGGCAGCTACCCTCTGGTGGCCCGGCGGAAGTGGCTCAGTGGTAGAGCATCTCCTTGCCAAGGAGAGGGTCACGGGTTCGAATCCCGTCTTCCGCTCCAATGACCCTTCCTGCACCGCTGAGGGACTCTGCCCAGAGGGTTCAGGTTCTTTCTGCGTCGTCCGGATGTCCAGCAACGGAGGCATCCAGATCTCGCGTGGCCGCCCTCGGCAGTGCGTGGTGTAGAGGATCGCGGTCGTGGTCTTGTCCGGCTGCCCAGGCCCTCACTCACCAACGGCCGCGCGTGGCCAGGCGCCGGAAGTGGCGACGCGTGCGTGTGCCACAGGTCATGGAGCCGCGTGGTCAGTGGGAGCGCCACCTGCTTGAGCGCCGCCCGCACCCAACGGACATCCGCATATCGGACGAGTCCTCAAGCGCCATCTCTTTGAAGCCGGCTTCACCGACCTTAGGCCGACCGCTTCGT
>JAPPKM010000108.1 GCA_028874315.1 Chloroflexota bacterium
GTTCCTGGGAATCTCCGCCAACGCCGCTGGAACGCAGCCGGTGAAGTCGTTCCCCGCGAGGTAGATCCTTCGCAAACTGGCAAGACCACCCAACGCGGCCGGAAGCTCGCCGGTTAGCTGGTTCTGCTCGACGCCCAACACCGTCAGGTTGGCGAGGTTACCCAGTTCCGGCGGGATCGCGCCGCTCAGGCGGTTATGCCTGAGCCAAAGCTCGTCGAGGTCGACGAGGTTGCCCAGCTCGGCCGGAATCGGGCCGCTCAAGCGGTTGTGATCGAGGTCGAGCTGGACGAGGCCGGTGAGGTTGCCCAATTCGGCCGGAATCGGGCCGCTGAGTTGGTTGGACCAGAGGCCGATCCAGACCACATTGGGGAGATTGCCCAGTTCGGCGGGAATCGGCCCGCTGAGCTGGTTTAACGTGAAGTCCATGTGGGTGAGCGATTCGAGGTTGCCCAGTTCGGGCGGAATCTCACCGGTGAGCTCGTTAATGCCGAGCGCCACCCACTCCAGGCTCTCCATGTCGCCCAGTTCGGCGGGGATGGACCCGCTGAGCTGATTGGCCCAGAGCGAGAGACGGGTCACCTTGTCGAGGTTGCCGATCGCCGCCGGGATCTCGCCCGTGAGCTGGTTCCCGAAGAGGTCCAGATTCGTCAGGCCGGTGAGCTGGCCGATATCCGACGGGATCTGGCCGCTCAACTGGTTCTGCGAGAGATCCAGCTCGACAACGCGGCCCGCTCCCATCGTGACGCCGTACCACTCGCCGAAGGGTGCGTCGCTGAGCCAGTTGTCGTTGAGATTCCAGTTGGGACCGTCCAGGGCGTGGTAGAGCGCGGTCAAGGCGACACCGTCGGCGTGGTATTGCGCAACCAGCGCGTCGGTACCCGAGACTTCCTCCGGAGCAAAGGTCTGGCCGTCGTCCAGCGGTTCGGCGGCGCGGAAGCTCTCGAAGGCCTGGTGGATTTCAAACGGGTAGCGGGCGTCGCGGGCGGCATCACCCAAGAAGCGCAGATGCACTAACTCAGGGCTGTCCGGCCGGTGTTCGAAGACCGCGGCCTGGAAGTATTGGCGGATCACGCCTGGTGTGGCGCTCTCGAGATTGAAGATGGCACCGGACGCAGCATCCGGGCGAGCCTCGGACTTGGGGTGGCCGAAGGCCTCCAGACCGCCCAGGGCATTGAAGAAGTCCAGAAAGCCGATTGGCGTGCCGTCGACGGCGACGTTGGACACGCGGTGACCCCACGGCCCCAGTGGCAGGCCAGGCTGCTCGCTCAGCAGGTCCGGCTCCGCGCCCAGACCGCCGAGGTCGTCCCAGACCAGGCGGCGCTCGATGTGCCAGCCGCCCTCGCGCTCCTGGCAGTCCACGATGCCGCGTTGGTAGTACTGGGTGAGGCTGCCGGATCGTTCGCTAAAGACTTCGGATGTCGCGTAGCCCCAGCGATCAACGTCGCCGGTGGCCCGGTAGAACGTCAAGAAGCCACAGGACACCTCGGCGTCTCCGACCGACAGCATCAGGTCAGGAATGTTGTGGCCGAGCGATGCGTCGGGCTGGGTGAAGGCGGAATGCTGGACCACGGCGGAGATTCCAGTGGTCGCCATTTCGTCCTCGTCGTGCTGATCCGCCACGACAGGCGCGACAAATGCCACCAGGGCCAACAGGGACATGCACACAATCGCCGCGAGACGGTGCGGCTGGCCAGTGGGCCCTGTAGCCCGGAGGCGCCGAGAAACCAGACTCTTCATAGCTCTCACGGAATCCTTTGTGATGGCAGAACCGCCCAAGACCCTCTTTGCGAGTTTAGGACCCGCGTTCGACCGGCGCGAGACGATGACACCTGTCTGTCAGCACTCTAAAACCGGCTGTGCCGGATTCCGACAGCTGGCGCACGCAGGCGCCTCACCCGGTGCGGGGCGGGCCGTAGGCCTCCATGGTCTGCCGGGCGATGCGATCCCAGCCAAGGTCGTCGGCAACGGCGTGGGCGGCCCGGGTTCGCTCGGTCAGGTTCCAGTCCAGGGCATCTCGCATCGCGGCACGCAGGTCCGGGATATTGGCCGGTGGTACCAGCACGCCGGCGCCGGTGTCGTCGAGCAGCTCCGGGATGCAGCCCACGCGGGTGGCGATGATGGGGCAGCCGAAGCCGAGGGCGGTGATGATGGCGCCGCTGGTGAGGGCGTCGCGGTAGGGGAAGACGGCCACGTCGCCGGCGTGGAAGTAGACCTGCAACTTGTCGATGGGGACTTTGCCCTCGTGCATCAGGACGCGAGGGTCGCCTACGGATTCGTTGCCGACGACGCCTTCGTAGAACTGATGGCGCTGCCCGGCGACGACGAGGCGCAGGTGGTCGCCTTCCAGGCCCTTGAAGGCTTCCAGCATGTCGTCGTGACCCTTGTAGCCGCGGATGTTGCCGAAGGAGGTGTAGACGAAGGCGTCATCGGGAATGCCGAGTTCGCGGCGGGCTTCCTGGCGAGCAATGTCGGCAGGGTAGGCGTTGCGAAAGTCGCCGTGGGGGATGACGAAGAGGTTGCGGCGGCGGATGAAGCGGCGGGTGTATGCGCGGGCGGCGTACTCGCAGTGGCAGATGATGGAGTTGGCCAGCAGGGCCATGACGTAGCGGCCCACCACGTCGACGCCCCAGTGCGGGCGTTCGTGGGGCAGCATGTTGTGGAGCGTCCAGATGACGCGGTAGCCCAGCACCCGCGCCAGCAGCAGGGCGAAGGTAAAGGCGCCCATCTGGAGCCAGGCTTTGGTGGCGGTTTCCGTATTGGTGACGCCCTGCAGCCAGTGCAGGTGGATGCCGTGGACGCGACCGCGATTGCGCCACACCCAGCCTGGCGTCACGCCTTCGATATCCCCTGTGGGATTGAGGCTGATGAGTTCGAAGGAGTAGCCGTGACGTTGGAGGGCTTCGACGAGGAGGCCGCCGTAGGGGTTGCCGAGCATGTTGCGGTAGCTGAAGAGGCTCGGGTCCCAGCTGAAGGCGACGTGCATGGCTAGGTGCTCTCCGGCAGTAGGCGCGACCGGTCCGCGGCGCGCGTTCTGGCGTCAGGCATGGGCGGCCCGGATGAGTCTGTCCAACTCGGCGTATTCGTGCCGGGCCGCAGCGACCGAGGTGTCCCAGTCGGGCCAGGCGCATTCGGATTCGTTGGCGATCCAGCCGGTGTAGCCGCCGGCGGCGAGCTGGCCGAGCGTCTCGCCGTTGCGTACGTCGCCCTCGCCGAGCGGTACGTGGACGTAGTGGCGGCCATCCACTTCGAGGGTGTGACCCTCGGCGTGGGGGAGCCCGCGCATGTCCTTGACGTGGACGTCGAAGATGCGAGCGCCGAGTTCGGTGACATCATCCGCACCAACGGTCGTGGCGGCGGCGTGCAGGTTGCCGGTATCGAGGGCGGCGCCGAGGTTGGGATGGTCGATGGCGTCGACCAGGCGGCAGGTGGCCGAGGTGCTGGAGGCCAGTCCCTGGGAGTGGACTTCGATGGTGACGCGTATGCCGGCGGCGGCGGCGAGAGCGGCGGCCTGGCCGTACCAGGCAGCAGCGGCCGAGAGCTCGTCGTCATTGTCGACCGACATGCCGTCGGCGCCGCCCCAGAGTCGGAGCAAACCAGCGCCAAGGATGTTGGCAGCCTCGAGGGCGCGGCGTACGCCATCCAGTTCGGACTCGGCCGGCGCGCCGGTGAAGGACTCGGGTCGGCCCAGGCCGGAGGCAAGCCCGACGACCTGGAGGCCGGCGTCGGTCAGGATTCGGGCACCCGCGCCTCCAGACGGGCCGGGGTTGTCAAGGTCGAGATGCGGCGGGCGGCACATGAGGGCAACGCCGGTGTAGCCGATGTCACTGGCGACTGGCGCCACGCGCTCAAGGGGATAGCCGCCGAACATGAGGGTGTGAAGCGCCGCTCGCATGGCCGGGTCTCCTGGCCGCACGCGAGGCAAGGGTAACGCTTCGGGCGAGAGCGAGGGTCCAAAGCCGGTCGTGTGGCCGCGTGGTGGCGCGTGGGGAAGGCGGCGCGTTACATTGACGACTTGAATCGAACCGCCAACGGCCAACCTTGGGGGACGGATATGAAGATGTCGCTGCGCCGAGGAATGATCGGCGCTCTGGCGGTCGCGCTCGTTGCGCTCGTCGTACTTGCGGCGTGTGAGCCACCCGGGACGACGGAGTTTCCGGAACCGGCGTGCGCCGCCACAGGCACCTGTCCTGCAAACCCATGTCCCGACACCGAGGACGTGATGGAGGATGGCGAGCAGCTCTATCTGACGGTCTGCGCCACCTGCCACGGCTACGCGGCCGATGGGTTCGGTCCGCAATATCAGCTGTATTCGCCGCGACCGGCCAGCTTCAAGGCGGAAGAGTTCCAGGCGCAATTGGCGAGTGACCCGGGCGCCATCTTCCTGAAGGCCTGGCACGGCAACACGGCGATCGGTGAAGACGACCAGGGCGACGTGCCGCACAGCATTCCGGCGGAACTGGGCGCCCCGCACACTGAGTTCAAGGCGGCGTCCCAGGTTCGCGAGAAGATTCGCTCGCAGTGCATCGAGGGCGCCGACCAGCCGCAGGAGACCGGCGGCATGACCGAGGAAGAACTCTGGAAGGTCGTTTACTTCCTGCGCACGGCTCCGAGCCGATAGCTCGCTCGTCCGCTGCCCATAGCGAGGGGCGTCGGGGGACACCCGGCGCCCCTCGGGGTTTAAGGGTGCGGTCCCTCAGTGGTTCGGCGCCCGAAGGGTTCATAGCTTGACGAGACACGGCCTTGGTGTAGAGTGGAATTGCTGACAACGGCGTCAGCCCGAAGACCGGATCGTGGAGATCTGGCGGAAGTTCCCACAATGAGGAGGGAACGATGACTCACTACGTCGGCCCACGGGCCACCTACACCGCGACCAGCGGACACGAAGCTTGCGTCCGCTGCGGTGGGCGCGGATCACTGCGCTACGCCCCCACGGGGCGCCACGTCAGCCGTGCGTCTTACGGCGAGACGGCATTCTGGCGAACTTGCTCCCGCTGCGGGGGCACGGGGCACACCCAGGAGTAGGACGCCGCTCCAGCAGTAGTCCCGTGGACGCACGGTGATGAACGGAACCCCCGCCGCGGCGGGGGTTCCAGCTGTTCGGCGCTCGATTCAGGAGCGCCTATAGCACGGCGCTAGAGGCCGCAGCCGCTGTCCATGACCAGGACTTCGCCGGTGACGATGGGGTTCTCGATTAGGAGGAGGATGCCCGCGGCAATGTCCTCGGGCGTGGCCGCGCGATTGACGGGACTGCGGTCGATGGCCCGCTGCAGAAAGCCTTCGTGCCCGATCATCCAGCGCGTGTCGATGGGTCCAGGGGCCACGCTGTTGACGCGAATCTCGGGCGCCAGCGTGCGGGCCAGGGACTTGGTGATGGTGTTCAACGCGCCCTTGGAGGCCGCGTAGGCGATGGAGGAGCCGGTGCCGGTGATGCCGGCCAGGGACGAGACGTGGACGATCACGCCGTCCCCGCCCGCTTTCAGGTGCGGCGCCGCCGCCCGGCTGACAAAGAAGGGGCCCTTGAGGTTGACGGCCAGGATGCGGTCCCAGTACTCGTCCTTCATGCCGTCCAGGTCGTCGTAGTCGACGAAAAACGTGGTGCCGGCGCTGTTAACCACGATGTCCAGGCGGCCGAAGGCGGCGACGGTCTGCTCGACCATGGCCACGACCGCGGCATCCGAGGCGACGTCGGCCTGGATGGCCAGGCCCTCGACGCCGAGCGCCTGAATGTCGCTGGCGGTCTGGGCGGCTTCGTCGGCCGAGCGCGAGTAGTTGACGGCCACGTTGGCGCCGCGTTCGGCCAGCATGAGCGCGGTTGCCCGGCCCACGCCGGTTCCGCCGCCGGTGACCAGTGCGGCCTTGCCCTGTAGCGACATACGTTCCTGCTCCTTCAATTCCGTGTCAGAGCGGCTATTGTGGCACCCAGGAACGCAGCACCGGAGTTGAAACGGCATGGAGAAGGTATTCGCGCTGCTGAACGGCGAGGAACTGGTGGCGAGCGTGCTGGGCCCGGGCGAAGGTCGCGGAACGGGCGCGGCTCAACAGGAGACCTACAGCTTTCTGACGCGGCCGTTCGATCCGTGGATGGTGCCGGCGGAGGGCGGATTCCTGGCGGAGTTCCTGGCCGGGACGCACGATCCATCGCTGGCTGACACGATGCTCGTCGGACGGATCAACGGGACGGTGGTGGGGACGGCCTGGCACGGGACGAGCCGGGATCTGCCCGAGATGGGCGGCTATGGGTTTGTGTTCACCGAACCCGAGCAGCGCGGCAAGGGCATCGCGCAGCGGCTGACGGAGCTGTCGATCCAGGGGTTCTGGAAGGTTGGCGGACAGGTGAGCTACCTGGGCACGGTGAACCCGGTGGCGCAGCACATCTACGCGAAGCACGGCTACCGGCACTACAACGGGTTGACGTTCAGGGCGTTGCGCCCGGGGACCGACGGTGACTCGTTCGACGAAGAGTTCTTCGGGCGATCGGGCGATGGAGAGGTTCGTGACATGCGGATGGGCGACATCGGGGCGTATACCGGCCTGGTGATGCTGCTGGAGCCGTCAGAGTGGATCGTGCGCGACTACACCGAGGCCATGTTCTACGCGCCGCCGGCGGTGCAGGCCAGCGGGTGCCTGCGGCAGTTCTTCAACTCGATGACGCGGCATTCCGCGAGCGAGGCGAACGCCTGGAAGGTGCTGGTCAACGACCGTGGGCGGATGGTGGCCTCGGCCAACCTGTGGGCGCCGATTCACGCGCCGGTGCGTGCCAACGCGACGATGGAGTTCCAGGCGGCGCCGGCGTACGTGGATCGCGCGGGCGCGGTGATCGAGGCGGCGCTGGAGCATGCAGCCGCTCACGACGTGCGGGCGGTGCGGGCCTGCGGGGTTTCGGAGGGCCGCCTGGGGGTGCTGCGCGAGGCGGGTTTCGTTGAGGAAGTCGTTCAGCCGGGCGCCCTGGATTTGGGCGAGGGGCGCGTGGACGTGACGGTGATGCGGCGTGACCTCGGCTGAGAAACCGGAGTTCAAGCCGGTCGGCCCCGAGTCGCTGCTGCCGGCGCCGGGCCGGCTGTCGTCGGTCTTCCTGGACAAGGCCGAGATCGTGATCGCCAACGTGGACGGTCGCTACTACGCGCTGGACGGGCTCTGCGAACACGCCGGCTACCCGCTGGCGTCCGGGCAACTGGTCGGCTGCGAGCTCACCTGCCCGCTGCACGGCTGGATCTACGACGTCACCGACGGCTGGGTCATCAACC
>JAPPKM010000043.1 GCA_028874315.1 Chloroflexota bacterium
GCCTCCGACCGCGCCGCCGCCCACCGCGGCGTCGACGGCGGCGCCGACCTCGCCAGGCCCGTCGCCCACGGCGTTGCCGGAGACGTCTCCGTCGCCGTCGCCCGCCCCACCCGCGCCCGCGGTGACCGTGTCGCCAACGGCGGCCGCAACGCCCGTGGCCCCGGCTCCGCCGACGCCCACGCGAGAGTCCACCCCGCTGCGCGCGAATGTCGGCCGCGTCGCCACCGCGCTGACCGTGGACGGACTGCAGCGTCCGCAAGACGTGTCAGAGGTCTTTGGGCTCGACGACCGCGTCTACATAAGCGTTGAGTTCCGTGACGTTCGCGAAGGCGCTCGGCTTGGATTCCGCTGGCGTTCCCACAGTTGCGGCGGCGAATACGAGACGGGCCCGCAGCAGTCGCTGCGTCGCGGCTACTTTGCGTTCTACGTTGATGAGACGAACTGCGTCGGCGAGCACACCGTTGAGATAACGGTGGACGGCGCGGTTGCGGCCGCGGCCACATTCACGGTGGTGGACCGGCCCAGCGTCCGCAATTGACCGCCGGCCCGCCGTCGTGCTTTGCTGCGCGCGGTCCCCTCAGCCAATGCGAGCCGCCGCGTGAAGATTACTGAAGTCACGGCCGAGCTTTACGCCAAGCCATACGACACCCCGATCAGCAACGGGAAGTACACCTATACGGCATCCAAGAACGTTGTGGTGCGAATTTCGACGGATGATGGCCTGGAAGGCTTTGGGATTTGCGGCGCCGGTGGCATAGCGGCGACGGCGCAGGGCGACGCCACTATCGCCACCGTCAACGACATGCGGCAGGCGCTGATCGGCGAGGATCCGCGCAACGTCGAACGGATCTGGGACTCGCTCTACCAGCCCAAGATCTTCGGCCGCAAGGGCCTGACGACCAGGGCGATTTCGGCCATCGACATCGCACTCTGGGACATCGTCGCCAAGTCCTTTGAGTGCCCGCTCTACCAGGTGCTGGGCGGATTCACCGACGAGGTTCGCGCCTACATTGCCGGTGGCTACTACGCCGAGGGCAAGGGCGTGACCGAGTTGCAGGACGAGATGCTGGGCTACGTGGAGCAGGGCGCCAACGCCGTCAAGATGAAAGTCGGCGCGGTCCCGCTTCGCGAAGACGAGGTCCGCATTCGCGCCGTCCGTGACGCCATCGGCCCCGACATCGACCTCCTCGTGGACGCCAACAATGCCTACGTGCAGGCCGACGCCGTTCGCATGGCCCGCATCCTTGAGGAATACGACGCCTTCTGGTTCGAGGAGCCGGTCTCGCCCGACAACATGCGCGGCAGCGCGGCGACCGCCCGATCGTCAACAGTTCCAGTCGCCGCCGGCGAGAACGAATACACCCGCTGGGGATTCCGCGAACTTCTCGAAACCGGCGCCGTGGACATCCTGAACCCCGACGCGATGGTGCTCGGCGGGATCACCGAATACCGCAAGGTTGCCGCGCTGGCCGCCGCCTACGAGATTCCCATCGCCCCCCACGGCCTTCAGGAGATTCATATCCACTTGCTGGCCGCGTTCCCGATGCCGCTGATCCTGGAGTTCTACAACCCCAACGTGGCGGGCCTGAACGAGGTCATGTTCCACGAGAAACTGGAACTGACCGAGCGCGGTACGGTTCGGTTGCCCCAGGGTCCGGGGCTGGGCATGGAGGTCAACTGGGAAGGTCTGCGCGAGTACCTGGTGGCCTGACGGCCCCACGCTGAGACGCCGGGCGAGGCGGTGTGAAACACTGCGCGGCAGCCGACACGTATTGGTAAGCCTTCATGCGCCCTAACCGTCTTCGCGAGCTGCTGGATGCCGGCCAGCCCAGCTACAGCACGCACGTCCTCATCTCCTGGCCCGCGATCGTTGAATTGGTCGGCCAGACCGGTCAGTACGACTACGTGGAGTTTGTGGCCGAGTACGCGCCCTACGACCTCTACGCGCTGGAAAACATCGGGCGGGCTATCGATCTCTTCGACAATTTCAGCGGCATGATGAAGATCGAGCAGGAGCCGCGGACGTACCTGACCGTGCGGGCGATCGGCTCGGGCATTCAGAACCTGCTGTTTGCCGACGTGCGAACGCCGGAGGAAGCGCGCGAGTGCGTGCAGGCCGTTCGGGCCAGCACGCCGTCCACCGGCGGCCGGCACGGCGCGGGTTCGCGCCGCGACACCGGATACGTGCGCGAAGGCGGCAGCCAAGCCTTCGTGGACGCGCTGGAGCAAGCCGTGGTGATGCTGATGATCGAGAAGGACGAAGCCGTCCGCAATCTCGAGAACGTCATCGGCGTCGGCGGCGTGGACATGGTCCAGTTCGGTCCCACCGACTACGCCATGAGCATCGACAAGCCCGGCCAGGGCGGCGCCCCGGAGGTCCGTGAAGCCGAGGCCTACGTCATCAAGACCGCGCTGGGCATGGGCATTCAGCCGCGCGCCGAAATCGGCTCGCCGGACCACGCCAAGCGCTACCTGGACATGGGCGTCACCCACTTCTCGATCGGCACCGACATCGGCATCCTCTCCAGTTGGTGGGCGCAGAACGGCGAAGCGCTGCGTGCTGCGGTGGACGGGGCCTAGCAGGGGCTTGCTCTACAAACGACCGTAAGTTCGGTGAGTCGCGGACGGACCGCTGATGTCGCCGTTGTCGGCGGCGGCATCGTTGGCCTGGCCTGCGCCTGGGAGTTACGCCGACGCGGCCTGAGCGTCACCCTGATCGAGCGCGGTCGCCCGGCGCGCGCGTCCACCTGGGCCGCGGCGGGGGTGATCGCGGCGCATCACTACGGGGCTGGGCCCGGCCCGCTGTTCGACCTGTTGCGTCGGTCGCTTGCCGCCTATCCGGAGTTCCTGGAGATCGTCGGGGCTGGCCAGGCCGACTGGCGTTGCCAGGGCATGCTGGCCGTGGCTCGTACCGCCGAGGAAGCCGCGGAACTCACGGCACGGGTTTCCTGGCTGAGCGAAGCCGGATACGCAGCCGAAGTGCTTGCGCCTTGGGAGTTGCGTGCCCTGGAACCCTCATGCACGGGAAGCGTGGAAGCCGCGGCCTTGTTTCCCGCCGGCGGGTCGCTTGACCCGCGGTTGCTGGCTGCCGCCCTGGAAAAAGCCGTTCGCTCGGCGGGCGTGGATGTCCTGACGGACGCCAAAGCAACTTCAATTGAGATCGGCGACAGCCGTGTTTCGGGTGTGTGCCTGGTGGACGAGGTTGTCGCGGCGCCCGCCGTGGTTCTGGCCGCCGGCGCCTGGTGCGCCCGCCTGGCGCCCGGGTTCCGGCTGCCCGTGCGGCCGTGCAAGGGTCAGATGTGCGCCGTCAGGGCCGAGGGTCCGCGCCGGTCGGTCAACTTTCCCGAAGGCGTCATCGTCCCGCGCGCCGACGGCCGAATTGCCCTGGGCGCCACGCAGGAAGACGTAGGGTTCGATGCCCACATTGACCCTGACGCCATACGCCAGGTCCAGGCGGATGCCGCGGCCATCGTTCCCGGATTGGTCGACGCCGAGATCGTGGAAACCTGGATGGGCTTCCGCCCTCAGGCGGCCGACGGCTTTCCAGTTATCGGTCCGACGCCCGTCGAGGGACTCGTCGTTGCCACCGGCCATTTCACCAAGGGCATCGCCCTGGCGCCGGTGACGGCCGAACTCGTAGCCGACCTCGTTGCCGACGGCCGCGTGGACCCGCTCCTCCGGCCCTTCGGACCCGACCGCTTCGCCTGAGCCGCAACGGCGGAACCGCCAGCTCACATGGCTCGGCCGCTCGCGGTCGCTCGCTAGCCGAGGCGAATCGGGTCGCGCGGATAGTCGGTCAGCACCTCGCAGCCGTCGGCGGTGACGGCCACCGTCTCGCTCACGCCCACGCCCGCCCGGCCCACGTCGCGCACCACCGCCCGCACGTGAAACACGTGGCCGGGCTCAAGCGTTGGATAGGTGGCCAGCAACCGCTCGCTGCGGCCGTCGGGGGGACAGATCCGCAGCCCGGGCACGTCCAGCCAGTCCGGCTCGAAGCTCAGCCCCACCGAATACCCGCGAAGGCCGTCCCTGAAGACGCGCGGCGGCAACTCGTGTAGCGGCTCGGATGCGTGCTCCCCGAGCTCGCGCGTGGACACGCCGGGCCGCATGCCGGCGATCGTTCGCTCCACCGCCGCCAGGCACGCCGCGTACATTGCGTCCCAAAGCGGATCGGCCAGCTCGCCGATCACGCCCGTGCGGATCATGGGCGCGGTATAGCGCTTGACGCACGCGCCCCACTCCAGAATCGCCGGATGGCCGGGCGTGAGCCGTGAACGCCCGAACGTCGTGTGCGGAATGCCGGAGTTCCGGCCGGCGGTGACGATGGGCTGAATCGACATGCGCTCGCTGCCGGCGCCCACCAGCGCCTGATAGGCGGCCGCCGCCACGTTGGTGTCGGGCGCGTCCGGGCGCAGCTCGGCCCGGGCGGCGTCGAATCCGCGCGGCGTGATCGCCCCGGCGGACCGGATGGCGGCAATCTCGGCGGCGCTCTTCCGCGCCCGCACCCCGTCCACCAGCAAGTGGACGTAGCTCCACGAGGCGCCCACCGACTCCGCGGCGCGCAGATAGCTCTGGTACGCCCCGCCGTGCTGATGGTGGTCCCAGCCCAGCCTCGCCCCGGCCCAGCCCCGCTGCCGCAGCACGTGCACGAGCACGGCGGCGGGATCTTCCCCCCACGGAAACGTGACCACGTCCTCGACCCAACTCGACACGATGGCGTTGAAGGCCTCGAAGTCGTCCACCAGCAGCGTGGGCTCGCGGTCAGTCCCGACGACGAGGAACATGGGCGCGAACGACGCCAGCGTCTCGTAGCCGCTGACATAGCAGACGCTGGGCGCAAAGGTGCACACAAGCCCGTCCAAACCTTCGGTCCGCATCGCGGTCCGCAGCGCCTCGTGGCGGCGCTGGAATTCGGACTCGTCAAAAGCCAGCGATCGGATGTCGCCGGCATCCGCCGGACGCTTGAGTTCACCAAACAGCGGAATGGGCCTGTTCCCTCGGCAGGTGGCTGCACCGACCGAAGATCGCACAGCCGCCGCAAACGCGCCTGGGAGATTGCGCTACGCCGCGGGATTCGCGGCGCCCCGGTCTGACGTGGCGCGATAGCGGTTCGGACTTGGGGCCGACCCCCGCTGCGTCGGCTGAGGGTGTGAGGTTTGCCTCGGCGCCCGACAGCCCTGCCTAGAGCAAGTTCCTCACCGACTCGCTGCGCTGGCGCGCCGCGAGAATCTTGGCCCCGGCACTGGGCTGAGGTGCCGGGGCCGGTGTCTGGGGGGACGGGCGCTCCTGGAGCCCGGCCCACCTGTCCGCCTGGGAGCGCGCCCACCAGCGACAGCCCGTCGCACGGGCGGCCCGGCCCGCCAGGGCCGAACTTGACAGGCATGGGCTGATGCGTGACGTTTTCGCGGTACCGACCGGAAGCAGTTAAAGCCAGAGAATGCTTGCTACCCGCGCAACGCCGTTCCGTTCACTTCGTCTTGCCGTCGTCCTGGCGATTCTGGCTTTGACGGCGGCCCTGGCTGCCGGCCCGCGGACCGCGGCCGCATCCCACGACGCGGCGCCGGGTCTCGCCGTCGGCGCGACCTGCGATCAGGAGTCGGCCATCCCGGGCGACACCATGACCTGCAGGGTCCGGCTGTCGAACACCGGCGGCACTGAACTCACCGGCCTGTTTCTGCTGCACTACCCATACGAAACGGATCGGCCCACGCCGGACTACGCGGACTACCCGCCGCTGCACCTGGGCGACCTGGCGACGCATGAGTCGCTGATCGTGTTCACCTCCTACACGGTGACCGCCGACGATCTGCCCGGTCCGCTGGTGCAGACCTTCGGGGCCGACAGCGATCAGACGGATGAGGCGTGGGCGTATGCCACCACGACGCTTGCCTCGTCCCTCGCTTCGGCAATGATGCCCCTTCCCCGGAGCGCCACCGTCGCCGAATTACAGGCCAATGCCGAGGCCTTTGAGTACTCGGTCGGGACCCCTGGCGGAAGCGTGACCTACTCCTCCATCGGCGGACCGCTGACGCTGAACCTGGCGCTGGCGAACGACTCGTCGTCCACCGGGATCCTCGGGTACCTCTTCGAGGGCCTTACTGAGATCTCCTGGCTGGACAATCAAGTCGAGCCGAGCCTGGCTGAGTCCTGGGAGCACTCGGACGACGGGTTGACCTGGACGTTCCAGCTGCGTCGGGACGTGACCTGGCACGACGGCCAGCCGTTCACGGCTCGGGATGTGGACTTCACCTTCAACCGGATCATCTACAACGACGACATTCCCACCGGTGACCGCGCCTCCTTCACGTTCCGAGTCTTCGACGAGGCGACCGCCGAGTGGCGCGAAGAGCGGATGACCGTCAGCACCATCGATGACTACACCGTCCAGTTCGTGCTGCCGGTGCCATTTGCGCCGTTCCTTCGCTCGATGACCAATGCCATCTATCCGCGGCACATCCTTGAGCCGCACGTTGATGACGGGACGTTCGACTCGACCTGGGGAATCGACACCAATCCGGCCGAAATCATAGGGACGGGTCCCTTCACTATTGCCGTCCTTGAGCACGATGAACGCATCGTCCTGCGGCGCAACCCCAACTACTGGCTCACCGACAGCGCCGGTAACCGGCTGCCATACCTTGAAGAAGTCAGGTACCAGATCGTCGACGGCCTGGCCGATGAACTTCCCAAGTTCCGGTCGGGCGAGACTGACGTCCACGGCGTGCTGGGCGAGGAGTTCGCGACGCTCGATCCGCTACAGGGAGAGGAGAACTTCACGCTCTACAGCCGGGGTCCGGCGTTCGGTTCGAGATTCCTCGTCTTCAACCTGAATCCCGGCAGCGATTCCGAGACCGGTGAGCCGTTCGTGGCGCCCGAGAAGCTGCGCTGGTTCGAGAACACGCGATTTCGGCAGGCCGTGGCGCATGCGGTGGACAAGGACGCCATCATCCGCGATGTCGAGCATGGGTTGGGCTACCCGCAGTGGGCATTCGTAAGCCCGGCCGCCGGCGACTTCCACAACCCGGGTGTGCAGCGCTACGACTACGACATCGATAAGGCCAACGCCATTCTTGACGGCCTGGGCTGGATGGATGGAGACGGTGACGGTATCCGCGAAGACTACGCCGGCAACAACATCCGGTTCACGTTGACCACCAACTCGCGCAACGAGGTTCGCCTCCGAGTGCTGGAGATCATCCAGGCCGGTCTTACCAGCATCGGCA
>JAPPKM010000158.1:0-6299 GCA_028874315.1 Chloroflexota bacterium
CGCGCCAGTGGCGGCGGGTGGCGACGCCCATGACCTGGTAGGGGTGGGGGGCGATCTGGATTTCGAGGGTTGGAGCGCCGGGAGCGGTTGAGTCGGCAACGCGGGCGTAGAGGGTGCGGGAGTGGCCGAAGTCGGCTTCGTCGGTGATCTCGACCTCCAGGGAGTTGGGACGGTCATCGGCGGGCCGGTCGGGGCGGGTGAGGATGATTTGGTCGGCGCGGATGGCGATCTGGACCGAGCCTTCGGTGATGTCGGCCTCGGCCGTCTGCAGCTGTCCGATGGGCGTGTTCACCGCGACGCCGTTTTGCGAGCGAGTGACTTTGCCCCGGAGGACGTTGGCGATGCCGAGGAGGCGGGCAACGCAGGCGGTGCGGGGGTGCTGAAGCACGTCGGGACGGTCGCCAACCTGGAGGACCTGGCCGGCGTCCATGACGGCGATGCGGTCGCCGATGTGGCTGGCCTCGGTGAGGTCGTGGGTGACCATGAGTACGGGCAAGCCCAGATCGCGGACGAGGCGGCGGAGTTCGCGGCGGAGGGTGAGGGCGACGCCCTCGTCGAGGGCGGCGAAGGGTTCGTCGAGCAGGAGGGCCTGGGGGCGGCGGACGAGGGCTCGGGCCAGGGCGGTGCGCTGGGCCTGGCCGCCTGAGATCTGCGACGGACGACGATCGGCCAGATCCTGAATGCCGAGGGTTCGGAGCAGGTCGTCGACCCGATGCTCGCGTTCGGCGCGGGATAGATCGAAAACGCCGTAGGCGACGTTTTGGGCCACGGTGAGGTGGGGGAAGAGGGCGTAGCTTTGGACGACGTAGCCGAGGCGGCGGTCGTAGGGCGGGACGTTGAGGCCAGTTGCGGCGTCGAAGACGGGACGGTCGTGAATGGCTATGTGACCGGAGTCAGGGGTGAGGAGTCCAGCGATGGCCTCAAGCGTGAGTGTCTTGCCGGCGCCTGATTGGCCAAAAAGGACGGTGATTCCTGAGCCGACCTGGAGTTGCGGGGCGAGTTGGAAGTCGCCGAGCTTGAGGGAAGCGTCGATCTGGATCACAGGGCGCGGCTTCCGGCGCGGGCGAGGCCGCGGAAGGCGATCAGGACGGCGAGGGCAATGGCGGCCAGGACTACGGCGATGGCGATGGCGGCGTTGGCGTCGGCTTCCATGGCTTCAAGGATCGCGAGGGGCATGGTCTGGGTTCGGCCGGCGACGTTGCCGGCGAACATGATGGTGGCGCCAAACTCGCCGAGGGCGCGGGCCCAGGCCATGACGGCGCCGCCGGCCAGCGAGGGCAGGGCGAGGGGCACGGTGATGCGGCGGAAGGTGCGCCAGGGGCGGGCGCCGAGGGTGGAGGAAACGGCCTCGAGGCGCTCGTCGACGCTCTCGAATCCGGCGCGGGCGGCGCGTATGTAGAAGGGGGCGGCGACGAACATCTGGGCCAGGACGACGGCGGCGGTGGTGAAGGCGACGTCGATCCCGGCACCGGCGAGAGGGCCGCCGACTGGGCCCTGGCGACCCAGGAGAAGAAGCAGGGCCAGACCACCGACAACGGGGGGCAGGACGATTGGAAGGTCGATGACGGCGTCGACCAGGGCGCGGCCGGGGAAGCGTCGTCGGGCAAGGAGGTAGGCGGTGGGCGTGCCGAGGGCCACGATGGCCAGCACGGCGATGGCGGAGGTGACGAGGGAAAGCTGGACGGCGCCGCGGACGAAGGGGCTGGCGAGGGCCGCCCCGATGTCGGCCCGGGTTATGCCGCGGGCGATGAGCACGCCGACCGGTGCCAGCACGAGGGCCAGGGTGAGGGCCGCGAGGAGCCAGACGAGGAGTTGGCTCCAGGAGAGCGGACGGGGCTGGGCGGCGTGGGGCGGCGGAGTCAGGTCAGGATCCTCTCAAAGCGGCGACGCGAATGATCGCACCGGCGGGTCATGCGGGAGCACCGAATCCGTGGCGGGTGAGGATGGCCTGGGCCTGGGGCGTGCGGAGGAAGGTGAGGAAGCGTTGGGCCAGGTCGGAGTTCGGGGCGTCGCGGAGGACGGCGGCGGGGTAGGTGGCGGTGACCCGGACCTGGGGCGGGGTTTGGATGACGTGGAGGCGGCCGTTGGAGGCGAGGACGTCGGTGCGGTAGACGAAGCCGGTGTCGGCTTCGGCGAGTTCGAGCTTGGCGGCGACCTGGCGGACGTTGGTCTCGAAGGAGATGACGCGCTGGAGGACGGTGTCGGCGAATCCGGGCTGGCCGGTGGCGGCGGCGTGGGCAGCGAGCATTTGGCGGGCGTAGGCGCCGGCGGGGACGGATTCGGCGGCCATGACGACGCGGCGGTTGGGTTGGGTGAGGTCCTGGAGGCCTGAGATGCCGGCGGGGTTGGCGGCGGGGACGGCAAGGATGAGTTGGTTGGTGGCGACGACGGTGGGGGGCGCCGCGAGTAGGCCGGAGTGGTGGAGGGCCTCGAGGTGATCGGGGTTGGCGGAGATGACGAGATCGGCGCGGGCGCCGGATTCGATTTGGAGGCGGAGGAGCTGGGAGCCGGCGAAGTTGGGGACGATTTGGACTTTGGGGTTGGCGCGCTGGAAGGCGTCGGCGGTTTCGGTGAGGGCTTCGCGGAGGGAGGCGGCGGCGAAGACGTGGAGTTCGGGGGTGGGGGTGGGGTTGCAGGCGGTGAGGAGCAGGAGTGCGAGGAGCGCGTGGAGGGTCGGGTTTGCGCGCGTAAGAGTTTTTTCCAAAAAACTCTTGAGGCGCCGAGGGGCCTTGGGGGACTGCAAGTCAGCGGGGTGGCTCGGCGGACCGACGGGGTGGCGGGGGATGGAGCGGATTGCTGCGGACAGGGACATTCCCAATTGAGGTTGCGAAGAGAACGGGAGTATTGTACACTGGATGTGCACGAACGGCAAGCCGGGGACCAAGGATGGGAGGTGCCAGAGGTTAGTGACTGGCGGTTAGCGGTGGGCGGTTCGTGCGGTGCGAGCGCTGGCGTATGAGGATCCGGGAGCTCGCTCACGGCAACGGAGATCTCGCGGCGGGTTTAGGTCGCCGCCGGGACCGAACCGGGTCGGTCAGGCGGCGTCGTCGTGGCGGTCGCGGTCGTGGCGGGTGGCGGCGAGGCCCTGGATGGCGCCTTCGAGGCGGGCGGTGCGCTCGGTGAGGGCCTGGACGTCGTTGCGCAGGTTCGACATCTCGGCATGGACATCCTCCCGCAGGCGCTGGTCACCGGCCTGAATTTCCGTGCGAAGGGCGTGGTTTTCGGCGCGGGATTCCGCCCTCAGGTTCTGGATTTCAGCACGGAGCTCGGCGCGGAGGACCTGGTTGTCGGCGCGGAATTCGGCCCGGAGGGCCTGGTTGTCGGCGCGGAGGGCCTGATTGTCAGCACGTGCGTCACGTCGAAAGGTGAGCAGCAAGCCGATCAGGGGTACGCCCAGGGCGAGGATGGCGATGAGTTCGGGGGTCACGGACGGCTCCTTTGGGGTGGATTGAGATTCGGCCGCCCGTGTGGGTTCGACAGTAGCACGGAAGGTGGAAGTGGGGTCTGGCTGGACTTGCCGAACCCACGTGGGCTCGTCATCAGCTCCGGTAGCGGCTCGTATGTCAAATGGCGTCGACGGGCGTGTCCAGCTCGCTCGCGTTGAGGGGCCGCCAGCCGGCTGCCGACCCGACGTGCTCTGCCAGGCCGCGGATCGGGCCGCCGTCCGCGGGCACAATCGCCACCAGGCTCGGCCCTAGCAGCGCGATCCGCGAGCCGTCCGGCGACCAGGCGGCGGCCCGCACGCCGTGAAAACGCCCATGGGGACGCCGGAGAATCCCTACGTCCCGCCGATGGGGGCTATCCAGTCCGACGATGAATGCCGGCTGGCGCTCGTTCACGCTGACCAAGATGCGCGTCCCGTCCGGCGACCACGCAACGCTGTTGATCCAGGCCCAGTGCGCGGGCGCATCCCCGTCTCCCTGCTGCCAGCCTTCAATCGGTACGAGTTGCTGCCGATCCGAGCCGTCGGCCGCGACGGTGACGAGCACGACCGTGTCGTCCACGGCCTGGGCAAAGGCCAACCGCTGCCCGTCCGGCGACCAGGCCACCGGCGAAGAAACCGCGGCTGCCAGCCGCCGAAGCTCGCTGCCGTCAACCCGCACGGTGTACACGTCCGGGTGCTGCTCAAGCAGCGGCGCTGCCCGGCTGTCGCGCGAATACGCGACGAAGGCCAGCCGCTGCTCATCGGGCGCCCACTGCGGCGGATGCTGGATCACTGCCGCGAGGTCGGGCGTGAGATCCTGAATGTCGCTGCCGTCGGGCGTCATCGTGTAGAGGTGCACTTGGTGCCGCCCACCGAGGACCGAGTGACGGTTGGATAGAAACGCGATTCGTGCTCCGTCCGGCGACCAGGATGGGAAATTGTCGAAATTGCGGTGCGCCGTCAGGCGCTGCGGCGCCCCCCCGGCGATAGGCGCGCGCACGATTTCGTACTGATAGTCCGCCGCCTCCGGCATGTAGCCTTCCCGCGCCGCAAGTCTTGGATCCGGGAAGTCACAGCTGGAATACACCACCTGTGTGCCATCAGGCGACAGACCGAATGACGTTGGGACCCAGATCAGGCCGCTGAGTCCAGGTAAAGGCGCGTCCGCGCCCGTCAGCTTGCTGTCGATGACCTGACGCAGGCCGGAGCCATCGACGGATACGGCATAGATATCGCTCAAATGCCGCCAGTACAGTGTCGTCCCATCCGCGCTCCAGCTGACATGGCCCTGTTGATGCAGCACAGAGCCTGGGAACAGACAGGGCGTCACCGGATGCGTGTGAACGTCCACTTCGACTGTTGGGGTCGCGGTCGGGGTTGGCGGTGCCGCCGTCGGCGTGGCTGAGAACGATGAGGCGTTGGAGACCGCGATCGCTGTTCGCTCCGCGTCAGCCGGCTGGGCGCTCGACACGATCGTCAACCGCCCGCCACATGCGGAGAGGCACAGCACCAATACAAGAATGACCAGTTTCGTCAGGAACTGACGTGGCGTGTTGCCTTGTGGCAGCCGCGCAATGTTTGGGGCAGCTCGGTGGGTAGAGGGACGAGTTGAGAGATGGCGGCGGTCAAGCACCGAACGACGGTGGCACCAAAGCCGGGAACTGAGACGAAGCGCGATGCGAGGTGCATCCATGCCTGGTGCGGCCCCGTGCCTGACCGGTTACGAAACAAATATGCGGATTGAAGCGGAATCGTTCCATCCACTTTTGGCGGAGCGGCGCCAAGCAATGGAGCGGCGAGGTTTGGGCGAGGTCCAGCTGCGTGCGGGCCGGTGAAGCTCATCTGCCTGGGGGCGGGATGAAGGGCGGGTCGTAGGGCCAGAGGGTGTGGCGTTGGTTGTCGCGGTGGTGGGCTTCGTGGCGCCAGAGGACGTGATGCCAGTCGGGGCGGCGGGGGTGGACGCCGTGTTCGTGGATGAGGTGCCAGACGATCTGTTCGAGGGTGATACGTCGGGTTGGAAGGTGGAGGCGGGGGAAGGGTCTCTCGCCGGTGTAGTGCCGAGGAATGGCGTGTATGTGTAGGTGGCAGCGTGGGTGTTCGGGTCCGGATTCTCGCTGGTAGTGGTACTCGAAGACGGGACGTGGGTCGTCGAGATCGCTGCCAGCCTGATAGGTGAAGGTGGAAGCCAACGTTTCGAGGCGGGCTGGACTTCGGGCAACCCTCAATGCGATCTGGACGTTTAGGTACATGCCGTTGCTGAGTAGCGCCGGCCGGCCACGAAAGGATGGCGAGGCCATTCGGTGGCCAACGATCAACTGATCGGACCGCGTCCATACATCGCCAAGCTCCGAATCCGCTACTAGCTTGAAGACCTCGCGAACGCGGTCCAGAAAGTCTCGGGCGGCTCGCCAGCTGCTAGGTCTCGGTCGGCTCGGCAATGAGGTATGCGAGGTACGTGAGGGAGCGAAATACGGGATCGCCGTGATACTTCTCCGGCGGATCCCGGTAGATCGCAAGGAATTCGTCGGCCGTCAGGCCAAAGAGCCGCCGCGCGTCACGGTCCAGCGCCGTCCAGACTTCCTCACGCGTGACGACCACGTGTTCGTATTCGTCGGGCAGCCATTCCGGCCGCGTTTCAACGGTGGTTGCCATTGCGTGTGCCTCGCTGTGCTCAGGGTCAGAATAGCGCGGGTGGAAGGAGTGGGCTGAGAGACGTGAGGCGTAAGAGCGGAGAAGATCGAGGAGAAGGGGAGCCTGGGCGCTGAGTCTCGGGGTGTGGTTCGACTCGGGCCGCCGAGGGCGGCGGCCCGGCCGGGCCCGCCCCGGGGGGGGGGTGGCGGGGGTGGGGCGGGGACCCGGGGGGGGACGGGCGCGC
>JAPPKM010000158.1:6309-7217 GCA_028874315.1 Chloroflexota bacterium
GGGTGTCGTGGTTGTGTCTTTGGGGTTTTCTTGTCGGCTGTGGGGGGGGGGGGGGGGGTTGGGGGGGGGGGTGGGCCGGCCGGGGGGCGGCGGGGGCGGGCCCCCCGGCACTCCACGAACGGTCGGTGGTTCCGCGGGGTTGCGCCGAAGACCGGTGGAGCAGAGACGCCGCACGGTCGGATCGTGGACTCGATACCTGGGGAATCGGACGAGTCCGAGCGCGGGTCCGAGGATGCGCGCAGCTTGGGCCACAAGCCGCAGGCGGGGTCACGGGGCGGGTTCACCCGGCGATCGAGCGCGGGTCCCAGGCTGCACGCAGCCTGGGCCACAAGACGCCTGGGGCACATGTCAGGACCTCGACGGTGGCGGGGACTAGAATTGAGGTGGGACAGGTGCGCCGGGTTTGCGGGGAGCGTCAGCCGTTATGCCGGAGATTGAGTCGACGCCGAAACTGATCGAGGGCATTTATGCCGCCATGCGGGAGCGGCTGGCGGTGGTGCGGGGGCGCCTGGGGCGGCCACTGACGTTGACGGAGAAGGTGCTGTACGGGCACCTGGACGATCCGGCGGGGCAAGAATTAGTTGCGGGCGAGAGTTACCTGCAACTGCGGCCGGACCGGGTGGCGATGCAGGACGCGACGGCGCAGATGGCGCTGTTGCAGTTCATGCTGGCCGAGCGGGAGAGCGCGGCGGTGCCCTCGACGGTGCATTGCGACCACCTGATCCGGGCTTACAGCGGGGCGGACCCGGACCTGCAAGAGGCGCTGCTGGAAAACAACGAGGTCTACGCGTTCCTGAAGAGCGTGTCGGCCAAGTATGGGATCGGGTTCTGGGCGCCGGGGTCGGGAATCATTCACCAGGTGGTGCTGGAGAACTACGCGTTTCCGGGCGGGCTGATGATCGGCACGG
>JAPPKM010000029.1 GCA_028874315.1 Chloroflexota bacterium
CGGACCAGGATCAGCCGCAGGTCTACGAGGAGCAGATCGTGCCGGTCCTGCGCCCGGGACACATGATTCTCTTCGCGCACGGATTCAATATTCACTACGGCCAGATCAATCCGCCCGCCGAGGTGGACGTGGCCATGGTGGCGCCCAAGGGTCCGGGGCACGTCCTGCGCGACCTGTTTGTCGAGGGCGTGGGCGTTCCGGGCCTGGTTGCGATCCACCAGGACGCCACCGGCCGTGCGCGTGACGTCGCGCTGTCCTACGCCAAGAGCATCGGCTGTGCCAAGGCCGGCCTGATTGAGACCACCTTCAAGGACGAGACCGAAACCGACCTCTTCGGCGAGCAGGCTGTCCTGTGCGGCGGCACCACCGCGCTGATCAAGACTGCGTTCGAGACCCTGGTGGACGCGGGCTACGATCCGCGTCTCGCCTACTTCGAGTGCCTGCACGAGCTCAAGCTGATCGTGGACCTGATCTACCAGGGCGGGATCAGCTACATGCGCTACTCGATCAGCGACACGGCCGAGTTCGGCGACCTGGTCTCGGGTCCGCGCGTGGTCGACGACAACTCGCGGAAAGCCATGCAGGGCATCCTGGAGGATGTCCAGAACGGCGAGTTCGCGCGCCGCTGGATTCTCGAGAACCAGGCCGGACGTCCCGCGTATAATGCGCTTCGGAACCGCGACCTTGAACACCCCGTTGAAGTGGTGGGCCGCGAGCTCCGCAGCATGATGGACTGGCTCCCCAAGACGCGCGAATGAACCGCAGGTGACGCACGACCGATGCGAATGTTCCTGGTGACCTCTCGGCTCGCGCTTCCCGGCCCCTCCCACTAGCGGAGGGGAATCCCGGGATATCCCGCGGCCGTATCCGCGGCCGCCCATGACCTAGCTGAGGAAGCTGTCACCATGCGGAACGTCCGCATCTTCGACACCACCCTGCGCGACGGCGAGCAAGCTGCCGGCGGCGCGCTGACCATCGACGAAAAGCTGGAAATCGGGCGTCAACTGGCCCGCTTGAACGTTGACGTCATCGAGGCCGGGTTTCCGTTTACCTCGCCCGGCGACTTCAGGGCCGTCGACCTGCTGGCCCGCGAACTTCGCAACGTCGAAGTCGCCGGGCTGAGCGGTTTCAAGCGCGAACAGATCGACACGACCTGGGACGCGCTGAAAGCCGCCGCGCGGCCCCTGCTGCACATCGTCATCTCCACCAGCGACATCCACCTGCAACATCAGCTGCATGAGCGTCGCGAGGTCGTGCTGGACCTGACGCGCGACTCCGTGGGCCACGCGCGCACCCTGACCGATCACATCGAGTTTTCGGCCATGGATGCCACCCGCTCCGACCTCGATTTCGTCAGCGAAGTCTTCAGCGCCGCCATCGAATCGGGTGCCACGGTCGTGAATTTCCCCGACACGGTCGGCTATGCCCAGCCCGCCGAGTTCGCGGAAATGGTCAGGTACGTCATGGACCAGACGCGTGGCATCGAGGATGTCGTGCTGTCCGTCCACTGCCACGACGACCTGGGCCAGGCCGTCGCCAACTCGCTGGCGGCCGTCAAGGAAGGCGCGGCGCAGGTCGAATGCACGATCAACGGCGTGGGCGAGCGCGCCGGCAACGCCTCGCTGGAAGAAATCGTGATGGCGCTGCGCACCCGCGGCGACTACTTCGCCGCCGACACCCGGCTGGTCAGCACCGAACTGGCGCGCAGCAGCCGCCTCGTCTCTAACTACATGGGCATGGTGGTGCCGCCCAACAAGGCCGTCATCGGCGCCAACGCCTTTGCGCATGCGTCCGGCCTGCACCAGGACGGAATGCTGAAGGAGCGCACCACCTACGAAATCATGGACCCGTCGGACGTCGGGCTGGACGAGAGCAGCATCGTCCTGGGCAAGACCTCGGGCCGCCACGCGTTTCGCGACCGCCTCAAGCGAATGGGATACCGGTTGGCCGATGACGAGTTCCAGGCCGCCTTCCAGGCCTTCAAGGAGATTGCCGACCGCAAGAAGACGATCACGGATCGAGATCTCGAAGCGATCGTGCAGAACGAGCAGCGTCGCGCGTTCCACCAGACGTTCGAGCTGCTGCACGTGCAGGTCAGCACCGGCACCGGCGCCATGCCGACCGCCACCGTGCGTCTGCGCTCGGATGACGGGGAAGAGCACGTCGACGCCGGCATCGGCACTGGTCCCGTGGATGCGATCTACCAGGCGATCAACCGCCTGGTGAAGGTGCCGAACCAGCTCACCGAGTTTTCGATCAACTCCGTAACCGAAGGCATTGACGCCATCGGCGAGGTGACCATCCGCATCGAGAGCAACGGTAAGACCTTCAGCGGTCACGGCGCAGACACCGACATCCTGGTCGCCAGCGCCCAGGCCTACGTCAACGCGTTGAATCGTCTGATGGCCGGACTCGGCAAGGGCTGGTCGACAACCCCTGAGGCCACGCTGCTGGCCGACGCTTCGGGCGTTCCAGGAATCTAGGAGGCGACATGGGCCACACGCTGCTCGACAAGGTCTGGGACGCCCACACGGTGCGCGAGTTGCCAAATGGGCAGACCCAGCTGTTCATCGGCCTCCACCTGGTGCACGAGGTCACGAGTCCCCAGGCGTTCCAGATGCTGGCGGAACGTGGCCTGTCCGTGCGTTACCCCGACCTCACCTTCGCCACCGTGGACCACATCATCCCCACCGACGGGTCCACTCGGCCCTACGTGGACGGGATGGCCGAGCAGATGTTCGTGGCGATCGAACAGAACATTGAGCGGACCGGAATCCCATTTTTCGACCGCTCGACCGGTCGCCAGGGCATCGTGCACGTGATCGGGCCCGAACTCGGCCTGACCCAGCCGGGCATGACGATCGCCTGCGGCGACAGCCACACCAGCACGCACGGCGCCTTCGGTGCCATTGCCTTTGGTATCGGCACGTCGCAGGTGCGCGACGTGCTGGCCACCCAGACCATTTCCGTGGCCAAGCCGCGATGCCGGCGCATCACCGTTAACGGGAAACTCGCCGACGGCGTGTTCGCCAAGGACGTGATCCTGGCCATCATCGGGCGGCTGGGCGTGCAGGGCGGCGTGGGCTACGCCTACGAGTACGCCGGCGACGTGTTTGACGCCATGTCCATGGACGAGCGCATGACCGTCTGCAACATGTCCATCGAGGGCGGCGCGCGCGTGGGCTACGTCAACCCCGACGAGACCGCCTACGCCTACCTCCAGGGCCGCGAATACGCCCCGAAAGGCGACGAGTTCGACAGCGCCCGCCAGTGGTGGAGCGACGTGGCCTCGGACGCGGACGCCGCCTACGACGACCAGGTCGACATCGAGGGCGAGTCCATCGCGCCGATGGTCACCTGGGGCGTGAACCCTGGCCAGGTCCTGGGCGTGGACGAGTTGATCCCATCACCTGAGTCGGTGGAGGGCCTGGAACGCCGCTCCATTGAGGACGCGCTGGACCACATGAAGCTCGCGCCTGGCGTCCCGATTGCCGGCACGCCGATCGACGTGGCGTTCGTCGGCTCCTGCACCAACAGCCGAATCTCCGATCTGCGCGAAGCGGCGCGGGTTGCCGAGGGTGGTCAGGTGCCCGCGCACGTGAAGGCGCTGGTAGTGCCGGGCTCGCAGCAGGTTAAGACCGAGGCCGAGGCCGAAGGTCTGGACGACATCTTCCGCGCCGCTGGCTTCGAGTGGCGGGACGCCGGCTGCTCCATGTGCCTGGCCATGAACCCGGACAAGCTGGTGAACGACCAGGTCTGCGCGTCGTCCAGCAACCGCAACTTCAAGGGCCGCCAGGGCAGCCCGCTGGGGCGGACGCTGCTGATGAGCCCGGCCATGGTGGCCGCCGCCGCGGTCGCCGGTGAGGTGACCGACGTGCGCGCGCTGGCCGCGGGCTAAGGGGGCCGACGATGGCTGACGACGGACGCATCACCCACGTCGCCGGAACCGGCGTTCCCGTGCGCGGCAACGACATCGACACCGACCGGATCATCCCGGCCCGCTATCTGCGCGAGATCACGTTCGAAACGTTGGGCCCGCACGCCTTCGAAGACGAACGCCGGCAGCTCAACGGCAAGCACCCGTTCGACGACGCCCGTTTCACCGGCGCCAGCGTCCTGGTGGTCAACCGCAATTTCGGCTCCGGCTCCAGCCGCGAGCACGCGCCGCAGGCGCTCATGCACAGGGGTATCAAGGCAATCGTCGGCGAGAGCTTTGCCGAGATTTTCTTCGGTAACTGCACCACCATCGGGATTCCCTGCCTGACCCTGCCCGCCACCCAGATCGAGTCGCTACAGAGCCTGATCGAAGAGGCGCCCGAAACGGCGCTGGCGATCGACGTGGGCAGCGGAGCGATCACGGCCGGGCAGGCCACCTACCAGGCCGAATTGCCGGCCTCCGTCCGGGAGGCCTTTGTCAGCGGGGAGTGGGACGCGCTCTCGTCACTCCTGGAGTCCGGCGACGCGATCAGCGCCGTCCACGACCGGCTGCCCTACATCAGCGGCTGGCCCGCCCGGTGAAGAACTGGCGCATCGTCGTCACTCCCGGCGACGGCATCGGGCCGGAGGTGATGGCGGCCGGCGCTGAGGTGCTGGACCACGCGGCCTCACGCTTCGGCGTTGGCGTCACGCAGTTGGAGCGCCCGCTCGGCGGCAACAGCATCGACCGCTTCGGCGAGCCCTGCACCGACGAGGTGTTTCAGGACGCCCTCGACGCGGACGCCGTGTTGCTCGCGGCGGTCGGCGGTCCGAAATGGGAGGACCCGCATGCCGAGTTCACCCCGGAGGAAGGGGTGTTGCGGTTGCGCAAGGGCCTGGAGCTCTACGCCAACGTTCGACCGGTCCTGGTATACGACGCCCTGGTAGACCAGTCGCCGTTGCGTCCCGAGGTAGTTCGCGGGACGGACATGGTCATCCTGCGCGAGCTGATCGGCGGGCTGTACTTCGGCCAGCCCAAGGAGATGCGCTTCATCGGCGGCGAACGCGGCGCCGTGGACACCCTGGCCTATCGCGAGAGCGAAGTCCGCCGGATTGTCGAGCGCGCCTTCGAATGGGCGGCCGGCCGGCGACGCAAGGTGCTGTCGGTGGACAAGTTCAACGTACTGGTTACCGGACGCTTCTGGCGCGAGATTGCCAACGACGTGGCGGCTCAGCACCCGGACATCGAGTACGACACCATGCTGGCCGACGCCTTCGCCGCGGCCCTGGTGCGCCAGCCGACCGAATACGACGTCATCGTGACCGAAAACACCTTCGGAGACCTGCTCAGCGATGAGGCCGGCGTCTTCACCGGTTCGCTGGGCATGCTGCCCTCCGCCAGTTTGGGCGATCAGGGGCGAGCGCTCTACGAGCCTGTCCACGGCAGCGCGCCGGATATCGCCGGCCAGGGCATTGCCAACCCGTTGGGTACAATCCTCAGCGTGGCGATGCTGTTTCGCCACACGTTCGACCAGCCGCAGGCGGCCGCGGCAATCGAGACGGCCGTCGAACACACGCTCAACGACGGGTTCCGAACGCCCGATATCGGCGAGGAGGGTGCGCGCCTCGTGGACACAACGTCCATGACCGCGGCGGTCATTGCCCGCATCGAGGGCCCCGCCGCCGGCTAACAGCCATTTTCATCGTCTCGCGGGAGGCCGGCGAGCCGACCCGCGCGTAACCGAACCAGTTCCCGCAGACACCTGGCCGATTCCCATGCAACTTTCGCTGTACGACACGACCCTGCGCGACGGCGCGCAGACCGAAGGCATCTCGTTTTCAACCGAGGACAAGCTGCGCATCGCCCAGCGGCTCGACGCCTATGGCGTCCATTACATCGAGGGCGGCTTCCCCGGATCCAACCCCAAGGACCGGGACTTCTTCCGGCGCGCCGCCGAAATCCCCTGGCGGCAGGCCCGCATCAGCGCCTTCGGCGCCACGCGCTACAAGGATCGCGACGTAGCCGACGACCCCACCGTCGCCGCACTCCTGGCTTGCGAAACCCCCGCCGTCACCATCGTGGCCAAGTTCTCGCGCTTCCAGGTCGAGACGGTCCTGGAAACCAGTACCGACGAAAACCTGGCGATGATCCGCGACACGGTCGCCCACCTGAAGGCTGCCGGGCGCGAGGTAATCGTCGACGCCGAGCACTTCTACGACGGCTTCATCCAGGATCCAATCTATTCGCACGCCTGCGTCGAAGCCGCTGCGGCGGCCGGCGCCGACTGGATCATCTGCTGCGATACCAATGGTGGAGCGTTGCCTGCCCAGGTCACCGAGGCCACCCGAGCGGCGCGCGCCTGGACGACGGTCCCGATCGGCGTCCACATGCACAACGATGCCGACCTGGCGGCCGCCAACACGCTGGCCGGCGTCGCGGCCGGCGCCTCGCAGATTCAGGGCACCGTCAACGGCTTCGGCGAACGCTGCGGCAACGCCAACCTCACCACGCTCATTCCCACCCTGCAACTCAAGCTCAGCCACCAGTGCGTGACCGAAGAGCAACTGCGCCAGACCACCGAGCTATCCCGTTATGTGGGCGAACTGGCCAACACCCCGCCCAGCGCCTTCATGCCCTATGTCGGCCTCAGCGCCTTCGCCCATAAGGCCGGCTACCACGGCAGCGGCATGCGCAAGCACGCCCAGGCCTACCAGCACATCGACCCGGCCACCGTTGGCAACGAGCGCCGCATCCTCATTTCCGAACTGGCCGGCCGCAGCAACATCGCCGAACGTGCCCGCGGCCTGGGTTTGAGCACCGACGACGCCGGCGTCAGCGAGGCGCTGGCCAAGGTCAAGGATCTCGAAGAACGCGGCTACCAGTTCGAGGGCGCCGAGGCCTCGTTCGAGCTTCTGCTTCGCCGCCTGCGCGCCGATTACCGCTCGCCGTTCGAGTTCGTGGACTTCCTGGTGCTGGCCGAAACCCGCGGCGGCCGGGAGATGCTCTCGGAAGCCATGGTCAAGATCCGCGTCGGCGAAGAGATGTTCCACACCGCCGCCGAGGGCAACGGCCCGGTCAGCGCGCTGGACCACGCGGCCCGCAAGGCCCTGGAACGCTTCTTTCCGGCCCTCCAGGAAGTGCACCTGGTCGACTACAAGGTCCGCATCCTCGACTCCGCCTCGGCCA
>JAPPKM010000106.1 GCA_028874315.1 Chloroflexota bacterium
CGCAGAGCGCAATGCGGGCGTGCAGGTTGATCTGCCGCAGCATCGCCTCCAGGATCTCGCCGCCCACGTTCTCGAAAATCACGTCAATCCCATCCGGGCAGGCCGCGGCCAGGTCGTCGTCCAGCGAGTCCGTGCGGTAATTCACGGCCGCGTCGAATCCCAGGTCGTCCACGATGTGCCGGCACTTGGCCTCGGTACCGCAGATACCAACCACGCGGCAGCCCTTGATCTTGGCGATCTGCCCAACCGCACTGCCCACGGCGCCGGCCGCACCAGTCACCACCACGGTCTCGCCTGCTCTAGGCTGACCGACTTCCAACAAGCCGTAATAGGCCGTCAGGCCGGGCATCCCCAGCACGCCCAGCGCGGTCGATAGCGGCGCGGCTTCACGGTCGATGCGCTCCAGTTCGTCGACAGAGGCGGCCGCGTACTGCTGCCACCCGAAGTACCCCCGCACCGTGTCGCCCACCGGCATGACCGGACTGCTCGAGGCCACCACCTCGCCCACGCCTTCGCCAATCATCACCTGTCCGATCGCCACCGGATCCCCGCGATGCGGCTGCTCCCACAGCCGCCCCCGCATGTACGGATCCACCGAAACGAACGACGTCCGCACCACCGCCTCACCCGCTCCGGCCTCAGGAATCGCCGACTCCTCCAGCGCAAAATCCTCAACCACCGGAACCCCCACCGGCCGCCGCGCCAGCACCACCTGCAAATTGGTTTTCGCTATCACAGTCCGTCCTCGTCCGAAATATGTCTCCCCATACTCGGCCAAGGTAGGGAGCAAGAGTGCAATGTGCAACTCATAGGTGACTGTATACTCTTGCCTCCAAGGGCGGCCAAGGTCGTCATGCTGTCGGACAATCTTCGTGCAAGCCGCGAGTGGCCGAACACACAAGCATCCTCCGATTAGCTTCGCTTGGATCGCCCGAACTCAAAGCTTTCAGACTCAGGCCAGCGCGCCGGCTAAGCTATAGCACAGCCGCTGACCTTACATAAGATCGGGAGCCGTGTTGGAATGAAGGACGCACAGACCCCTAATCGCGCTAGTCTGCAGTCGCTAGTTGAGCACTTGCAAAATGGTCGGTATGTCATACCTGACTTTCAGCGCGAATTCGAGTGGGTTCCAGCAGACATTAATGCGCTGATGAGGTCGATTTTTCTCGATTACTACATTGGAAGCCTCTTGCTTTGGAGAAGCACAGAAGAGAATCGTAATGCGCTTGCCTGCGAGGAGATTTATGGTTATAAAGGCAATGGACAGCCAGAGTATATAGTGCTAGATGGGCAGCAACGTCTGTCGGCAATGTACTATGCCTTCATGGCTCCTGAGGTGTCAGCGCCAAACAGAGCTAGCCGCTTCCTGTTCTTTATCGATGTCGAGAAGTTCATGCAGGAGTCGTATGAAGATGCGTTTGTAAACGAGTGGACGCGCTATGGCGAATTCCTCCTGCGTAACGAAACCGAGCAGCATAGGCGACATAGATTCCCGCTCGCAGTTATAGGCAAGGGCGGCTATGAGGTGTTCAAGTGGGCTGATGGCTACAAGGACTATTGGAAGCAACAGGCGACTATCGAGCATGAGGCAGGCGATCTCGCGCGTGCTAAAGCCGCGGAGCAATATGCGGATAAGGCCGATGACTTCCGCGAGACCATTAACGACATCAACAGCAAATACCAAGTTGCCTATATTGAGCTAGATAGAGAAATAGAGCTAGAGAAGGTGTGTGACATCTTCACTCAGATTAATAGTCGTGGGATAAGGCTGGATATCTTTGACCTCCTAAACGCTCTCTTGAAGCCAAGAGGTATCCAGCTAAAACTACTTTGGCGCGAAGCGGCGCCCCGGTTAGAGTTTGTGGAATCACGACGACTAAACGTATATGCTCTTCAGGTAATGTCGCTGCTTAGACAGAATTATTGTTCACCTCGATATCTTTACTATCTTCTTCCGGGGCAGAAGCGTACATTTCGCAAGCCCGATGGCTCATTGTTTCGTCAGTCAATCATCGATGATGAGGCGGATTTCCAGTCCTTGTGGGATGAGGCTATAGGTGCACTTGAAGACGCGGTGGATGTATTGAGCCATCCGCAGGAGTACGGTGCGGTGTCTTCGGCATACCTCCCATACATAGCGATTCTTCCGGCATTTGCTGCACTTTACGCTGCAGCCGGAGGTCAGCCCCCGGAGAATCGCTTGAGTGCCCGGCGAAAGGTCCGCTCGTGGTATTGGGCTAGCGTCTTTACTAACAGGTATTCGGGTGCCGTGGACTCTACGAGCACGCGCGATTTCATAGATGTAAGTGCTTGGATGGAAAGTGACGTTAGGCAGCCAGCGGTGATTGATGAGTTTCAGGAGGGTTTTCGCGGTTTGGACTTACGTCGAGAGGTCCGTAGAGGATCGTCGATCTACAACGGTATCTTCAACTTGCTGGTACTAAACGGCGCACGCGACTGGGCAACGGGAAGTGTGCCTAGAGCTTCGGAGTTGGACGATCACCACATTGTTCCACAGAGTCGTGGTCGAAGTTTGGGTATTGGCTCCGAGGTGGACTCAGTCTTGAATCGGACACCATTGACAGCGGAGACCAACCGTGACTATATCAAGGGACGCCTGCCGAACCAGTATCTGGCAGAGCTCATAGAGTCAAATGGTCTCGAGTCGATTCGGGCAATCCTGGAGTCCCATCTGATATCTGGCGTTGCTTTAGAGATTCTCTTGCGAGATCCGTTCACGTCTGATGACTTCGAGCAATTCCTAGGTGAGCGCGATCGTACGATTCGGACGGCGATCGAAGAGCTGCTTGTCAAGGAACGTCTGGATCTTCCTGCTCCACTGCGCGAGCTTGATGGACAGATCGAGACGGTAGAGCTGAAGCTTCGAAGTCTGATCGCTCAGGAATGCAACGTTTCTACGTTTCCAGAGCATATCTCACAAAGAGCTAGAGCACGTATTCAGCAATCAGCTCGCACGAATCCAGCGATTGATGCGGAACAGTACACCAAGGATCTCGTGAGAGTTCTCGAATTCTGTGATCTTCAGGAGCTGCAACAAGCATTTGTCAGCAGGTCAGTATGGTCGGCTTTCCAGACCAGATTCGGCACGAAGGAAATGCTCTCCAGCCGGATCAATCAGATCGCATCACTTCGAAATGCGATTCGCCACAGCCGAGCTGTTGACGAGATAACACTCAAGGATGGCGAGGCCGGACTGCTTTGGTTTCAGCAGGCGCTCAGCCAATAGGAAAGCCGATATCCGAGATCCTCCGCTCCCCACGCCTGGCGCCGCGGCGTGGCGCATACGGCTCGCGTTCCTCGCCGACGAAGCGGTTGTTCGCGTCCTTCTTCCGTGGATCCGGCAGCGCATCCAGCCGGGCCCGCAAATCGGCCAGCCGGTCCGCGTAGTCCGGGTGGTCGATCAGGTTGGTCGTCTCGTCGGGATCGCGCGCCAGGTCGAAGAGCTGCTCCGGGCAGTCCGGGCCCAGGCCGGGTGTGCCCTCGTGACCGTCGAACCGGAACAGCTTCATGTCGCCGTGCTTCACCATCACCGACGGCCCGTTATGCACGGCCCAGAGCTCGCTGTAGACATCGTCCGGCCAGTCCTCGTCCTGGCCCTCCAGCAGCGGCGCGACCGAGCGGCCGTCCAGCCCTTCCGGAATCGGCACGTTGGCGATGTCGCAAAGCGTCGGAAACAGGTCCACCAGTGAGACATTGCGCTGAATGGTGGCCCCGCCCTGCGGATACCGCTGCGGCCAGCGCACGGCAAACGGCACGCGCGCCGACCCCTCGAAGTACTGCTGCTTCTCCCACAGGCCCTTCTGCCCCAGCATCTCGCCGTGGTCCGACAGGAACACGATGGCGAAGTCGTCCAGCACGTCCAATTCGCGCAGCTTGTCGATTACCCGGGCAAACTGCGCGTCCATCCACTCGATCATTCCGTAGTACGCCGCCGTGGCGCGGTGGGCTTCGCGATAGGTCACGTCCTTCCCCACCTCGACCTTGAAGAAATCCGGGCACTCGAAGTGCTCCGGCACGTCCTCCTCGTAGGGCTTGACCCGGCGCAGGTAGTAGGCGAACAGGTCGTCCGGGCACTGGTAGGGGTAATGCGGCGACCACAGGCTCACCGCCAGCAGCAGCGGGGCGGGATTGGTGCGGTCGTAGGGCTCGTTGACGAAGTGCTCGTCCAGGAACATCAGCGCGCCGTCCACCGAGTAGCGGTCGTGCTGCATCCAGTGCCCGCGCCCGGCCCGCGCGTACCTGATTTCCTGCTTCACCTTGTCCGGCCAGGAGCCTGTGCCCGGATCTCGTTCGATCAGGGCCTGGTGCTCGGGGTCGTCGGCCGGCTCGTAGCCGTTGCGCCCCACGATGTCGCGCCCGATGCGCTGGTGCCAGCCGTGCATCTGGTCCGGCCCAACAAAGTGCATCTTGCCGGCCGCGCACGTCGTGTAGCCGTAGCGCGAGAGGTGTCCCGGAATCGTCAGCACCTCGCTCGGCATCGCGTCGCCGAAGTTCGCGCAGCCGCAATTCCGCGGGTAAAGCCCGGACAGGAAACTCTGTCGAGCCGGCACGCAGATCGGCGACGGCGTGTAGGCGTTGCGGAAGTAAAAACCCCCGTCGATCATCCAATCCAGCGTCGGCGTGCGGATATGCGGGTCGCCCTCGATCGGCATGACATCCGGGCGGTGCTCGTCGTTGATCAGCATCAGGATGTGGGGCTTACGTTCCGGCATGGCGTTCACCTAACGACGCGAGCGCGTGAGCCTACGCCATTCGAGCCCCACCGTCCCAAGAGCGACCTGCCCACAACCCCCAGCGTCGCCGAAGGTGCGGCCGCACTCACCCCTCCTTGGGGAAAGCAACCGTGTTCGGTGTCAATCTATTCGAGGGGGCGTCGCTCTTTACCCTCTCCGAGGGGAGAGGCAGAACCTGCCCCGGACTCGATCCGGGGTTCGGGCGTCTTCGGCCGAAATCGGTGAGGGGTCCTCCGGGCACCCGCCCTCGGTTTACGCAGAGCTCGTCAGGAGAGCTCCGGTCACGACTGCTGGCAGCTTCCCCGCGGGTCGGTCACACTGCCCGCGACCGCCCCAAAGGGAATCAATCAAATGCCTTCAATGCGACCGAACCGCGTCAAGCACAAGCTCGCCGCCGGAGAACTGGCCACCGGCATCATGGGCACCGGAATGACGGCGGACCTGATCGAGTGGCTGGGCCCGCTGGGATTCGACTCCGTCTGGCTGGAGGGCGAACACGGGCCGCTCGACTACCGGGACATCCCCGACCAGTCGCGCGCCGCCGACCTCTGGGGCATGACCTCCATCGTGCGCGTCAACGAGAACCGCTACGGACCCATCTACCGCGTGCTGGACCTGGGCGCCCAGGGCGTCTGCGTGCCGCATGTGGACACGCGCGACCAGGCCCAGGCCGTAGCCGACGCATCCAAGTTCTATCCCGTGGGCAAGCGGGGAATGACGACCTCGCGCCAGGGCTACGGCGTCTCGGACTTCCTGGAGCGGGCCAACGACGAGTGCCTGGCCATCATCCTCATCGAGGACATCCTGGCCGTGAACAACCTGGACGAGATCCTGCAAGTCGAAGGCGTGGACATCTTCTACGTCGCGCCCGGCGACCTGGGTCAAAGCCTCGGCCACATGGACTCCACGCACCCCGAGGTTCAGGAAACGATCGACTGCGCGCTGGCGACCATCGTCGCCTCAGGCCGCCACGCCGGCACCCTGGTCACCTCCGCCAACGTCGAACGCTACGTCGACATGGGCGTCGGCTTCGTCACCACCGGCCTCAACGCCTGGATAGCCGAAGGCGCCAAGGACTTCCTGGCGAAGGTCGGACGCTAGGTCTTTAGCGCCGCTTCCGTATCGGCGCTCAGGTCGCGCAACTGCGTCGGACGCACGTAGATCTCTTCGATCAGCGTGCGGCCGGGCATGCAGGCGCAGAGGCGGACGATCTCGGCCATGTCTTCCGAATGCATCATGGTGGCGCGTGCCTCGGCGTCCGGCACCAGCTTGCGGCGTTCCAGGATCGGCGTGTCGACCTCGCCCGGAAAGATCGTGCACGCACGCAGGCCGTTGCCGCGGAGTTCGTTGTTGACGCTCTTCATCACGCTTGCCACGGCCGCCTTGGCGGCGCCATAGGCGACGCCGGCCATGGGACTGGACGTGACGGCTGCGTACGACGAAATGGTGATCACGGTCCCGCTGCCCCGCTCCAGCATCCCCGGCAACGCCGCTTGCGTCAGCACCAGCGGAGCCGTCACATTCAGCCGCTGCACGCCCTCAAAGTCGTCGGGCTCGATCCTGCGCACCGTGCGCGACCGGCTACCGCCGCCGGCGTTATTCACCAGCACGTCCAGCCGCCCGAACTCAGCCTCGGTCCGAGCCACGACCTCGCGCGCGGCGCCCGGATCCGTGATGTCGGCCGAAAGAGCCAGCGCCCTTCCGCCCCCATCCCGAATCATGGCGGCCGTCTCATCAAGCAACCCCTGCCTCCGCCCAACCAACGCCACCGCCGCGCCTTCCCGCGCCAGCGCAATGGCACTAGCCCGCCCAATCCCGGTCCCAGCCCCCGTAACCAAGGCGACTTGACCCTCGAGCTGTTGCATCGGCCCACCTGCCCTTCGCGGCTGCTGAATTCTCGGCATTGGCTCGCTCTGAGTAGCGGCGCAACGTCCGCCCCAAAGCGCCGCCAATCACCCCGTCTTTGCCCACCTCGACCACGCCCATGATGTCATCCACGAACTGGACGCACTGCCCGCCCCCGTTGTCATCCCGAGGGCCCCCGAGGGATCTCGACTTACGCTCGTGCACTACTACCAACACCCACGCAGAGCCAGCAGAATCACACCTCGGCAGTCCCCGCCCCCTCCGCATCCGTTCCAGCGTAGGGGCGGCGACTCTGATCCGCCAGTCTTGCGTGCACCATTCATCCGACCGCCCCCGGGCCACCCCGGCTAACCCGTCCCCACCACCTCTCCATCCCCTCCGAACCGTCCGCGGTGAGTCCTCTCTGGCATAGGGGCCGGTTTCTGACCGGCCTCTTCCGCGCACTCCCGTTTGAGGTGAGCCGAACCGCCGGGGACAGCG
>JAPPKM010000186.1 GCA_028874315.1 Chloroflexota bacterium
CGGCGCGGGGATGGCCGGGGTGGCCGGTGTTTATCTGGACCACGCTGGCCATGGCCGGGGCCCGGACCGGCGCGATGGCGGCGAACCGGCTGATCGACGCCGAGATGGACGCGAGGAATCCGCGGACGGCTTCCAGGGCGATCCCGATGGGGATTATGTCAAGAGTGGAGATGCTGGGCCTGGCGCTGGCAGGGTTCGCGCTTTTGCACGTCGCGGCGTGGCAACTAAATAGCCTGGCGCTGGCGCTGGCGCCGGTGGCGATGGTGGCGGTGACGTTCTACTCCTACACAAAGCGGTTTACGTGGAGCAGTCACTGGATCCTGGGGCTGGCTGACGGGATCGCGCCGGTGGGCGGATGGATTGCGGTTACCGGCGAGATTTCGACGGAGGCGGCGCTGCTGGCGCTGGTTGTGACTTTCTGGATCGGCGGGTTCGACGTGCTGTATGCGACGCAGGACGTGGCGTTCGACCGAGAAGAAGGGCTGCACTCGGTTCCGGCGCGCTTTGGGCTGGCGGCGGCGCTGTGGGTGGCGCGGGCTTCACACCTACTGACGATTGGGGTGCTGCTGGCGCTTGGATTCGTGGCGGCCCTGGGTTGGCCGTATTGGGTCGGCGTTGCGGTGATCGCGGCTTTGCTGATTTACGAGAATCGGTTGCTGAAGCCGCACGACCTGAGCCGCCTGAGCCTGGCGTTCTTTAATATCAACGGGTACGTGGCGGTAGCGGCGCTGGTGTTCACAATCCTGGGGGTGTGGCTTGGCTGATCCGCCGGGGCTGGTGCTCGGCATATCGGGGGCCAGCGGCGCGGTGCTGACCGAGGCCACCGTGCGGGCACTACAAGACCTGGACATTCCGCTGGAAGTCGTGTGCAGCGACTACGGGGCGCTGATGTGGCACCAGGAAACCGACGAGCGATTCTCGGACGCGGCCACGCGCTGGTCGGCCCGGGGCCGGGTGACGATGCACCGGCCGCAAGATGTGGCCGCGCCGATTTCCAGCGGGTCGTACCCGACCCGCGGAATGGCGATCGTGCCGTGCAGCATGGCGACGGTGGGGGCTATTGCGTCGGGGGCGGGTCAGAACCTGCTGCACCGGGCGGCGGACGTGACGCTGAAGGAAAAGCGACGACTGGTGGTGGTGCCGCGGGAGACGCCGCTCTCGCTGATTCATCTGCGCAACCTGACGTCGCTGGCCGAGGCGGGGGCTGTGATCCTGCCGCCCGACCCGGCGTTCTACCTGCGTCCCGACTCGGTCGAGGCGATTGTTGACGCGCTGGCGGAGCGGATTCTGTATGCCGTGGGCGTGACTCCGCGGGTTGCCGAGGCTCACGCCTGGACGGACTGAGCTAAGCAGCGATGTACAGCCGAGCCAAGCGCCGCGCGCACCAGATCGTGAACAGCCCGGAGGACGGCGGCCGGGCGAGCCGGGTTTTCGACCAGACGATTTTTGTTCTGATTGGGCTTACGGCGTTCGGAATCGTGCTGGAAACGATCGAGCCGATTCGCCAGGCCGCCGCCGGAGCTTTCGCCGTCATCGAAGTCGTCACGGTCGCAGTTTTTAGCCTGGAGTACGTGCTGCGCGTGTGGTCATGTACCGAAGACCCGGACTTCGCGCACCCGCTGTTGGGCCGCCTGCGGTTTGCCGTGCAGCCGCTGATCCTGGTGGACCTGCTGGCGATCCTGCCGTTCTACGTGGGCCAGGACCTGCGCTTCGCGCGTGTGCTGCGACTGTTGCGGTTGATGAAACTGACGCGGTACTCGGAATCCATGTCGATCATCGGCGACGTGCTGCGGAGCCGGCGCGATTCCCTGATTTCGACGTTGTTCGTGGGGTTTGTGCTGCTGCTGTTCGCGTCGTCCCTCATGTATCTCGCGGAGCGGGAGGCGCAGCCGGACGGCTTCTCGAGTATTCCGGCGGCCATGTGGTGGGGAATGGTGACCCTGACCACGGTGGGATACGGCGATCTGTTTCCAGTCACGCCGCTGGGGCGCGGATTCGGCGCGGTGGTGGCACTGCTGGGGATTGGCCTGTTTGCGTTGCCGGCCGGCATTCTGGGGTCGGCGTTCGTGGAGGAGTTGGACCGGCGGCGGGCAGGCGAGCCCGACGCTCGGATTTGCCCGCACTGCGGTGAGGAAATTCACGACGACGAGGGCGCGGGCGCATGACCGGTGCGGCGCTGCTAGCCTCTGGCGATTGGCGAGTCCACCGAGTTCCTTATGGCGCCTGAGCAATCAGCCGTAGTCGACACCCACAACCATTACTGGCAGGTGGGAACCGACGACCTGTACTGGCTGGACGATCCGACGCATCCAGTACTGGGCAAGGACTATCTACCGCCGGACCTGAAGCCGCACATGGACGCGGTGGGGGTACGTCAGTCGGTGATCGTGCAAGCGTCGCACGCGTGGAAGGACCAGCTGGCGTACCTGGAGCTGGCGGAGACGTACGACTACGTGGCCGGTGTGATCGCCTGGGTAGACCTGCAGGCGCCCAATGTCGGCGACAAGATTGACGAACTGGCGACGAGTCCGTGGTTTCGGGGCGTCCGGGCCGGGGCCGAGGACCAGACGGACACGGCCTGGCTGGCGCGTGACGAGGTGCGGCGCGGCATTAGCACCGTGCTGAAGCGCGGCCACGTGGTGGAGTTGTTGGTGAAGACACCGCACCTGCCGCACGTGCCTCAGATCGCGGGCGAGAACGAGGGCGGACGGCTGATCGTGGATCACCTGGCAAAGCCGCCGTTCGAGACGCCGGAGATGGCGGTGTGGCAGGAGCGTTTCCTGGCATTGGCGCCGTTCGATCACCTGCGGATCAAGATCTCCGGGTTGTTGGTGGAGTGCCCGACGTCGCCGACGACGGCGACGATTCGAGCGGCGGTGGATCCCGTGCTGGAAAACTTTCCGATCGACCGGCTGATCTGGGGGAGCGACTGGCCGGTGGCGTTGCTGGCGGCCGGGTACGAAGAGACGTTCGAGACGGTCACGGGCGCGCTGGACCGGCTGAGCGCGAACGAGCGCGCGGCGGTGCTGGGCGGCAACGCACAAGAGTTTTACTCGCTGGCATGAGCGGCGGACGACTAGCCGGCAAGGTCGCCGTGGTCACGGGAGCGGCCGGCGGAATCGGCGAGTCGACGGCGCGGCTGTTTGCGCGCGAGGGCGCGCGGGTGGTGCTGGCGGACTACATGGGCGAGGCGGTAGCGGCGCATGCCGCGGACATCGAGGAAGGCGGAGGACAGGCGGTTGGCGTGACCGCCGACGTGCGGGAGATGGACGACGTCCGGCGGGCCATCGAGACCGCCACGGACCGTTGGGGACGGCTGGACGTGCTGCACAACAACGTGGGCGTGAACTTCCACGCGCTGATCGGCGAGGCCAGCGAGGAGCACTTCCTGGAGTGCCTGAACATCAACCTGCTGAGCGTCTACCGAGGCTGCCACGTGGCGGCCCCGATCATGCAGGCGCAGGGCGGCGGATCGATCATCAATACGTCGTCGGTGCAGGGGATCATGGGATTCGACACGTACTCGGCCTACGCCTCCGCCAAGGCGGGAATGCTGGGGCTGACGCGGCAGATGGCGGTGGACTACGGGTGCCACGGCATCCGCGTGAACGCGGTGCTTCCGGGCGGGATTGACACGCCAATGTGGAGGGCCGAGGTTGCGGCCGTGCCGGACATCCAGGCCCTTATCGACGAGTCGGCCTCACGGATCCCGCTGCAACGGATCGGTGAGGCCGAGGACATCGCCAACGCCGTGCTGTTCCTGGCGAGCGACGAGTCGTCGTACGTGACCGGGCAGCAACTGGTGGTGGACGGCGGATTGAGCATCGCGGGGACGCGGCCGAACGAGCGCTAGGCCAACCGAATACGAGAAAGCGGAACCTACCGTTTGCTACTGACCGCCCGTACCTGAGGATTTATGTTGGAGACCCAACGAGAGAGGGCGCATCAATGGGGATGACCAAGCGAGATTTCCTGCGATCCATCGGCGCGGTTGCCGGGGTGGGCGCGGCGTACCACACGATGAGCGCGATGGGCCTGCTTGGGCCAGTTCTGGCGCAGGCGACGGCGCCGGAGCTTCCGCTGGGATCCGGTTACGGGAAGCGCGTCGTAATCCTGGGCGCCGGCATTTCTGGGATGACAGCGGCGTACGAGCTTTCGAAGGCCGGATATCACTGCACGATTCTGGAAGCCACCGGCCGCGCCGGCGGGCGAAACCTGACGGTGCGGGGCGGGGACGTCATTCGAGAGATCGACAACCGCCAATGGGTCGACTTCGACCAGGAAGACCACCTCTACGCCAACATGGGACCGGCGCGGATTCCGTATCACCACCGGGTCATCCTGGGCTATTGCAAGGAATTCGGGGTCGAGCTGGAGGTCTTCACCAACGACAACCGCGGCGCCTTGTTCCACAACACGGAAGCCTTTGGTGGGAAGACGGTCACGGGTCGGCAGGTGATGACGGACCTGCGCGGATACGTCGCCGAACTCCTCGCAAAGGCCGTCAATCGAAATGCGCTTGACGAGGAATTGAGCGGTGAGGACAAGGAGCAGGTGTTGGCGATGCTCACCGCGTTCGGCGGGCTGGACCCCGACCATCTGTACGCCGGGTCGACTCGCAGCGGCTATCAAGGCGAGCAGATCAATGCCGGGATCGCACCAGGCGACGTGAACGATCCGCTGGACTTCAGCGAGCTACTGAAATCCGACTTCTGGCAGTACAAGCTGCACTTCAGCCAGTTTCTCAACCAGAACCCCACGCTCTTTCAACCCGTTGGCGGGATGGACGCCATCGCGAAGGCCTTTCGGGCGCGCGTGGGGCATTTGATCCAGTTCCGGAGTGTTGTGGAGGAGATTCGCAAGACGCCTCAGGGCGTTCGCGTCGTTTACCAGAACCAGAACCGAAACGCCCAGGAGGCCGTTGAAGCTGACTTTGCGATCTGCACGATTCCGGCGCCGGTGCTGAAGGACATTCCCAACGATTTCGCTCCCGAGACGCAGGCGGCGATCGAGTCCATCGAGTTCGAGCATGCCGTGAAGATCGGGTTCCAGGCGAAGAGGCGTTTCTGGGAAGACGATCACGCCATCTATGGCGGGATTTCGTGGACCGACCAGGACATCACGCAGATCTGGTACCCGTCGAACGGCTACCACCGGCGCAAGGGCGTGATCATGGGCGCGTACATCTGGGACGACAAGCCGGGCCAGGGCCTGCGCTTTACCCAGATGACGCCGCCGGAACGGCTGCGAACCGCGATGGCCGAGGGCGAGCAGATCCATCCGGGTTACACGGACGAGATCGAGTCGGGCGTGAGCCGAGCGTGGCTGAACGTGCCGTTCCAGAAGGGCGGCTGGCCGCGGAACTATGCGGCGCCGCCCGAGCTCTTGAAGCCTGACGGCGCGATCTACTTCGCCGGGGATCAGGCCACGGCGCTGCCGGGCTGGCAGGAAGGCGCTGCGCTGGCCGCGCACGCGGCGGTGGAGGCGATTCACGCGCGGGTTTTGGCGAGCTAGCCCGGACACACCGGTGTCCATCAGCAGCCGATCTGGCGGTACTCGAATGCGCTTACGTGACCTGGACTGACGACGCAGAGCGCTCGGCCGCGGTGGGGTTGCGGTGCATCGACTGCGGGCTCGGGTTTGCGCTGGACTACGTGCGCGGGTGCCCACGGTGCCCTGGGCTGCTTGTCGTTGAGTACGACCTCGACATGGCCGCGAAGTTGGGCATTGGGAATGGACCTGGCGGCGGAATCTGGCGCTGGGACCGGCTGCTGCCGCCCACGGCGCCCGACCACCGCGTGACGCTGGGCGAGGGGATGTCACCCCTTCTGCCGGCCAGGCGGCTTGCGGACCGGCTTGGCCTGCGTGACGTGCGGCTGAAGCTGGAAGGCGTGAACCCGACGGGCAGCATGAAGGACCGCTCGTCGGTGACGGCGATTGCGGCGGCGCTGAACCTTGGATTCCGGCGCGTGGGCTGTGTGAGCAGCGGGAACATGGGGTCGTCGATCGCCAACTACGCGGCGCGGGCGGGGCTGCGGGCCCATGTGTTCAGCGCGGCGTATGCGAGCGAGAACCAGATCGATCACATGGCGGCCGGGACTGCCGATTTGTTCGTCTACGACGGGCCGTACGACGCGATGGCGGCGGCTATTCAGCCCGTCTTTGACGAAGGACTGGCGTTCGACGCCGGATCAAGCCCCAACCCCTACAACAGCGAGGGGCAGAAGACGCTGGCGTTCGAAGTCGTCGAGCAGCTGGGCGAGCGTTCGCCGGACGTCGTTGTGTATCCGTTGGGCGCCGCGGACCTGTTCCTGGCGGCGACGCGAGGGTTCGAGCAATACGCCTCCGCCGGATTCACCGACTTCGCGCCGCTGCCGGTCGTGGCGCAGAGCCGTGCGTCGGCGAGCGTTGTGCAGGCGCTTGACGGCGGCGGTGAGTACGAAGCTGTTGAGGCCGGGGACTCGATCGCCGGCGGGGTGCTGGTGGGCGACATGGGGGCGAAGGGGCACCTGGCGCTGAAGAAGCTGCGGCAGGTTGACGGACTTGGCGCGGCTGTTGACGATGACGAAATTGCGGAGTGGCAGACGCGGCTGGCGAGGAATGAGGGGGTTTGGGCGGGGCCGACGGCATGCGTGGTGTTGCCGGCGCTGGAGAAGCTGACGGCCAGCGGGGTGATTGGGCGTGATGCTTCGGTGGTTGTTGTCTTGTCGGAGGCAGGGTTGAAGGGCGGGCAGCCACCGCATCGGCCACCGACGGTTGAGGCTTCGGAAGACTCACTTCGAGCATTGTTCGGCGGCGCCTAGGACCGGCGCTCCCTCGCAGTCGAGCGGACTTCAGGTAGCGGCCGGGATTACCGGCAGGACTAGGTGAGAGGGGTGGGTAGGGGTGTGGTGGATGGTTTGGTGGGCGACGCGGATCTGGGAGTCGGTGGCGAGGTTGTTGCCGGTGTTGAGGTTGCGGTCGAAGCGGGGGAAGTTGGAGGAGGAGA
>JAPPKM010000125.1 GCA_028874315.1 Chloroflexota bacterium
ACTCCCGCGAGTTGTACAGGCACACCGCCCCGTCCTCGCCGTAGATCTTGATGTGCACCCAGCCGCTGCCCGGCTCGCTCCGCCGGTGCATTTCGGCAAAAGCTGTCAGGCCACCGTCGAACTCGTAGATCGCCGAAATGTGCTCGCCCGCCAGCAGTCCGAATCCGTAGGAGCCCTCCACGATGTCCGCCGCCGTGGTCGGCCGTCCGCCCGTCACGCAGGACGCCAGCACGCTGCGCGCGTTGCCCGCGTACCGGCGCGTGCCGTTCAGCATGTGCGTGCCGATATTCAGCATGTCGTAGCCGCCGTAGTAGCCCTTGCCTCGAATCTTGATCGTCGTCAGCGGCCCGATCTCGCCCGCGCGGATCAGCCGGTCGGCCACGTTGAACGTCGGCGTCGTCCGCATCTGGTGATGAATCGCCAGCCGCGTCCCGTTCGCCTCCGCCAGCTCCTGCATCCGGTCCGCGTCAGTCAGGCTCGTCGCCATCGGCTTTTCAACGATCACCGCCCTCGGCGCCCGGTGCTCCAGCACCCCGATTGTCAACGGCGCGTGCAGGTCGGTCCGCGTCGGAATGTTGACGATGTCCAGGTTCTCCTGGTCCAACATCGTCCGATAGTCGTCGTACGTCCGCTCCACCCCAAACTCCGCGGCCGCCGCGCCCAACCGCTCCGGGTCCACGTCGCACAGCGCCGCAACCTCTACCCGCGGATGCAACATATACGCCGCCGCCTGTTTCAACCCCCGCGGCCCAACCCCCAAAAACCCCACGCGATAAGTCGTCATGGCCATTCCCCATCACACGATCAACCGCTCGATTGGCACCGTAGCAGAACGATTCCCCGCCGTCTGCGTCGCACCTCTCGCGGGCTTCTGCTTGAGAAGAAGATCGCCCGACGAGCGTTCCAATGAATTCGTCCAATCGAGAAATCGACGTACCCTGAGCCTCCGAAACTCGATATCCGCAAGACTGACTGTGACCACGTGAGCGCCGCCCGCGAAGCCTTCGTTGGATTCGATTCGGCCTGGGCAGGCAACGCCCCCGGCGGTATTGCGTCAGCGACGTTCTCGCAAGATTGTTTTGTTGAGACCCGACTGCCGGAACCCGCCAGCTTCGACCACGCCGCCGCGATCGTCGAAGAGCTTGCGTCCACGCACGACTACGTTCTCGTTGCGATTGACCAGCCGACCGTCGTGCCCAATCAGACGGGCTGTCGGCCCGTTGAAAGGGTCGCGGCGTCGTTCATTTCTCGCCTCGGCGGAGGTGTGCAACCCGCCAATCAAGGCAAGACCAAGAGTGGACGGACGATGCAAAGCAAGGTCGAGATGTTTGGACCGGAGGCGCCAATCTGGCGATTTCTCAGGCGGCTCGATGCGGTGCAGAATCCACCAAGGGCCAGGACCGCCACCAGCGGACGTCATCTCGTTGAAGTCTTCCCCGCCCTCGCCCTGCCGGCCCTGGAACCCGCAATCCTCGAACGCAAGCGCGCGGCCCGCTACAACCCGGCGAATCGCAGAAGGTTCTCACTCCCTGACTGGAGTCCTTTGCACAACTCCCTTGATCTTGTGATTGCGGCCGCTCTTAATCCCTCTCCTGGAGGAGAGGGTTAGGGTGAGGGGTCTTCCGGGCAACCACCCCCGGGTTACGCAAAGGTCTCCTTGAGAGAGATCTGGGGTGAGGGTGGCTGTCGCCCGTAGCAACCATGTCTGGATGGAGCAATCTCAGTCCCTGCGCGCGCTCCTCCCGACATTGTTAGAGACGTGTCGGCTCAGCGGCCGCAACCACCAGGTGCCCGGACTTCGGTTACCTCGCCGCCTCGATCCTCGCCAATTCCCCCGGCAACCAATCCCCATATCGCAGCTTCCCTCGCTCCGGGTCCGGCTCCGGCAGCCCCGCCTTCGCCAGTTCCTTGCGCAGCGGGTGCTCGCCCCGTTCCAGCGGAAAGTCCACCCGCGACCGGCTGAAGTGCGAGACCCAGGCCCCGTCCATCATCTCCATCACGGCCCGGCCTTCGAGGCCGCTGCACTCGTGCTCGCGGTCCTCGTCCAGCACGCGCACCGTCTCCTCCGCCATCCACAGGTCGCCGCCCTCGTGGTCGTAGTAGTCATGCCCGTGTAGGTACCGGTCCTCGTCGGCCAGTGTGTACTTTTCCCACGGCGTGTCGTCCACAACCTCGTCGCGCCCGCGCCGGATGAACAGCTCCCGCGAGTTGTGCAGGCACACCGCCCCGTCCTCGCCGTAGATCTTGATATGCATCCAGCCGTTGCCCGGCTCGCTGCGCCGGTGCATTTCCGCAAAGGCCGTCAGGCCGTTCTCAAACTCGTACAGCGCCGAAATGTTCTCGCCCGCCAGCAGCCCGAAGCCATAGGAGCCCTCCACGATGTCCGCCGCCGTGGTTGGGCGTCCGCCGGTCACGCAGGTGGCCACCACGCTGCGCGCATGGCCGGCGTACCGGCGCGTGTCGTTCAGCATGTGCGTGCCGATATTCAGCATGTCGTAGCCGCCGTAGTAGCCCTTGCCTCGAATCTTGATCGTCGTCAGCGGCCCGATCTCGCCCGCGCGGATCAGCCGGTCGGCCACGTTGAACGTCGGCGTCGTCCGCATCTGGTGATGAATCGCCAGCCGCGTCCCGTTCGCCTCGGCCAACTCCTGCATCCGGTCCGCGTCGGTCAGGCTGGTCGCCATCGGCTTTTCGACGATTACCGCCCTCGGCGCCCGGTGCTCCAGCACCCCGATCGTCAGCGGCGCGTGCAGATCGGTCCGCGTCGGAATGTTCACAATGTCCAGCTCTTCCGTGTCCAACATCGCCCGGAAGTCGCTATACGTCCGCTCCACCCCGAACTCCGCGGCCGCCGCTCCCAGCCGTTCCGGATCCACGTCGCACAGCGCCGCAATCTCAATCCGCGGATGCAACAAATACGCCCGCGCCTGGCTCAACCCCCGCGGCCCCACGCCCAGAAAACCAACTCGGTAGGTAGTCATGGCCATTCCAGTCTGTCACCCCACCATTGGACTGGCACCGTAGCAGACCCATCGCTCGCCTTTCTCGGTCGTGCCGAATGCAGTGCAGCGAAGCCGAGAGCCTTCCCTGAGCTTGCCTGCGGGGGCCCGGGTCGCAGGAACATCCGGCACCCCTCGTCACCCCACGTTTTCAGCCACCACCCGGCGGCGACCACGCATCCACCTCCGTATCGCCGAAACCCGGAACGTACTTATGTAGATTTCTATACGGAATAGTAGTTTTCCAGACTGATATGTTTCTTTCGTCGTAGTTCTTCTGTGCGTTCACTCGCTGGATCCAGGCTCGGGCGGACCAGGATCGGATGGCGAGGCACGAATTGATGACTCTCTGGCCCGCCCCTGTAAAAGACGCTCAGGCCCCCGTTCCCCCTCGGGGCTCGCCAGCCTGCCCGCCACGACTCCAGACCGCTCGGCAATCGCCGTCCGCTGGACTCGGCTCCGGCAGTTTTGATCCACCCCGACATCTCGCCATGCACTCGACTTCACATGAACGTAGGTCCCGTAACTCGGGACGAGGATTGACGACATGAGCCGAGTCCACCGTCCCCGTCCGTTCATTTCAGGCTGGCTGCTGCTGGCCGCCGCCGCGCTGCTGGTGCTCACCGTGGTGCTGACCGGCCCCGGGGCCATCCGGGCGCAGGAGGGCGAACCGACGGTCACCGCCGTCGCAATCTCCTCCGACCCCGGCGGCGACCACACCTACACCGTGAACGACGTCATCCGCATCACCGTCACCTTCAGCGAGGCCGTTGATGTGACCGGTACGCCGCAACTTAAGATCGACATGGACCCCGCCCACTGGGGCCAGAAGCAGGCCGCCTACAACGGCGGCTCCGGCTCAACCGCCCTCACCTTCACCCACACCGTCGTCCAACCCAACTATTCCACCCGGGGCATCGCCGTCGTCGCCAACTCCCTGGCGCTCAACGGCGGCGCCATCCAGTCCGCCGCCTCCCAAACCGTCGCCAACCTCACCCATTCCGGCCTCGCCCACGACCCCAACCACAAGGTGAACTGGCAGCAGTTCGCGCCCACCGTTGCCGGCGTCGCCATAACCTCGGACCCCGGCGACGACGACACCTACGCGAAGGACGACATCATTCGCGTAACGCTGACCTTCTCCGAGGCGGTCGCCGTAACCGGCGCCCCGCGGTTGAAGATTGACATGGACCCCGCCCACTGGGGCCAGAAGCAGGCCGCCTACAACGGCGGCTCCGGCTCGACCGCCCTCACCTTCGCGCATACCGTCGTCGAACCCAACTTCTCCACCCGGGGCATCGCCGTCCTCGCCAACTCCCTGGCGCTCAACGGTGGCTCGATCACGTCCGCCGCCTCGCAGACTGCTGCCAACCTCGCCCACGCGGGCCTCGCCCATGACTCCGGCCACAAGGTGGACTGGCAGTTGGCGCCAGCATGCGAACAGACCGCGCCGTCCTCCGTCTCGGCGCTCACGATCGGCAAGGGCGCCGTCGTCTCCTGGACCCTGCCGGCCGACCTGTCCGACGCCTGCAAGGTCACCGGCTTCGTCGTCTCCGCGGTCAACCAGGCCGAAGGCCTCGCAATGGACGCCATCTCGTTCGACCCCGCAGCGCGGTCGCAAACCTTCCGCGGCCTGACGCCGGGCGGCTACGTCTTCTCCGTGCGCGTCACCTATGCCGAGGGTGACTCCGACGGCCTCGTGACGATGGAGGCGAACTCGGTGCCCGACGCCTGCATCACACTCGCCGTCAAGCCCTATGGCCGTAACGCCATCGCCGGAACGATCGCCAGCGTCAATGGCACCGGTTGCGAGGCACGCGAGATGTTTGACTTCGAGTTCAAGCGCTCGACCGAGGACTACTGGACTACCTACGGCCAGATGCCCTGGTCGCTCATGAGGCAGAGCGACCCCAACCTCCCCGACTTCATTGCCTACAGCCTCGAACCCTTTGTCGCCTACGACTTCCGGATCTCCGCCTACGACGCCTCGAACAGCAAATACGTCACCAGTCCCGTCAGCGCCACCATCGTTGCTCAGGACCCCTCGGCCACCGCCGACGCGGGCAGCCCCACCGTCGTCACCGTTATTGCCAACAACCACGGCAACATCGCTGTCGATTGGGCGGGGTACTCCGCGCCGGCCGGGCGGACATTGACCGGATTCGTCCTGGAGTGGAAGGCCTGTTCGGTTCCCAACGATCCGGCTGGCTGCACTGGTACCGTCTCGAGCGAAACGCACCCCGCGACCAGCAACGAGCGCAGAATCCGCGGACTAACCGATGGCACGTCGTACACCGTTCGCCTCGCCGCCCGCACTCACCTCACCAGCGACGCGTCGAAAACCACCAGCGACGCCTGGTCGGTCTGGATGCCCGCCCTTAGAGTCTGGTCTGAGCCGACGCAACTCTGGTTCCGGGATGGCCCTCAACATGTCAGCGGCCGGCTGTTCATGACCTCCAGCAACAACAAGAGGTTTCCGGAAGCGCAAACCGTCTGCTTAATCGCAGACGACGGCGGGGGGGATCCCGAAGCCAACTGCCCGGAGGGCACGTTGGTCCACAATGAGCGAAGTGGCTCAATCACGCTGTCAGCAAAAATGGAGATTGACGGCGTGACGTACCGGTCGACGCAAAGCTCCGGCCGCGCTGGCGGACCCGCCGCGCCCAAGGTATTCGCCTCAGGCGGCGACGGCAAGCTGGTCGTCGAATGGGGCGAGGCCAGTGTCAACGGCAGTGTCGGAACCCTTGACCGCTACATCGTGCGCCACCGCTCCGGCACCAGCGGGTCGTGGACCAGCACCGACAAGGGCGTCAGCGACCGCAGCCACACCTTCACCGCTCTGGCAAACGGAACCTGGCAGGTCCACGTCCGTGCCCGCACCGACGGTGACGACAACGACCCGAATACCCAGGACACGCCCAAGCTCGGCTTCCAGTCGGAGATTCTCACCGTCACCCTGGCGGCCGGCAACTCAGCCAGGGTCATATCGCCGCGAGTCAAAGTATTCGCTGGCGAAAGCCAGTCGCTGATCGTCGAATGGGAGCAGCCCGCCAGCGGCGCGGTTGCCTACGTCTACCAGGTCCGCCACCGGGAGTCCGGAACCACCGCCTGGACCGTGAGCGATGAGCTCTTCCCCCTTCAGACCCGCCGCATCTGTACGCTACTCCGGTGCTGGAATCCGAGGAGTTATGAGATCAGCGACCTCACCGGAGGAACCCTGTACGAGGTGCAGGTTCGCGCCAAGAACGCCAACGGCTGGGGCGACTGGGTTGGCAAGTCCCGGCGTCCCAACGACTAGAGTCGGCGGGCGCTTGCTCCGGGCGGCCGCATGCATTTCTTGACCGGGAATTGGCGCGTCAGGCGGTTGCCCGCCGCGCGTGACGAAAGCCGGGTCGACCTCGCAGCCGTCGCCCCTCGCCGCAGTGCTGGCGAGCCCGGAAGCCCGATCAGTTTTCCCGTCACCGCAATCCTCACCGCCTCCCCCGTTCCACCTCACCTCGCGCCACCTTGCCCTGAGTAATCATTCGGTGTGCAACGGCCTGTTTCCCTGATCTCCCTGCGGAGTCCCCTACGGTTCCCCCCTTAACCCCCACGCCCCGCATCCTCGCCCAACGACCCCGGGCCACCGCCGGTTGACGTACGGGCATGACCACACCAGCATTAGCCGCCAGCCGCCGACCGGAAGCCCCTCCATGAACGTCGTCCTCGTCGTCTTCGACACCCTCCGCAAAGACCACCTCGGCGCCTACGGCAACGCCTGGATCCGCACCCCCCACTTCGACGCCTTTGCCGCCCAGGCCATCCGCTGCACCTGCGCCTTCCCCGAGGCCCTCCCAACCCTTCCATTTCGCCGCGCTCTCCACACCGGCCAACGCACCTTCCCCTACGTCGGCCACCGCGACTACAAGGGCGACTTCTCCGGCGCCC
>JAPPKM010000037.1 GCA_028874315.1 Chloroflexota bacterium
AGGGTCCAATCCGGCTGCTGACCCACCTGCGCTACTTCGGCTACGTGATGAATCCGATCAGCCTCTACTTCTGCTTTACGCCGGATGAGTCCCGCGTGCAGGCGCTGGTGGCCGAGGTGACCAATACTCCCTGGGGCGAGCGGCACGTCTACGTGGTCGAGCCTGAGCCGGACGCCAGAGGTGAGCGGCTCAAGGCCGATTTTGTGAAGGCGCTCCACGTTTCGCCATTCATGCACATGGACCAGAGCTATCGGCTGACGGCTACGGTTCCGGGCGAGCGCCTGGACATTCAGATTGAGGTAGCCCGCGCCGGCGCGCCGCTGTTCGAGGCCAATCTGGCGCTGCGCCGGCAGACGCTGAGTGGGTCGAAGCTGGCAATGGCCCTGGCGCGATATCCATTGTTGACCGCGCGCGTGACGGCGGCCATCTACTGGCATGCGCTGCGACTATGGCTGAAGCGAGTGCCATTCGTCCCACATCCGGGGCACTGACCCCGGCAGACCCGAGGGTGTGGTTCGTAAGCTGGCGCGTCGCGTCTCAGCCGCCCCAGGTAAAAACCCCGTCATGACGACCCGCTATGAACCGAACTGGCGCTCGTTGCGTCAACACCAGACACCCCGCTGGTTCACTGACGCAAAGTTCGGCATCTACACCCATTGGGGCATCTACTGCGTGCCCGCGTGGGGTCCCAACGCCACGTGGTACCCGTACCGGATGTATCGCGAGGGTGAGCCGCACTACGCGCATCACGTAAAGACCTACGGGCACCCCTCGGAGTTCGGGTACAAGGACTTCATTCCCGACTTCAACGGCGCCAAGTTCGACGCGGACGCGTGGGCCGATCTGTTCCGGCGGGCCGGGGCGCAGTTTGCGGGGCCGGTGGCGGAGCATCACGACGGCTTTGCGCTCTGGGACAGCGCGCACACCGAGTGGAACGCGGCGCGGATGGGCCCGAAACGGGACGTGGTGGGCGAATTGGCGGAGGCCGTTCGGCGCCAGGGCATGCGCTACATGGTGGCCATGCACCACGCGGAGAACTGGTGGTTCTTTCCGCATTGGCGGTCGGATTTCGACACGTCCGACCCGCGCTATGCCGGCCTCTACGGTGAGCCGCACAACCTGGACTTCCCGCTGCGGGACGTGGAGTGGGACGAGCAGGACAAGCCGAGCAGGGCGTTTCTGGATACCTGGAAGGCCAAGCTTGTCGAGGTGGTGGACAAGTACGAGCCGGACTACATCTGGTTCGACTTCGGCCTGAAGGCCGTGCACGAGCAATACAAGCAGGACTTCCTGGCCTACTACTACAACAAGGAAGCCGAGTGGAACCGCGGGGTGGTGGTGACCTACAAGTGGGACAACCTGCCGCCGGGCGTGGGGGTGTTGGACATCGAGCTGGGCAAGATGCCCGATCAGGCCTACCACGAGTGGATTACCGACACCACGGTGGACGACGGCTCGGGTTGGGGCTATCTGCGCGAGACCACTTACAAGTCGGCCACCGAGCTCGTGCAGTACCTGGTGGACAACGTCAGCAAGAACGGCTTGATGCTGCTGAACGTGGGGCCGAAGCCCGACGGGACGATTCCGGACGAGGCGGTGTCGGCGCTGGAAGGCATCGGCGACTGGCTGCGGGTGAACGGCGAGGCGATTTACGGGACGACGCCGTGGTGGACCTATGGCGAAGGACCCACGGAAATGTCGGTTTCCGGCGCCTTCAGCGACACCAAGGAGAAGCTGGCCTACCAGGGCAGCGACATCAGGTTCACGGTGAAGCGGAATGTGCTCTATGCGATCTGCCTGGACTGGCCGGAGCCCGCGTTCACGATCGAGTCGCTGAATACGCTGTATCCGGGCGAAATCCGGTCGGTGGAATTACTGGGTAACGACGGCGAGTTGGCGTGGCGCATGACGGCCGAGGGGCTGGAGATCGAACGGCCGGAGCGGCGGCCGTGCGACAGCGCGTACGCGTTCAAGATCACGCGCAATACGAGCATGTAGCCGCCGGCTCTCGGATTCGGTGTCATTCCCGGTCGTGTAACCAGCGCCAGGCCCAGCGGACTTTGGCGTCGCGGTGCGTTGAGGTGCTGGAGTGGTCGAGGAAGGGATAAACGTCGATCTCGCGCGGTTCGCAGGTCAGTTGGTTGTACGCGCCAAAGACGGTGGACGGCGGGCAGATGTCGTCCCATAGGCCAACGCTCACCAGCGTTGGACAGCTAATGCGCGACGCGAGGTTCACGACGTCGAAGTAGCTCAGGGTGCGGAAGGTCTCGTCGTAACGGTCGGGAAAGGCGCGGCAGTAGGCAGGAATCTCGCCGTAGATGGTCTTGACGAGGCCCGGCGGGCCGGCGATCTGGGCGGCGCGGGGGAAGTCGCAGAGATAGGGCACTTCGGCCATCGCCAGCGCGACGCTGGGCTCGAGCGCGGCCGTGGCCAGGGTGAGGCCGCCGCCCTGGCTGATACCGGTGCAACCGACGCGGTCGGCGCGCACGCGGGGATGTGACTGCACGAAGCGGACGGCACGCACGCAGTCCACGTAGACGCGGCGGTAGTAGTAGGTGTCGGGCGACTGGATGCCCTGGGTCATCCAGCCGAGGGCGTGGCCACGCGGGTCGGCTTCAGGATCGGTGCTGAAGCCGGTCTGGCCGCGAATGTCGATCGCGAAGACAACGAATCCCTGGAGCGCCCAGGCGGCGGCGTCGAAGATGGCGGCGCGGTTGCCGGTGTAGCCGTGGAAGATCACGATGCCGGGAAGTTCGGCAGCGCCGTCAGGGACCAGCAGCGTGCCGGCTACGCGGCCCTGGCCGTAGCCGGCAATGGTGACGTCCTGGACGGTGAGCCCTTCGACCGGGTAGTCAACGTCGGTCATGGCTGGGTCGAAGGGATGGTCCTGTTCGGCGAGGGTTTGGGACCAGAACTCGTCAAGGTCGTCGGGGGCGGTTGGGGGCGGGACGTACGTGCGTAGTTGTTCGATGGGCCAGTCAATGCTTGGCATCAGGCTTCATCCCCTATCCGTGGGCGGCTTCGTGTTGGGCGATCAGTTGCTCGGGGGTGATGCGGGCGATGACCTCGCCGATGAGGTCCAGCGCCGCGGCTTCGGCCCTGGGAAAGCGGACGCAGGACTTGCCCATGTTGAGCCGTTTGCCGGACTGCTTGTAGGCCTCCACGAACCACTCGGTCAGTTCGGGGTCGGCGTAGAGGCCGTGCATGTAGACCGAGATGTGGCGTTTCTGGGCCGCCAGCGCGGCGACGCCCAAGGCCTGGCCGTTGTAGGTGTTGGGGAAGTCTTCGAGCGGGATGGCGTAGCCGATCATGCCGTACTGCATGCACTCCTCGAAGCCGTCCGGCAGGTTGGCCAGGATGACCTCGCGCACCTGCTGAATGTCGTCCCGCCGGTTCTCGGGGAGTTCGGCCAGGTATTCCTCCACCGTGGCTGCTTTGCTGGAAACCATGGGCATATTCCTTCCTGGCTAGATGCCGATGGCCATCCCGGTGGTGAGGGCGCCGTCGACGTAGAGGGTTTCGCCGTTGACGTAGGAGGCGTCGTCGGAGGCGAGGTAGACGACGGCGGCGGCGATTTCGGCGGGCTGGCCGACGCGGCCGGCGGGGATGGTGGTGCCGATGGTGGAGGCGTTGAGGTTCTGGTCGGCGTAGCGGTCGACCTGGATGGCGCCGGGGGCGATGACGTTGCAGGTGACGCCGTGGGGAGCCAGCGCGAGCGCGAGGGCGCGGGTGAAGCCGTTGATGCCGCCCTTGGTGCCGGCGTAGACGACGTTCTGGACGAGATGCACGTAGCCATGCACGGAGCTGATGTTGATGATGCGGCCGGACCCACGTTCAACCATGTGGCGACCGGCTTCCTGGCTGGCGGCGATCATGGCGATGAGGTTGATGTTGAAGATATCCAGCCAGTTCTGGGTGTTGCCATCGAGGAAGTCCTCGCTGAGGGTCCAGCCGGCGTTGTTGACGAGGATGTCGAGCTGGCCATAGCGATCGATGGCGCCGGTGACGACGCCGCGGGCGGTGTCGGGGTCGCGGAAGTCGGCCTGGGTGATTTCAATTTCCGCACCGTCGGCGCGCAGCTCATCGCGTAGCTCCTCGGCCCCGGCGATGTTGGCGGAGGCGGAGACCATGAGGCGGCAGCCTTCCGCCGCCAGCCGCTTCGCAATGCCCTTGCCGATGCCGGTGCCGCCGCCGGTGACGACGGCGACGCGTCCCTGGAGGTTTGCCATGGTTTTGCTCGCTTGGATTGGGGGTGGTTGTTGGGCGCATTCTGGCATTGAGGGACCGTTGCATAACACTGGGTGGGTGGCCGGAAGACTCCTCAGCCTGACCCGCTCCCGGAGGAGAGGGCCTGAGGCGGGGCGTCAGGCCGAAGCGGTGTCCCCGCCTCAAAACTTGTTGTGTGCCTGAGCGACCACGACCCGAAGACCCCTCACCGATTTCGGCCGAAGACGCCCGAATCTGCCTCTCCCCTTGGAGAGGGTGAAGAGCGCCGCACTGCTCGGACGGGGTCGTCCGTATGCGGTTGCTGGCGTGCGGACCTAGACCGGAAGACTCTTCATTCCCCGGATTGAGTCCGGGGCGGACGCTGCGTTTTCGCCCGGAGGGACAGGAGTGGCCCCGCCTTTGAGTTCGAGGGCCGTTGTGCAAGGGTCTCCGAGGAAAGGTAGGAAGAGGCGGCCTCGCGGTCGGTTGCGCGTCAGGCCGGTTCGTTGTCTCGCCATTGATCTATTCCGCAGGTTCGGATCGGCGCTCAACGGGCCGAGGGGCTAACCCGGCGAGGTCGGGTGGGGCTGGGCGTTGGGGTTGACGAGGTCTCAGTCCGACGGAGGGGCGCGGCTGGACAGGACGCCTTTGATGACGCCTTCGATGCGGGAGACCCGTTCTGTCAATCCGTCGACGCGACCGGACAACGCGTGCACATCCTGGCGGAGTTGCGGGATAGCCTCGACTTGCTCTTGAATCTTGCCCAGCGTCGCGCCCAGCCTGAACGCCACCCCGACGAATGTGACGAGCATGGCTGCTCCAACGCTGACAATCGTCACAACAATGGGGGTGGTGTCCATGGGCGGGTCCTCCGCGACAGGGATTCCTGTTCCCCGCCGATCAGGTGACAACGAGCCAGTGGTCAGTGAACAACCGCCCTGCAACATTGTAGGCGAGGAAGTCCCCGGTTCCGGGTGGTCTTGAGCTATGAGTAGCGAAGTCATTGCCGATAGGGCGAGGGGCGTTGAGAAAAGGTCTCATTGAGCGGGAGGGGTGTGATCGGCTTTTGGCGGCGTGTGACAAGCTTCAGGGAGTCAGATGGCGACCGAGGCCGAGGCCGGCTGACCGGGAGATGGGGTGCCGGATGATTCGAGCGGGGGCTCGGCTCGTGCGGTGCGGGGTCCTGATGGCGGTGTTGTTGCTGGCGGCGTGCGGGGAGCCGGCCAGCAGGACGCCAACGGCCGATGACCGTGACGTCGGTGTGTATGCCGAACGGCGTTCGAAGCTGATGGCTGAAATCCGGGCGTCGGAGCGTGGGATTTCGGAGCCGGTGCTGGCGGCGGTGGAGCGCGTCGATAGGCACCGATTCGTGCGGCCGGAAAACGTGAACGAGGCCTATGAGAACCGGCCGTTGCCGATCGGCGAGGGGCAGACGATTTCGCAGCCGCTGATCGTGGCGATGATGACGGAGGCGCTGGGGATATCGCCGGGGGACCGGGTGCTGGAGATCGGCACCGGCTCGGGGTACCAGGCGGCGGTGCTGGCCGAGATGGGCGCCAAGGTTTACAGCGTGGAGATTATTCCGCCGCTGGCCGGGTGGTCGGAGGAGAACCTGCGGGACGCGGGTTACGAGGGCATCGAGCAGCGTACGGACGACGGCTATTTCGGGTGGGAAGACGAGGCGCCCTTTGACGGCATCATCGTGACGGCGGCGCCTGATCACGTGCCGCAGCCCTTGATCCGGCAACTCAAGGTGGGCGGGCGGATGATCGTGCCGGTGGGTCCGCCGGGCTTTTATCAGACGCTCTGGCAGATCGAGCAGACGGCGGATGGGGTGGTGGCCGAGAACCTGGGGCTGGTGCGGTTTGTGCCGCTTACGGGGGAGATGTCGGCCGAGGATTCCTAGCGCGCCAGAGCGGCGCGGCGACGGCGTAGGCGAGGGCGGCGCCGAGCAGGGTCCAGGCGAAGCCGATGGAGACGATGAGGATGGCGGCGACGAAGGCGGCGGCAACGGAGGCGGTGCCGTTGACGGCCCAGGCCCAGGAAATGGCCGAACGGTCGTTGGCCAGGGCGCGGATGGCGGCCGGCATGACGGTGCCCAGGGCCAGGGACGGCGAGGCCGCCAGGACAGCCACGGCAACGCGAACGACCAGGGGCGCACCCAGGGCCAACGGGGCAGCCATAAGCAGCCCGCCCAGGAGAAACACGCTCATTGCGGCCATGAGCGCGGCCGTCCGCGGATCAGGCCGCCACAATCGGGAGGTCAGGCTGCCGAGACCGGCCCAGGCGAGCATGGCGGCGATGCCGGTGGCGAAGGCGACGGTGGGGGCGTCGAGCACGAGGATGAGGCGTTGCAGCAGGGCGATCTGGGTGGCGGTGAAGGCGACGCCGGCAGCGGCGACGAAGGCGAGGCGGCGGAGGCCGACACGGGTTGCACCGCGTCGGCGTTGGCCCATGAGCGGCGCGATCATTGTGAGGA
>JAPPKM010000150.1 GCA_028874315.1 Chloroflexota bacterium
GTGGACCTCAGTTCGTACTTGTTGAACGTCGGCTCGCACAGCGGTCCGCACTTGCGCGACTTCGGTACGCATCTCCTGGTTGTCCGACCGCGACTCGGCACGCATCTCGCGAACATCAGTCCGCAATTCGCGAGCGTATTCGTCGCCGTCGGCCACGCCTCGCTGGACGGTGCCGAGGCGCACGCCGACGCGCCAGGCGGCGCCGGCAACGGCAAAGACCAAGGTGAGGCCGACGGTGATCATGGTGACGACGATGGGCATGGCGTCCATGGCGGTACTCTTCGTCAGGTAGCCACACGTCGCCGGAGCGCTCCGCCAGCACGCTCCTGGCCCGTGGCTCGGAAGGTTTGCGAACCCGCCGCCCACGGCTCGTTGATTGGTTGTATCAGGCGGAGTTCGGACTCGTCAATCCGGTGGGTACGCACATCGAAGGGCGATGTGCGAGTGCGCTACGCGGGTGATGGGGGGAGTCGTTCGAGGATGCGGTCGACTTTCCGATTCAACTCGCGGATGTCGGACTCGCAACTTGCCAGGCCCTTCTCAACGGCTCCCAGGCGACTGCCGAGTCGCCAGGCCGCACCGCTGATAGCAAGAACAAGGGTCATTCCGATCGTGCCCATGGCGATGATGATGGCTGTGGCGTCCGTGGCCAAACTCCGTTCCCGGTAGCCACGTTCCGCTTTTGCGGACCGCCAGTTCGCCGCTGGCAGCCGTGGCTGAGAAAGTTCGCGAACCGACCGCCCACGGCTCGTTGGTTGTTTGTATCAGGCGGAGTGCAAGAGCGTCAATTGCCTCGTCTGGCCAAGCCCAATTCGTACGGACTGGCGTGAGGATTGGCAAGGCGGGTGGTGGAGAATGTCGCCTGCGGATGCGGTCGACTCTCCGATTCAGCTCACGAAGATCAGACTCACGGACCACCCACGCGACAGTTCTTTGGGCGAGCCCTGCTTGAGATGCGGCAAGTGCGGGTCGGGAGTCTACAGCTAGGCGTCTTCTTCGTTGGAGGTATCCACAATGTCGTCGATCCTCGGGGTAACCACCTCTATGAAGCGACCAAGAGTCTCAACGAGCGTAGCGGCGAAAGCATCGTCCAGATCATCGCTCAAGCGTGTTACTCCAAGCTCTCCCGACCTATCTTCCCACCACTGATCCTCATAGACATTTAGGTCAGCCAGTTTGCTCTCCAAGTCAGCAATCTCATTCCGGTAGTCCGAGAAGCCTATGTTTGCTTTCCAAGTGATCTCACGGCCATCGCTGTCAGGAGAGAGATTGATGTGGTAGTGGGCTCTCCAATTGCCCCAAAAGGGGCGCGAATACCACAAATGCCAGTATCGGAGGGAAGGATCTCCTCCGGCCCAACGACTCGTCCTCTCGGGCTTGAGGTGCGATGGAAGCCCATCTAACGTCCGGTCTGAGATTCTCCTGAGAAACCGAGTAATATCGTCTCCCCGATTCCTCGCAAAGGTTTGAGCCAACTTGCTGGCTCCTGTCCTCAAGGGTCGACTGTCGATTGACGATCCGTCGATTACAACGAGGTAGTCGTCGATTCCTGGCACAGGGATTATCGTGTGTGCCTGAACGTATAGGGATTCGGTCTGAACATCCCGATAAGGTATTAGCTGTACACACGTTATCAAGTCCTCACCCGGGGCTTTCTCGTTTAGCCACAGGGCGGCAGATGTCACCTCGGGAGCAAACCGATGGCTGGCTAGGATGATCCGCTGATCCTTATTCAGCGCATTCAGATCATCGGCGTTGAGGTGTTGCAGAATCTGACTAGCGGCGTGTTCTTCCGACACTTCTCCGTAGTCAGCAAACATGCGGACGAGATCCTCCACACTCGCACGTTGGAGGTAACTGGCGTACTTGATGGCTTGCCAGTGGGCGTCGGTGCCGGAGTCATCGCGCTTAAGCTCGATGACCACGAGTTTGCCGTCAGCGTCTACTGCAAGTAGATCCAACCGATCACTGACTTTGTCGAAGCCGCTGAACTCCTTGCCGATGATCAGGAGGTCGTCGCCCAGGATTTCGGGGTTGGCGGCGACCCATTCCTGGATGTCGCGGCGCTCCTGGAAGCCCAGGCTGGCGAATTCGACCTCGGCGATCTTTTCGGATTCGCGGTTTTCGGGGTTGATTCTGAAGAGTTGGGGTTCTGCGGTCATTCGGGTTTTTCTCGCCTGTCAAAGAGATTCGGACTGCTAAGGATTCGGCAGCGGTCCAGTTCGAGGAGTGACTACCCCTCAAGTGCCGCGGAGAGGGAGCTTACGCCGAACGGCGTCAGGGTGCCAGAAGGTGGGGATTGAGGGTGTCAAGGCTTGTTCCAGGTTGAGTCTTGATGGTGTGGGCCGGTGTTCGGTTTTTGTTTGGTACGATGGGGTCCCGTATTGCCCAGGGTGTTCCGCTGGCTCTTTCCGACACCGAGCGGCCCGCCGCGTTGCGGACGGCCGTGCATGAAATCGAACGGCGCTGGGGGTTGCATGCCGCGGGGCGGTTGTTTGGGGTCAGTCCGCCGGAGGCCGGGTTTTCGACCGGGATCGGGGCGCTAGACCGGGCCACCGGGTTCGAGGGGATTCCCAAGGGGCGCCTGAGCGAACTGACCGGGCCGCCGGGGAGCGGGGCGCTGACGCTGGGGTGGCGGGTGCTGGGCGCCGCGCTGGAGGGCGGCGGGTTGGCGGCTTACGTGGACCTGCCGGGGACGTTTGCGCCGACCGCTGGTGTGGCGATGGACCTGGATTTGTCGCGGCTGGTGGTGGTGCGGCCGCCGGACGCGGCGACGGCGTTGCAGGCGAGTGCGACGTTGCTGCGCAGCCATGCCTTCGAGGCGGTGTTGCTGGACCTTGAGTCGGCGCGGCCGCGTGGCAACCGATGGTCGCAACTGGCGGATTTGGCGGGTCGCGGGGCGGCGAGCCTGGTGGTGGTGACGGCGGCCGGGAGTTCGCGGGTTGCGGGGTTGCCGTACCTGGCCTCGCTGCGGCTGGGGGTGGCGTGCCGGGGATGGCGCTGGCAGGGCAGCCGCCTGACGCAGGTGCCGATGGGGCTGACGCTGGAGGTTCGGGTGCTGAAGTCGCGCAGCGACACGGGGGTGCAGCACCTGGTGATCGACTGTCCGTTTGTGAGGAGGTCCGATGGACCGCAAGACGTTGTGCCTGTGGATTCCGCGCTTCCGAACCACGGTGGAGGCGCAGACGCAGCCGTCGTGGTCGGGGCAGCCGCTGGCGATCTACGCGCAGCAAGCTAAGCAGCAGCGGCTGATCGAGGTTTCCAAGGCGGCCCAGCACGCCGGGTTGCGGCTGGGGATGGCCGTGAAGGAAGCGGCGCAGCGCTGTCCGGAGGGCGTCTACGTTCCTGACGATCCGCCGCGTTACGGCAAGGCGTTCGAGGCGGTGCTGGACGTGCTGGACGGGTTTTCGCCGGTGGTGGAGGACGCCGGGGTGGGGCTGGCGTTTGCGGACGGGGCCGGGCTGGCACCGCTGTACGGCCCGGACGCGGCGCTGGGGACGCGGGTGCGACGGGACGTGGAAAAGGCAACAGGGCAGGTTGCCCAGGTGGGACTGGCGGCGGGACGACTGGCGGCGGAGGTGGCGGCGCGGACGGCGGGGGATTCGGGCGTTGCGGTGGTTTCGGGGGATGACCGGGCCTACCTGGCCGAGCAACCGGTCGACCGGCTGCCGCTGGATGAGCGGGCGGTCGGGCACCTGCGGATGCTGGGGATCGGCACGATTGGCGCGTTTGCCGAGTTGCCGGCGAACGCGGTGCGGACGCGGTATGGGGTTGAGGGGGCACTGGCACGACGGCTGGCGCGCGGGGAGGACCCGCAGCCGCTGAAGGGGCGGCCGCGGCCGATCGTCCTGGATGAGGCGATTGACTTCGAGTGGGAAGAGCACAACGTGGACCGGCTGACGTTCGCGCTGCAGGCGCTGGCGCAGCGGCTGGCCGCGCGGCTGGCGCGGCGGGGGCTGATGGCGCAGCAGGTTGGGAGCCGGATCGAGCGGGCCGACGGGACGGTGCAGCGGTTCTCGTTGAATCTGCCGGAGGCGTCCGGCAGTGCGGCGACCTTGCGGGACGCGGCCCGGTGGCGGTTGGAGGCGTGGGCCGAGGACGCCCAGAGAGACTTTTGCGAAACCCTGGGGAGTGGTTGCCCGGAAGACCCTCACCCCAACCCTCTCCCAGAGGGAGAGGGAGAAAGAGCGGCCCCGCTTTCGAGGTCGAGGCGGGGTTTTGCAAAGGTCTCCAGAGGGGGAGGGAGCAAGAGCGGCCGCACATTCGAGGAACCGGGGCGTTTTGCAGAGGTCTCCCAGGGTGAGGCTGCGGTGCAGGAGATTCCGCTGCAGCGGCCCGGGGTGGTGCGTATTGGGCTGGAGGTGCAGCAGCTGGTGCCGGGGGCTGGTACGCAGCGGTCGTTGCTGGGCAACCGGTCGGAGCGGGTAGCGCGGGCCAACCAGGCGATCAGCCGGCTGCGGGCGCAGTTGGGGGACGAGGCGGTGTTTCGGATGGAGCTGTGCGCGGAGGCCTGGACGCTGGAGGCGGCAGCTCGACGGGTTGACGCGTATGTGGAGACGGACGCTCAGGGAGACCTTTGCGTAACCCGAGGGAGGGTGCCCGGAAGACCCTCACCCCAACCCTCTCCCAGAGGGAGAGGGGGCAAGAGCCGCCACACCTTCAAGAACGAGGGGCTTTTTGCAAAGGTCTCCCAGGGCGATGGGGCAAGGCTTTGCCTGGCGTGGCTGGCGGGCGTGGTGGGGGCGCGGGGGCTTACGCGGCTTTTCACGCCGCCGCGGGCGGTGCGGATCAGCAGGATCGATGGGACCAGCCGGGTGACGCTGGATGGGACGACTCGGAAGGTCGTCGCCCGCTATGGGCCGCAGCGGGTGCAGACGGAGTGGTGGGCGAAGCCCGTGGACCGTGATTACCTGCACGTGCGGCTGGACGACGGGCGCGGGCTGGTGCTTTACCGAGAGCGCGCCGAGTCGGGCTGGTTTGCGCAGGGGGCGCTGGATTGACCCGTCCCGCGTACGCGGAGTTGCACGCGCACAGCAACTTTTCCTTCCTGGACGGGGCGTCGCATCCCGAGGAGATGGCTAAGCAGGCCGCCGAGCTTGGGTTGCGGGCGCTGGCGATTACGGATCACGACGGGGTGTACGGGGCGGTGCGGTTTTCGTACGCGGCGCGGGAGCTTGGCTTGCAGCCGATCGTGGGGATGGAAGCCAGCATGGCCGGGGGACATCACCTGACCCTGCTGGCACGCGACCGGGAGGGCTACGCCAATATCTGCCGGCTGGCGACCGCGGCGCACCACGACCGGCCGAAGGGGACGGCGGAACTGGACCCGGACACCCTGGCGCGGCATACGCGGGGGCTGGTGGGGCTTTCGGGCTGCCCGCAGGGGGCGGTCGCGTCCGCGACGCTGGCTGGAGACAGCCGCCAAGCCCTTGAGCTGGCGGGGACGTATGCCGAGATGTTCGAGGCGGGGTGCTTTTTCCTGGAACTGCAGGATCACCGGCTGGAGGCGGAGCACCTGGTCAGCGCCGGGTTGCTGGAGGTCGCGCGGGACACAGGGCTGCCGCTGGTGGCGACCAACAACGTCCATTACCACGACCGGGCGCGGGCGCGACTGCAGGACGTGCTGGTCTGCATCAAGCACACCGTGACGCTGGAAACGGCGGGACGGCGGCTGAGGCCCAATCACGAGTTCGCGTTGAAGTCCGCCGAGGCGATGGCGAGGCTTTTTGCCGGCGTCCCCGAGGCGATCAGCAACACCGTGCGCGTTGCGGAGATGTGCGATTTCGACCTGAGCCAGAAGCTGGCATACGGCCTGCCGGCGTATCCCACGCCCGAGGGCGAATCGGAGTACCGATACATGGAGCGGCTGGTCTGGGCAGGGGTGCGGCGGCGGTATCCCAACCCGGACGCGACGGTGCGGGAGCGGGTGCTGCAGGAACTGCGGTACGTGGAGGACCTGGGGCTGGCGGGGTATTTCCTGACGGTGCGGGACCTGGTGGCCTTCTGTCACCGGAACGACATCCTGGTGAACACGCGGGGGTCGGCGCCGGGCTCGATCCTCTGTTACGTGCTGGATATCTCGATGGTGGATCCGATCGCGGCCGGGCTGATGTTTGAGCGGTTCATGTCGCCGGACCGGAACGAACCGCCGGACATCGACCTGGACATCGAGCACCAGGAGCGCGAGCGGGTGATCCAGTACGTGTATCAGCGCTACGGGCGGCGGCGGGCGGCGATGGTGGCGAACGTGATCTGCTTTCGCGGGCGCTCGGCGATCCGCGACGTTGGCAAGGCGCTGGGGCTACCGCCAGCCCAGGTGGACCGGCTGGCTCAGCGGTTGCAGTGGCATCCCAGCATTGCGATGCCCGACCCGGACCAGGCCGGCGGGGACGTGCCGACCGAGGTTTCGAGTCGGGTGGGGCGCGATCTGCTGGAGCTGAGCCGGGAGATCGTGGACTTCCCGCGGCACCTGGGGATCCATACCGGAGGGATGATCATCTCGTCGCGTCCGCTGGACGCCTCGGTGCCGATCGAGCCGGCGACGATGGAAGGGCGCAGCGTGGCGCAGTGGGA
>JAPPKM010000198.1 GCA_028874315.1 Chloroflexota bacterium
GATTCGCGACGAGCGGTTCCGGCAGGTGGTTGGCTACGACGCTCCGGTTGAGGAAGTGGCCGCCGGATTCGACTTCACCGAGGGCGCGGTCTGGAACCACGTTGAGGGCTGCCTCATCTTCAGCGACATGCCCGGCAACGTCATGCGCAAGTGGACGGCCGCCAACGGGATCCAGGTCTTTCGGCAGCCCAGCAACATGGCCAACGGCAACACGTACGACCTGCAGGGTCGGCTGATCACCTGCGAACACGCCACCAGCCGCGTCACGCGCACGGAGCACGACGGCTCGATCACGGTATTGGCCACGCACTACGACGGCAAGGAACTGAACAGCCCAAACGACGTGATCGTCAAGCGCGACGGCTCAATCTATTTCAGCGATCCGTCGTTCGGACGGATGGAGTACTACGGGGTGCTGCGCGAGCCGGAGCTCGATGTCCGCGGTGTGTACCGGCTCGATCCCGAGAGAGGCACGCTCCGGCTGCTGGTCGATTACTTCGACCAGCCGAACGGACTCACTTTCTCGCTGAACGAACAGCAGCTGTACATCAACGACACAATGCGGGCCCACATCCGCGTGTTCGATGTGAATGCCGACGGTGGGCTTTCCGACGGCCGGGTGTGGGCCGAGTTGACCGGCGACCGCGACGGGCTGGCCGACGGCATGAAGATTGACAGCCAGGGCAATCTCTACACGGCGGGGCCGGGCGGGGTTCAGGTGTTTGGGCCGGACGCTGCCTGCCTCGGCGTGATTCACGTGCCCCAGGGAGTGGCCAACTTCACCTGGGGCGACGCCGACCTGCGCAGCTTGTTCATCAACGCGGGGTCCGCGCTCTATCGCACGCGAGTCAACGTCCCGGGCCGCACGCTCTTCTAAGGCAGCGATGACTCCGCGATTGCTGACGTCTTGTCTCCGGCGTTCTGTGCAGGTACCGCCCTGGTCGAACCGTTCGATTGCGACTTCACACGCCCTGGCAGTCCGTCTCCTCGTGACGCTTCTGCTCCTACTGGTCTTCGCGACCTGCGGCGAGACGCGACACGACCAGCCGTTGAAGCTCGGCCTGCTGACCTATATCAGCGAGGGTTCGGCGCAGAACGCCCAGGACCGGCAGCGGGCCTTCCACTTAGCTATTGCCCACCTCAACCAGGCTGGCGGTGTGTTTGGGCGTACGGTCGAAGCCGTGGTTGCCGACACGGCACAGAACCCGGATCGGGCGGTGAGCGAAGCGCGGCGCCTCGTAGAGGCGGAAGACGTACACGCGATTGTGGGACCCAGCACCAGCGTCAATTCGCTTGCGGTGGCTGAGCGTGTGACGGGGTCGGCCGGGATCCCTTTCATTAGTCCAGCGGCAGGCACCGCGCGCTTGACCGACGCTGCGGACAACGACTTCTTCTTCCGCGCCACCTTGTCCCACCGGGCGTATGGGCCGGCGCTGGCGCGATTAGCCGGTGAGCGTGGCTTTGACAACGTCGGCGTGCTCTACCGCGACGATCTCTGGGGCCAGGGACTGGCCCAGGCTTTTGATCAGGCCTGGGACGGCGCTATCCGGTCGGTGGCCGTGGAGATTGGCCAGAGCAGCGTGGCCGACGCCCTGCGGGAGTCAGCCGCTGGCGGCGCCCAGGTGCTCGTAGTCCTCTTGTATCCGGCCGAGGCTGTGACTGCCGCCCGCGAGTCGCTGGACCTTGGCCTCTATGACCAATTCTTGTGGAACGGCGCCCTGCGGAACCTGGATCTCATCGAAGCGATCGGCGCGGACGCGTTGGCCGACTCGTACGGCGTCGGAGCGTCCGCTACGGGCCAGCCTGCCCCGGCATGGGTGGAATCCTACGTCCAGGCCTACGGCGAGCCTCCGGTCGGCAGCTATGCCAGGGAGGTCTATGACTCCACCATCGCCCTTGCTCTGGCGGCCCAGGCTGGCAATAGCACAGACGGCACCGTCATTCGCGACCATTTGCGCACCGTTGTTTCGGGTACTGGCGAGACCGTCACCGCCGGACCTGACGGCGTGGCGCGTGCGCTCGAGGTGCTGGCCGATGGCGGCCAAATCGTCTACCAGGGCGCGTCCGGTCCGCTGGAGTGGGACGCCAACGGTGACTTGCGCCTGGGCTACGTGGGGGTCTGGCGCTACACCTCCGACGGTCGGATTGAACACGTCCGTCGAATCCTCTACGAGTCCTGACATACGTCAGCGCGGGTGGCTCGCTTCGGTCGCTTTGCAGCCCATCACCCGGCCGGTGGGAGCGCTAGGCTATTTTCAGACGCGTGACTGCGTTCTGCGACGCTGCCAGAGGAGCCAGACACCGTGACCCCTTCACCTTTGCGCATGGTTCAGTGGGGGACCAAGCATCCCCACGCCGCAGGCTGGCTGAGCGTGATGCTCGACAATCCGGATGTCGACGTGGTGGGCGTCTACGAGGACGACGCCGAGCGCCGGCAACAGCTCGAATCCGGCGGTGGCGCGCCCTGGAACCGGTCGATCTGGCTCGACGACCTGGGCGCCGTCCTGCACGACGCCAGCATCGACGCGGTGGTTGCGGAAGGCGATAACTCCGAGAACCTCCAGCAGGGCGAGGCCGTCATCGCGGCCGGTCGCCATTTGCTCCTTGACAAGCCGGCCGGCCACGACTTCCCCCGCTGGGAGCGCGTGCTCGAATCAGCCGCCGAGCAGAATCTCTACATCCAGCTTGGTTACATGTTCCGGCATCACGACGGCTACCAGCGCATTGCCAACTGGGCCCGCGGAGGGCTCCTGGGCGATATCTTCGCCATCCGCGCCCACATGTCCACGTACGTCGAGCCGGCCACCCACCCATTGCTGGCCAGCTTCGCCGGCGGCGTGTTCTATGACTTGTGCGGCCACGTGCTGGACCAAATCGTCTGGACGCTGGGCCGGCCTGATCGGGTAACGCCGTTCATGCAGCGCGTGCGTCCCGAGAGTGGGTTCGTTGACAACGGCGTCGCCGTGCTGGAGTACCCGGGGGCCCTGGCCTTTGTGGATATTGCCGGACTCGAGGTTCCGCCGCGCCCACGGCGCTACGAGGTCTACGGCTCGCGCGGCTGGGCCATCATGGAGCCGATGGAGCCTGCGGAGACCGTCCGGCTGTCCCTGGACAGCGCGCGCGACGGTTTCCTCGAAGGCGAGCAGACGATGACGCTCGAGGCCCGACCGCGCTACGTGGCCAGTCTGCAGGCCTTCGTACGCACGCTGCGCGGCGAGCAGGCGCCCGAACGCTCGCTCGAGCACGAGCGCGTCGTGCAAGAAACCCTCATGCGCGCAACCGGCGCTATCGCCTAGACCCGCGGATCGGTCGGCCGCGCTAGTTCCCCAGCCCCAGCGCCAGGCCGCCGAAGATCGACTGCAGCCGCGCTCGGTCCTCGGGCGGCAGCGGTCCGCGCGCCATGGCGGCCACATTGGCGTCCAGGTGGGCGGGGTTGGCGGTTCCCGTGAGTACGGTTGAAATGGTGCTCGGCTCCAGCACAAAGCGATAGGCCGCTTCCGGCACCGATTCCACGTCGTCGTGCACCAGCCAACCCAGCGGATCGTCGTCCGGCAGCGCGTCGGCCGCCAGGTGTCCGTCGGCCTTGAGTTCCGCAATCACTTCGCGAAGGCGTTCAGGGTTTCCCAGCGCGCGGCGCACGGCGATCATCACGATCAAGCCGATGTCGGCGGCCTCGGCTGCTTCCAACACGTCCTGCTCGGCCGTCTGGTGCAGCAGGTTGTAGCCGACCATGAGTGTGTCGAAGTGGTCGTCCGTCACCATCTGCTTGAACGTCTCATGGTGGACGTCCGCATGGGCCTGCTCGGTGACGCCCAGAAAGCCGACCTTGCCGGCTCGTTGAGCCTCAATCAGCACGGGCAAGTGCCGCTCCACGATGTCATCGTACCGGTCCGGCATCAGGCCATGCACCTGGATCACGTCGATGTAATCGAGTTGCAGGCGTTCCAGGCTTCGATCGATCGACGTCCCAACGTCCTCGGGACTCTTCAACTCGTCGTCGGCAAGCGGGCTGTACTTCGTGGCCACCACGAAGTCGTTGCGCGGCACGCCGACCAGCCCGTGACCCAGCAAGATCTCGCTGTCGCCGTAACTGGCCGCGGTGTCGAAGAAGTTGATCCCGTGGTCCAGGGCCCGCCGGGTCAGGCGCCGGGCGTCGTCCGGCGTCGTCCCTCGGTTCTGCCCCATCTTGCTGGGGCCGCCGGTTCCCAGGCTGGCCAGCGAGACTCGCAGATTCGTGCGGCCCAGGCGACGGTACTCCATTGTGGTGACTCCGGTTTGGTGGTGGCCTGCAACATAGCGCGAGCAACGCCATCGCGGAGGCAACCGACCTGTTTTGCAGAGCCCCCATCCGGGTGTAGGATTGAATGAACCACCCCACCTGGGGTGGGGTCTGATGGGCTAATCCAGCCTAGGGAACCTCAATGGATCAGGAAACCAGAAGCCTCCTCAACCGCTGGAAGTCCATCCAGGGCCACGTCCGCGCGGTCGAGAAGATGCTCGAAGACGACGCCTACTGCGTGGACGTCCTCAAGCAGACCCTGGCCATCCAGGGCGCGATCGAGAAGGTCAACGCCGGCGTCCTGGAACGCCACCTCCGAACCTGCGTCACAACCGCCATCGCGTCCGATGACCTGGCAGAGCGCGAGCGGGTGATTGCGGAGCTGATGGACGTCTTCAAAGGCACGGGACACCTGCGCCGCGTGGCCTCGGCCGGCGAGGCCATCGAACGTGTGGCTGCCACCCTGAACGCGGGAGAAAAGCCCCCGCACGCCCACGGCAACGGTGAGGTCCCATGACCGTCGAGACCGAGCGGTCCTTCACTCTCCCTGTCACCGGTATGCACTGCGTGGCCTGCGTAGGTCGCGTCGAACAGGCTGTCGCAAGAGTGGATGGCGTTCAGGAAGCAGCGGTCAATCTCGCGGACGAAAGGCTAGCGGTGCGAGCCGGTCGGGACGTCAGGGCGGCCGATGTCGCCGCCGCGGTCGAGTCAGCGGGTTACGAAGTCCCAACAGATGAACGCACGCTCCAGATCGAGGGCATGCACTGCTCGTCTTGCGTGGGCCAGGTCGAGAACGCCCTTGCCAGAGTTTCCGGGGTGCTTGATGCATCGGTAAACCTCGCCTCCGGCCAGGCCCTGGTGCGTCACGCCCTGGGACAGGCCGACCTTGGCGCGCTGCGGACGGGCGTGGAGCGCGCCGGCTTCAGCGTGCTCGAGACCGCCGGGTCCGAGGCAACGCCCGATGGCGCTGCCGCCGCAGACGGCGGGCTTGAGGAGCGCCGCCGCCGCGAACGTCGCTGGCTCGGCATTCAGGCCGCCTTCGCACTCGGCGTCGGGGCCCTGGCGATGTGGGGGGCGATGGACGTCATCCCGTGGGCGCCGGAGCTCCTGCGCAATCCCTGGGTGGTAATGGTCCTCGTCACGCCGGTTCAGTTCTGGTCCGGCTGGTCGTTCTACCGGGGCGCCTGGCTGGCGGCGCGCCGCGCGAGCACCGATATGAACACGCTGGTAGCCATTGCGACCAGTGCCGCCTACGGCTACAGCCTCGTAGTCACCGTGTCGCCGGGACTACTGAGCGGCGTGGCCGGGGCGGACGTGCATTACTTCGAAGCCTCCGCGGTCATCATCGGGCTGGTTCTGCTCGGCCGCTATTTCGAGATGGGCGCCCGAGCACGGGTGTCCGCCGCGATCCAGCGCTTGCTGGACCTCAGGGCCAGGACGGCCCGGGTCGAGCGGAATGGACAGACCCTCGAGGTCGGGCTCGACGACGTACGGCACGACGATCTAGTCGTCGTGCGCCCTGGCGAGAAGGTCCCCGTCGACGGCCGGGTACTCGAGGGTGCGTCGGCGCTGGACGAGTCGATGATCACTGGCGAGAGCATTCCGGTCGACAAGGGTCCGGGCGACGAGGTGATCGGCGCCACGCTCAATACCGCCGGCAGCCTGCGCGTACGCCCCACCCGCCTTGGCCAGGACTCGATGCTGGCGCAGATCATCGCGCTGGTTGAACGCGCCCAAACCTCGAAGGCGCCCGTGCAGCGGCTGGCGGACTGGGTGTCGGCGCGGTTCGTGCCGGCGGTCATCGTGATTGCGCTGGTCACCCTGGGCGTGTGGCTGGCCATCGGACCGGATCCGCGGCTCACCCACGCGCTGGTCGCCATGGTCACGGTGCTGATCATTGCCTGTCCCTGTGCGCTCGGCATCGCCACCCCCACGGCCATCATGGTTGGCGTGGGCAAGGGCGCGGAGTTGGGAGTCCTGGTGCGCAGCGGAGAAGCGCTGGAGACGGCCGGTCGCGTCGACACGGTGGTGCTGGACAAGACCGGCACGATTACCAGTGGCCGAGCCGAGGTCACGGACGTCATTCCGCTCAACGGCGAACCCGAGTCGGAAATCCTGCGCCTGGTTGGCTCGGCCGAGCGTGACTCCGAACACCCGATTGGCCAGGCGATTGTGCATGACGCCGCTGAGCGCGGTATTGAACTGTCGCGGGCTG
>JAPPKM010000111.1 GCA_028874315.1 Chloroflexota bacterium
GGGCTTCGACCATGAGCTGGTAGGTGGGGGCGGTTTCGTGATCGAGGGGCTCCGCCACCTTGAGCTCGCCGGTGGTGGCGTCCAGCGTCCAGGCGTCGCCGGTGTTGCCGGCGGTCAGCGTGTGCGTGACGGGTCCGCCGCCGGCCACCGTGGCCCGGATCGTGCCGACCTGCGTGGCGACGGCGGTGTCCTCAGCCACGGTAAAGGCATAGCTGGTCTCGGCGAACATCGGCGGCGGCCCCGGTCGTGATCCGGCTGGTCAGGTTGGCCAGGGTCTGCGTGTGCTCCGGGTCGCCCGCCGGCGTGTCGTCCCGCACCGCCTGCACCACCCCGGCGTCGTCGGTCACCACCGCCCATGACGCCACGGCCTGCCAGGCCTCGAACCCGATGGCGTTATGCGCCCCCATCGGGGCCAGGAAGACGACGGCCTCGCGGCCGCCGATCTCGGTGCTCAGGGCCTTTTCCGCCGCCACCACCTGCGCCTGCAACCCCGCCTCGTAGGCGCCGCGGGTCTGCAGCGCGTCGGTCCCGTAGGTCCCCGCCTCGTGCTCGCGCACGTACAGGTCATACGACGCCGCCTCATCCATCCGGTCGTACGCCACCGTCACCGTCGCCGGCGTCGTGCCGCTGCCCAGCAGGAAGTTCGTCACCGCGTAGTCGGCGAAACACGTCAGGAACAGATACTCCCGCGACTCCCCGCCCCGCGCGATCGCCCGGAAGTTGGCCTTGGCCGTCTCGCCAAAGTCGGGACCCAGCGTGTCCCAGACTGCCGCGAACAAGACCTCCAGGTAGCTCGGGGTCGGGATCGCCTCCGTCGGTGCCAGCCCCAGCCAGAACCGGATGGCGTCCTCGCGTTGCTGCGCCGTGTGCGCGATCCCGCGCCACATTCAGCGCACTGACCCCGCCGCCGGCGTGCCCCGAATCGCCAGGTGCACTGGCGAGGCGCCCGCCCGGTGCAGGCCCTCGGCCAGCACCTGCTCGACTGTGGCAATGCCGCGGCTGCTCAGGGCCACCGCCGCGCGGCCAGTAGTTGGCTGCGGACGGGCCGTCGACGCGGCGACGGCAGATTTCGCCGAAACCGGGCGTCCAGCTTCCGCCGCCGTCGTCAACGCTTCGGCCTGCACGGCTGCGAGTGATTCGCGATGGGGCGTGGCGCGTCCGCTGCAGGCCAGCATGGCGACGACCACGAGCAGGCCAACGGCGGCCAGCGCCCCGAAGCGGCGCCGCGTGCCGCCATCGGGCTGACCTTGCCATATTCGCAGCGTCTGCCTCACGCCGACGCCTCACAGTCCGGCAGCCCCAACTCCGCCCGGTCCACCACCGGCAGCTCCGCCGGCACGCAGCCCGTCAGCTGATTCCCCGCCAGGTACACCTGGCGCAGCCCAGTTAGCTGGGTCAATTCCGTCGGGATCGGCCCCGTCAACTGGTTGTGCGCCAGGTTCAGATAGGTCAGGTTGGCCAACTGCCCCAACTCCGGCGGGATTAACCCCGTCAGCTCGTTCTGAGACAAGTCCAGATGCCGAAGGTTGCTTAGCTGCCCCAGTTCCGCCGGGATCCGCAAGCCCACGCGGCTCCGTGCCAGCAACAGTTCTTCCAGGTGTTCCAATTGACCGAGTTCGGGCGGAATGACTGCCAGCTGAAACTCTGACAGCTCCAGCCGCCGCAACTCCGTCAGCCAGCGCAGCGCCCGCGCGTCCCGACCATTCAATCTGTGGAACGCCAACTGAAGCTCGCGCACCCGCGGCGGCGAGCCGCCCAGCCCGACCCCGGCCCACCCACTCAGCGGCCGATGTTTGAACCAGTTCCTGTGCTCAAAACCCTCCGTCCGCGTCCACAGGGCCAGCAGCGCCGCGCAGTCATCCACCAGGCCGGGATTGGTCGCGGCGTCGGAGTCGGCCCCTCCCGAGCGGCACGCACTGAGCAGGTCCTGATCATACGGTCGCGGCGCATTCCACGGCTCTAGCCGCCCGTCGTGATCGCGTCTGGCCACCAGCCGCCAGTCGCTCTGGTTTCCCGTTCCCACGTACACCCGCACGTCACCCCATCGGGTCGACTTCGATTCGGACCACCTCTTCCGATCGGGACTCCAGCGCCGGTCGTTCCCGGCACGATCCTCCATCGCGGCCACGGCCAGGCGCGCGCCCTCGGGTGCCCAGGCTGCCGCATACATGTAGAGCCAGGAGGAACCGATCGGCACCACCTGCCCGCGCCCGGACTCGGCCGCCGTCACCACGTATAGGTCAGCCCCGGCCTCAGCCCCGCGTCCGGCGCGCCACTCCAGCCCCGGCTGGGGAATGACCAGGATCTTGGAGCCGTCTGGCGACCACGCCACCGTGGGCGCCCAGCCCGGCCCCGCGTCGGCGTACGGCCGGCCTGGCAAGGTCGCCAGCCGGCGCGCGTCGTCCCCGTCAACGCTGAATGTAACCAGCGTGAAGTCGCGGCCCGCCGCCTTGAGCACCGCCAGCCGCCGGCCGTCCGGCGACCAGGCCGGCCCACCCACCACCTTGGTTGCGATCGACGAGTCCGGCGCAATCTGCCGCGCCGTGCCGTCGTCGGGGTCCACCAAGTAGACGACGCCCGCGGCTCCGCGCACGGCCAACTGGCGGCCATCCGGCGACCACGCCGGCGCCTGGGGCGCGAGTTCCAATTTCCGCCGGGTTCCCGGCTTGATCAGCCGGGTGACCTCAAGCGGCTGGCCGCCGTCGAGCGCCATCACCGCCAGGCCGAAAGCCCCCAGCCCGTACTCCGCGTAGAGATGGGCAATGCGCCGGCCGTCCGGCGACCACGCCGGATAGCTGTCCAACTCCAGTGCGTTGGTCGTCAGGCGTTGCGGGTCCGTACCGTCGACATTGACCAGCGCCAATTCGTACCCGAGCCGCCAGACCCGTGTCGGGGGCATCTCACGATTCGTGCTCGGAATTGCGGGATTCGGCTTGCCGAATCGGCACGTGGCGAACACCACGCGCGTGCCGTCGGGCGAGACGTCGAACGGGATCGTGGTGCCGGCCTCGCCCAGGACGGTACTGGTCCTCGCGTCGGCCACCGGCCAGATCCACGTCCCGTCCGCCGTCACCCCGTAGAGTTCCGGCCCCCGGCTGAACAGAATCGTCGCCCCGTTCGGCGACCACTGCACAAAGTCCTGCCATGGCCAGCGGCCAAAGGAGTCGTCGGGGCGGCAGGCATGCGGATCCTCCGGAGTCCAGTGCTCCACTTGTACCGCCGAACCCGCGGCCTGTGCCGATGGCCGGCGCCGCTCGGCGCTCGGGCTTGCTGCCGTTGGTACGGGCTGCGGGGATGGCGTGTCCGGCGGATCTGGCGTCAACGCCGCCGCGCCGCGGCTGCCCGTTGGCGTTGCGGACGCGACCAAAGTTGGCGTCGGCTCAGAATCAAGTGTTGCCTCAATGGAGCGTCGGCTAGCTGCCGCATTCCGGATCACTGTCGGAGGGTCACCCAGCCCACCCGTCTGCTGCCTCGACATCGGCGTCCGGCGCTCCACATCGTTGCCGCAGCCCACACCAAGCAACGATCCAATAAGGATCATCGCCAGCAGTAGCCATACTCGGTCTACGTGGCAGATTCCGCCGGCTGTCTCCGTTGCACTTCGAACCATCATCAGTTTTGGCTCTGGTACTTCGCATTGATGGCCAAGCGGTCAAGTTGGGTCGGACTGCAAAGGCCCTGCCTATGCCCCACTATCGAAATTAACTCGCTGTTCGGATGCCCCATTTCCTGAGACACTTCCTGTGTGGACGATTGTGGTGGGTAGTTGATGCCGAAAACGTGTGTTACTTCGTGCACTATAGTTGCATAGAGCCTCACATCCACGCCCTCCATTGGGACTCCGGACGAATCTAAGCATCGATCAAAACGAAATCCACTCGGTAGGTTGAGCTTGGCCTTCGTAAAGAAACGGTGATTGATGAATATATCAGCATGGCCATCTGAAATATTGGCGCAACCGTAGGCTTTAATGCCGCACGCAGGAAAGCCAACATTCTTGCTTACTTGCGAAAATGCCGCAGCCGCTAGTAGATCTTCATTGTCGTCGGTCGAGATGATCAACCGAACTTCATTAATCTGACGAATGCTCGTGCCGCTCCGTCCATAGTCGTAGCCCATCTGGGCCAACATCTCAAACATACCTTTGATTCGCTTGTTAAGTTCGCTACGGTTCTGTTGCTGTGTTTCGGTTGATGTGTCGTCGGGGGAGCTGAACTTGATACGGTTGATCGCGGTATTTACCGCACGATCAGTCAGCGGCGAGTAGTCTTCGCAGTCGCCCGATTCGAATTCGGCCTTAATCCGCCCCGACGTAACCGAACCCCAGTGTCCCATCGCGTGCTTGATGAATCCATGCCAACCCATCCTGTTGGCCAGGGGCAACGTGTGATTGCAGATCCGATACGTGTAGGTGCCATCGTCAACCGCATCCCAGCCAATCGGAAAACTGGCCACGCGCTCCCGCAATGCCGGGGCTCGGCTCGACGGCCACACATAGGCGTCGCGCGCGGCATAGACTCGAGGCTTGGCTTCGTCCAGTGGCTCGACTACGAGCTGTACGCCATAGATTCTCTCCGATGCCAAGCCGAGCGATGTGCCTGATCCTAGCGGCGTAAATACGCTTGGCGTCCACTCGAGATTGGTGTGCGAATGGAGGTTGTGGCTGACGCGTTGGTACCGGAACGAATAGTTGTCCGCGTCGTCATCCTCCGCGTAGTCGTTGTCCTTGAGAATCGCACTTACATCATTGTATTCAATAGTCACCTGGCTTGAGTTTGACGCGTTCGCGGCAGTCGCCCAGGTTATTGGCGTGTCAATGACGATGATCCGATCGCTCGGAGCGGAATACGTTACGTTTTCCAGGTGGCCGTCATCGTCCCTAGTTCCGAAAATTGCTTCGACCCGCAGTTCGTAGGCTATGTGGTCGGCCAAGCCGGACTCATTCCCTGTCGTCAACACCTCGCTCAGGTCGATTTCGCGATCTGTATCCTCGGTAGGCCCAGACAGGATTAGCACACGGACCATCTCCCACGAATAGTCAGAATTAGTGATCGGGTTACGGCCGAACACCCGCCCCGTGATGCGGTAGTCCAACGGATTCGTTGGAGCCCCAGTGGGCCACGTCCAACTCAAGCGAGCCCTGTGGCCACCACGCGGTGCCAGGTCCAGGTTCTGCGGCCGCGGAGCCGCCAGCGTCGGCGTGGGCGTCGGTGTGGTGGTCGGTGTGGTCGTCGGCGTGGGTGTCGGTGTCGTTTCTGCCAGCGTCGTAAACCGATGGTCGGCGGACCACCTGGAGCAATGACTGTCCTTGGGGCCGTTGCAGGCGCGCATTTTCAGTTCGTATTCCGTGCTGGCCGCCAGCTTCTTCAACGTCTCGCCCCGATCGGTCCCGCCGTCGGCCGGGTGCGTCCTGGCGCCGGTCTCCGAGTTGGGGTTCTCGGAGTCGTAGGGCCAGTACGTGATATCGAAACCCGTCAGCGGCACTCCGCCCGTGTTGGCCGCCGCGCTCCACGTCACCACCACCGAACTGGCCGTGAGCTGCGAAAACCCGATCGTGTGCGGCCGCTGCGGCGTCGGCGCCCGCTTGGTCGTGACCTCCAGCGGCGGGGTGGTCCACCAGCCGCAGCGGGCCACCATTTGGTCGTCTTCGTTACAGGCGTGAATCCGGAACTTGTAGGTCGCGTCGTGTTGCAGGCCGGTGTACGTGTGTTCCCGCGGAGACAGCCCCTTCACCAGCACGTCGTCCCGGTAGGAGGGATGCTCCTCGTCTTCGTGCCAGAACAACAGCCCATACCCCGAAAGCTTCTTTCCACCGTCGGCGGTCGGCGTGTCCCATTTCGCCACGACCGAGGCGGTCATGACCTGCTCGAACCGCGGATTCTTCACAAAGCCCGGCGTGCCCACCTGCGCCACCGCGCCCGCCGCGCCGCGCACCGGCCGCTCGTCCGCCGGCACCCAATCGGGAATCGGCTCGACCGTCACGCCCTGGCTGACCGTGACCGCCGCGCGGCTGGCGCCGGCCGCGCGCAGCGCCGCCGTGACGGTCCCCGCGCCCAAGCCGCAGGCATAGACGCGGAATTCCACGGTGCGGGACGTGGCGCCGGTGACCGTCGCGGTCTGCGTGGCCTCGCCGCAGCCGCCGATCCCCAACGCCGCGGCATGGCTGCTCGACACCACGACCTCGTACGTCGTCGCCGCATCGAGCTTCGCGAGTTGGACATCGAACCGGTCCACGAACGCATAGGTGATGAGGTCCACCAGGTCGTCCAGCCGGATGGTGACCCCGGACGCCCCCGTGGCCTCCGGCGCCGCCGTCTCCCCCTCCTGCGCCTGCAGGGGAGCGACATGGCCCAGCCACGCCGCGCTCAGCAGCAAGGACGCCGCCAGTGCCGCCAGCGCCACCCGTCGCGCCGGCCACCCGCCAACCCGGCGCGCCAGCCGCGCGGCCCGCCCCAACCCGA
>JAPPKM010000099.1 GCA_028874315.1 Chloroflexota bacterium
TTCGAGAACCTTTTTCGGGTCGTGCCTTTCCGGGCTACGAGAAGATTGACCTTTCCTTCTCGGAGCTTGAAGTGCTGGTACGCAACGACCGTCCGGACTGGAAGACGGCCCTCGAGCATGTAAAGGGCGTGTACCTGATTACCGATACCAATTCCAAGACGCGCAGACACTATGTCGGGTCGGCATACGGAGATGATGGACTCTGGTCGCGATGGAAGAGCTATGTCGACACGGTGCATGGCGGGAACGTTGAACTGAGGGCGTTGGTCTCAGAGAAGGGTGCCGCAGACTGCCGCGCGAACTTCCGCTTCGCGCTTCTCGAATACCTGCCGGCCTATGCGCTGGATGAGACTGTTCTGGCTCGGGAAGCCCACTGGAAGCAAGTCCTCATGAGCCGCGAGTTCGGGCTCAACCAGAACTGACGGCGAACGATGCTTGCGCGCTGAGCTGTCCCTCACATAGCGCGAGGGTGCATCTTGCGGGCCACGACGCACGCTGCTCAGTAGAATCACTCCCCGGGCGGCGTAGCAGAACCTTGTCAGGCTAAATCTTGACAGGAGACCCGTCCGAATGGCCGAGCCTAGAAGCAGCGAGGCGATGCTTACGCGCACCGAACTGCGCGAGGAGCTAGATCGGTGCTTTGCGAAGTTCGCTAAGAAGGCAGACTACGCCGACATGCGGGCTGAACTGAAGGCGGAAGTCGCCAATCTGCGGGCGGATCTGATCAAGTGGATGATCGGGTTGATGCTGGGTTCGGTGACGACGACGGTTGCAATCGCGGTCGCTGTGGACCGATTCGCCGGTTAAGGCGGCGAAACCTCAACTGCACGTCGGCCGAGGTCGGTCAGAGCTCAGGTTCGGGTCAGGCGCACCTTGACGGGAACGCCGTTTAGGGTCGGGGCGGCCTCGGCGGCGTCTGGCGGAGGTGTGCCTTCGTTAACGACGACGGCCAGGACTTCGGTGGCGATTTCGTGCTCGTGCGCGGCCAGGGTTTCGTGCAGGGCGTTCGGTCCGTCGAGCCAGAGGTGGATGCGGTCGGAGACTTCGAGGCCGGCGGCGCGGCGGAGGCCCTGGGTGGCGTGGACGAGCTCGCGGGCCAAGCGACCGCGACGGAGTCGGTCGTTGATGGCTGTAGTGAGAGCGACAATCACGCCATCCTGCTTCGCTACAGCAAGGCCTTCTCTCGGAATTCTCTGGAAGACAACGTCTTTGCTTCCCAGTTCAACTTGCTTTCCCTCAACATCCAATCCAATGGCAAAACCTTCCTCTGTCGTGAATTTCTCCAGATAGTCTCCGTGATGCTCCGCTCGCTCTTCGAGTTCAATAGCAACAGCCTTAGTCAAGTTTCGGAGCCTTGGACCCACGCTCTTGAAGTCGATTTTTGCAGTGACTTCGAAGAAATCTCCAAGAATCGCGCTTGGCTGGTACTCAACGCATTCGACGTTCAGCTCTTCGAGGATGTGCTCTTCAAGCCGCTGTCGAATTTGCTTGCACTGCCAATTCGGAACGCCACACACAATGGCTCGTTCCAGAGGCTGTCGAATCGGTAAGTTGAATTCACTCCGCGCCTGACGCCCCGCGGTGACGATGGTGCGCACCACGTCCATATTCCACTCAAGTTCTTCCCGGACCGAAGAGGGTCTCGGCCTGAAATAGTCCAAGGCATCGTCAAAGTCGCTTACCAACTCCTTGCCAAGAATTGAATAGTCGGCTTCGGGCCAGTCGGTGAGGTGGACGCTGCTCGGCGCGTCGGGGTCGGCGCGGCGGACGAGGTTCTGGTAGATGTCGTCGGTCCAGAAGGGCATGACCGGGGCCAGCAGGCGGACCAGGCTGGTCAGCAGTTCGTAAAGGGTCTGGTACGCGGCCTGCTTGTCGTCGTCGGAGTCGGACTTCCAGTAGCGCCGGCGTCCGCGGCGGACGTACCAGTTGGAGAGTTCCTCGATGAACTCCTGGGCGGCCTGCACGCCGCGGTGGACGAGGTAGTCGTCCAGCGAGGCGGTCATGGTGTCGATGAGGCCTTGCAAGCGTGAGAGCGCCCAGCGGTCCAGGTCGGGGCGCTCGGCGACCGGGATTCGCGGGGCGGTGGGGTCGAAGCCGTCCAGGCGCGCGTAGGTCACGAAGAACGAGTAGACGTTCCAGAGCGTGAGCATGCGGCGCTTGACTTCGGTGGCCGGGCCGTAGCCGAAGTTGATGTTGTAGAGCGGGTTGTGCCCGGCGTACAGCCAGCGCATCACGTCCGCGCCCATGCGCTCCGCGGCCTCGCCGAAGTCGATGGCGTTGCCCCAGCTCTTGTGCATCGCGCGGCCGGTTTCGTCGTTGAGCTTTTCGTAGACGAAGACGGACTGGTACGGCGACTGGTTCTGGATGGTGACGCTCATGAAGAGCATGGAGTAGAACCAGAGCCGGATCTGCTCCCGCATCTCGGTGATGAAGTCGGCCGGATACCAGTTCTCGAACTCCTCGCTGTTGTGCAGGTAGCCGAGGGTGGAGAAGGGCACGATGCCGGCGTCCAGCCAGGCGTCGCCGACGGCGTCGATGCGGCTGGTGGGCGCCTCGCAGGACTCGCAGCGGATGGTCACGCGGTCGATCCAGGGGCGATGTAGCTCGCGCAGCTGGTCCATCCCCTCGATGGCCCGCTCTTCGAGGTGGGCCCTGGACCCAATGACCGTCAGGTGTCCGCAGGACTTGCAGGGGTAGAAGGGCAGGGGCAGGCCCCAGTAGCGGCGGCGGGAGATGTTCCAGTCGCCCATGTTGCGCAGCCAGTCGGCCATGCGGGCGCCGGCATACTCGGGCGTCCAGTTGACGGTGGCCGCGGCATCGAGCATGGGCTGGCGGACTTCGTCGGCGCGGATGAACCACTCGTCGTCGACGCGGAAGACCAACTCTTCGTGGCAGCGCCAGCAGTGCGGGTAGCGGTGGGTGTAGGTGTGGTGGCGATAGAGCAGGCCGCGTTGGCGCAGGTCGGCAACCACGTCGTCGGCCACCTCGCGGGCGTCGCGGCCGGTCAGCCAGTCGTAGCCGGCGGTGTAGGCACCGTTTTCGTCGATGGGCACCAGGACTTCGAGACTAAGTTCCTGGCCGAGGAGGAAGTCCTCCTCACCGGCGCCGGGCGCGATGTGCACGACCCCGGTGCCCTCGTCGGCTCCGACGTCTGTCCACGGGATCACGCGATGGGTGACACCGCGCACGGCCGGTAGGTCGTCGAAGGGGCCGTCGTAGGTCAAGTCCAGCAGGTCCGAGCCCTGGTGCCTGGCAACGACTTCGGCGCCTTCCCCAAAAACGGCCGACATCGCGGCCTCGGCCAGCAGGTAGCGGCCATCGTCCGCCGCGACCTCGACGTAGGTCAGGTCGGGATGGACCGCCGCCGCCACGTTGGCCGCCAGGGTCCAGGGCGTGGTGGTCCAGATGAGGAGCCAGGTATCCGCGCGACCGTGGATGGGGAGGCGCACGTAGACGGCGTCGTGCTCGACCTCTTCGTAGGTATCGATGAGCTCGTGCTGGGAGAGGGCGGTGCCGCAGCGGGCGCACCAGGGCATGGCGCGTTGCGCCGCCGCGATCCAGCCGCGTTCGTTGCAGCGCCGCAGGAAGTGCCAGATATGCTCGATGTTGTTGTCGGAATGCGTGAAGTACGAGTCGTCCCAGTCCATCCACTGGCCCAGCCGGACGGACTGGCTGGTCTGGACGCCCGAGAACTTCTCCACGCGCTCGCGGCAGGCGTCGGCGAAGGCTTCGAGGCCGAATTCTTCAATGTCGCGCTTGGAGTTGAAACCGAGGTCCTTCTCGACCTCCACCTCCAGCCAGAGCCCCTGGCAGTCGAAGCCGTTCTGGTAGCGCTGGTGGTAGCCGCGCATGGCGCGATAGCGCTGGTAGACGTCCTTGTAGGTGCGGCCCCAGGCGTGGTGGACGCCCATGGGGTTGTTGGCGGTAATGGGTCCGTCAAAGAACGACCAGCGGGGGCCGTCGGCGTTCTTTTGGCGCAGCCGCTCGAAGGTGTCCTCGGCGTCCCAGAGGTCCAGCATCCGACGTTCCATGGACGGGAAGTCCAGTTCGTCCGGCAAGGGGTCGAACGCGGACTTAGGTCTGGCAGGGCTGGTGGAGTCGTCACTCATGGCGCTAGTCCGTCAGGGCGATTTCGAGGCGGCGGTTGATGCGCCCCTTGTTGGCGGCGTTGATGATGGCGACGCGGCCGACCTCGCCGGTGTTGGCGACGTGCGTGCCGCCGTCGGCCTGGCGATCCAGGCCCTCGATTTCGACGATGCGGATGTAGGCGATGTGGGCAGGCACGAGGTTGACGTGGGTGCGGATCAGGTCGGGCAGTTCCAGGGCTTCGGCGCGGGGCAGTTCGTAGGCGCGCACGGGACGGGCGGCCGCGAGTTCTGAGTTGAGGCGCTCCTCGATCTGGTCGCGCACGTCGTTGATGCGAATGCCTTCCAGCGAGAAGTCCATGCGGGCCCTGGCGCCGTCGTCGTAGATGTGACTGCCGGTCACATCGGCCTGCCAGCCGGTCCAGACGACGCCGGAGAGAGCGTGCAGGGCGGTGTGCAGGCGCATGAAGGCGTAGCGCAGATCCCAGTCCAGGTGGCCGGTCACTTCGGTTCCGGCCGGGGGCGGCTCGCCTTCGAGCCGATGCACGATGTCGCCGCCCCGGCGACGCACGGCCGTCACCGGCCAGACCTGCCCGTGGGCGCGCAGTTCGCCCAGGTCGCTGGGCTGGCCGCCGCCGAGCGGATAGAAGGCGCTGCGGTCCAGCGTGACCCCGTCGGGCCGAACGGCCGTCACCGTGGCCTCGAAGTCGCGCAGGTAGCTGTCGGCGTAGAACAGTGCCTCGGTTGCCATGTCGCTCCAGACAAGAAAAAAACCCGTCCCCAACGGGACGGGTCAGACAACCCGCGGTACCACCCGCGTTGCGCGGCCCAGAAGACCGCGCCGCTCACCCGGCACGCGCCGCATGGCGGATGCCGCTGCGCCGATAACGGAGCGCAACACCGTCCGGTTCTACCAGCCTTCAAGGGCCTTCGACCGGCGGCTCGGGAAGGATGTTCCAGCGGGACCCTGACCGCCCGGCTTGCACCGTCCCGGGCTCGCTGCGGCGGGCCACCCGCCAAACGCGTTTCCGTCAACGCCTTTGCTGCAAGGAGCGAGTGTCGCCGCCGACTTTGCGACGGTCAAGACTCTTTTCGAGCGGCCTGCCGGCTACTCGCCCTTGGCGCCCGCGATGTCGCGGCGCTGGAAGATCCAGAAGGCCAAGCCGCTGAGGACCACGATGTAGGCCAGCGAGACGAGAAAGCCCTGCAGGGCTTCTGGCTGCCCGGCGGAAACAGCGTCTAACGGCGTCTCATCGGCAGGTTCGAGCCAGACTTCGACCGCCTGGCCGAGGATGAAGCCGGAGGCGCGCTCAAACCACTCGAAGCTGGACAGGATTCCGACAACAATATTCTCAGCCACGACGTATCCGAGACCGAGCCCGATGGCAGCGCCCGAGGAGGTGGTCAGCACCGCCAAGAACACCGCCAACCCCACATAAGGCAATAGCCCATAGACAGTCTTTCCGAATATGCGCGCGAACTCGCCCCAGCGGGCGGACGCGGCGATCCAGCCGGAGCTCTCCACGGTCAGCGAGGCAACCAAGCTGCTGATGGCTAGCGTGATGGTTCCGACGACCAGCGCGGTTGCGCCCAGGATCGAAACGAGAATGAGCTTCGAGGCCAATAGCTGCCAGCGCCCGGCACCTCGAGCGAGCACTGTACGCACGGTGCCCCAACCGAATTCGGTTCCGGTCAGCGTAACGGCCAGGATCATGATGAGAATGGCGTTGAATCCGTGCGAAAAGGCGAGGCCGATGCCGGCGCTGTTCGGGAAAGCCAGCACCTCGTGGAACTCGCCTCCAACGCTGACTCGCCCGCCTGCGCCAAACGTCACGTCTTCGCCGATGCGAGACACGGCGTAGGCGACCCAGTAGGCGATCTGGAGCAGGAGCACACTGACGGCCAGCAGAATCCAGGGGATCCGTCGGCGGCGTAGCTTGAACCACTCCCATCGAGTGAGGTTAAGAACCTCGCCAATTATCTGAGGCATCTGAGTGGAAGGCGCGAGAGTTGCGTCCCCGCTTGCATGCTACTCGCCTTTGGCGCCCGCGATGTCGCGGCGTTGGAACAGCCAGAAGGCCAGACCGCTGAGGACCACGATGTAGGCCAGCGAGACGAGGAAGCCCTGCAGGGCTTCGGGCTGCATGCCGATGACCGCGGCGTCGCCGAAGC
>JAPPKM010000051.1 GCA_028874315.1 Chloroflexota bacterium
GTCAGCGCGTCGCCATCCGCGTCGGCGAACATGACCCCGAGCGCGCCATTCCCGGTCTCGTTGTAATCGGCAGTGCTACCGACGGAGAACGTGCCGCCGTTGAAGAGTGCGCTGGTCGTGCTCGGCGGCCGGTTGGCCCGGCCCGAGCCGGTGTCCGACCAGGGGCCCTCGCTCTCCTCGCTGGTCACGGCCCGTACCTGCACCTCGTAGGTCGCGCCCGCCTCCAGGTCCGACAGGGTCAGGCTCGTCGCCGTGGCGCCCAGTGCGCCGCTGTATGCCGTCCACTCGGCGGCTTCCTCTCCGTCGGCCGCCTTCTTCCGGTACTGCGCCTGGTAGCCGCTGATCGTCAGCCCGTTGGCCGCTGGTGCCGTCCAGCTCACGTCCAGCCCTGGGTTGGTCGGCTCGCTGTACTCCGTGCGCGTCAGCGTCGGCGCGTCCGGCTGGCCCACCTCCACGTCCGTCACCTTGATGATGACGTTGATGACGGCCGCATGCCCATCGACCGTGTAATGCACTTCGCCCCGGTAAAACTTGGCGATCAGCTGGCCGTTGAATGTCTCGGTCTCCCGGTTGGAATCGTCGGTTTCGTAGTCCAGCGTGGCGCCTTGCTTGACGCTGATCTGGCCCATGGATGAGTCGATAACGAACTTGCCGGAGTCCTTCGCCTTCCCCTTCAACGTGTAGCTCAGCGCGACGCCGTTGTAGGGCGTGCCCGTCACCGGGTCCCCCACCGCCGTGCCGGCAGCGGAGTTCTCGGCGATGTTCCGACTCGTCTTCGCGGTTATGCCGATGGTCGCGGTCCGCGTCACCGATCCGCCGTAAGCGTCAGTGGCCGTGTACGTCAGGTTCGACGAACCCTGGTTGAGCAGCGTCACTCGCAGTTGGGCCTGGCCGGCGGCGCCGAACAGGCTCACCCCCAGCAAGGCCGGATGCTGCGCAGCGGCCGCGTAGGTCAGCGCGTCGCCATCCGCGTCGGCGAACATGACCCCCAGCGCGCCGTTCCCAGTCTCGTTGAAGTCGGCAGTGGAGCCCACCGAGAACGTGCCGCCATTGAAGAGTGCGCTGGTGATAGTCGGCGGCCGGTTGGCCCGGCCGGTCCCGGTGTCGGACCACGGACCGGCGCCCTCGTTGCTTTGGGCCCGCACCTGCACCTCATAGGTCGCCCCCGCCTCCAGGTCCGCCAGGGTCAGGCTCGTCGACGTGGCGTCCAGCGTGCCGCTGTATGCCGTCCACTCGGCGGGGTCCTCACCCTGCGCGGCCTGCTTGCGGTATTGCGCCTGAAACCCGCTCAGCGTCACCCCGGCAACCGCCGACGGCGCCGTCCAGGTCACGTCCAGCCCCGGGTTGGTTGGCTCGCTGTACTGTGTGCGCGTCAGCGTGGGCGCGTCGGGCTTGCCGGTCTCCACGTCCGTCACCTTGATGTTGACGTTGATGACAGCGGCGTGGCCGTCGACCGTGTAGTGCACCTCGCCTCGATAGAACTTGGCGATTACCTGCCCGTTCCACGTCTCCGTCTCCCGGTTCGAATCGTCAGTCTCGTAGTCCAACGTCGCGCCCTGCGCCACGCTGATCTGGCCGCTGGCCGAGTCAATCACGAACTTCCCGGAGTCCTTCGCCTTGCCCTTCAGCGTGTAGCTCAGCGCCACCCCGTTATAGGGCGTCCCCGTCACCGGGTTCCCCACCGCCGTGCCGGCAGCGGAGTTCTCGGCTATGTCCCGGCTCGTCTTCGCGGTGATGCTGATGGTCGCCGTCCGCGTCACGGACCCGCCGTAGGGGTCGCGGGCCGTGAGCGTGAGTTTGGACGAGCCCTGGTTAAGCAGGGTGGCCCGCAGATGGGCCGACCCAGCGGAGCCGGACAGGCTGACCCCGAGCAAGGCAGGATGCTGCGCGGCGGCCGCATAGGTCAGCCCGTCGCCGTCGGCGTCCGCGAATAAGACGCCCAGCGCGCCGGGTCCAGTTTCGCGGTAATCGGCCGTGTTGCCGACGGAGAACGTACCGCCATTGAAGAACGCACTGGTCGCGGTCGGCGCCCGGTTGGCCCGGCCCGAGCCGGTGTCTGACCAGGGGCCGCGTTCGTCGTTGTTGAGCGCGAGCACCTGCACCTCGTAGGTCGCGCCCGCTTCCAGGTCCGGCAGGTTAAGGCTCGTCGCCGTGGCGCCCAATGTTCCGCTATACGCCGTCCACTGCGCTGGATCGTCGCCTTCCGCGGCCTTCTTGCGGTACTGAGCCTCGTATCCGGTAGGGGCCGCGCCGCTGGCCGGGGCGGTCCACGTCACCTCCAGCGCCGGGTTGGTCGGCTCGCTGTACGTCTTTCGCGACACCGTCGGCGTGCCGGGCTTCTCCGGAGCGGCGTCGCCATTCAGCTGGAGGGCCGTCGCAAGGATGACGATCTGGAACGACAGGCCGACCTGAGTCCCGTCAGCGTCCGTGGCGGTGTAAAGCATGGTGTGCTCGCCGCCCTCGCTCGGAGTACCGGTGAGGGTGCGGCTGGCCGGATCGAAGGACAGTCCCGCCGGCAGGTCCGGCGACAGGCTGTACGTGAACCCTTCGGCACCGCCCGCGGCTTCGGGCAGCGTCTGCGAACCGATGTCCTCGTCTTTATCGAATTCGTAACTGGTGATGGCTGCCGGGAAGTAGGCCTGCAGTTCCAGCCCAGGCTCCGACGTGGGACTTGGGTCCGTTGTCGGCGTGGGGTCGGGCGTCGGAGTTGGCTCGGGAGTTGAGGTTGGCTCGAGTGCTGAAATCGGGTCAGGCGTTGGGACCGCCGTAGGCGTCAGTGTCGTTTCCGGCGTCGGAGTCGGCTCGGGGGGCGGCGTCGCTGCAGGCGTCGGCGACGGAGTCGCCTCCGGTTCAGGGGTTGGCTGTGACTCAGGCGGAGATTCCGGCGTGGATGTGGTGCTGGCCCAGGCGGTTGGGTCCGGCGTCGATGGCGAGGACGCGGAGGCATCACCAGCGAGCAGAGCCAGCATGATCAGCCACGCCGCCAGCGCCAGTGCCAGTCCACGTGCGGCGACTCCAGGGATCGGTGGTTGCCTGGGGCCGGCCACCTTGTTCACGACGAACGTGCCCATAAATTCTGTCGGCGAACACGGCCGCCAGGCCATTGCCACTCGCCCATCGCCGAGCGTTGGCTCGGCCGGCGCGAGGGCGCCTCAAACCGCTGGAGCCGGCCTGCATATCGGCTTGGGTGCTGACGGCAGGCAGGTCAGACGATAGACTGAAGCTGTCGCAGCCTTGAGTGATTCACCAAGGCTTTGGCTGTCACGGTGGGGCCCAACTCTTGCTGGGGACGGGCCCTACTGTGACGCGGCGCCGATATCACCTGCCTCCTTTCCGCTTGTGGTGGCCACGAGCGTTGGCCGCAACTTTCCGAGCGACACGAGCAAAGACTTGGAGTTCGCCGTCCTCGATACCTTCCAGGAGAACGGCGTAGATTGCCGCTACTTGCGGTGAGAGTTGGCGGACCAACGCCCGGCCCTTGTCGGTTGCCTCTAGCCGAACGACACGACGATCACGTGATGAGCGCTGCCGCTGCAGGAGATCCAGCCGAACTAGCTGGTGGGCGGCTCGGCTGATCGAGGCTTGATCGACTGGCACGATCTCGGTCAGGGCCGTGACCGTGTTGGCCTGGCCCTTCGCGCACCGCTCCAGAACTCCCCATTGCGTGAGCGTCAGGCCGGCTTCGTCAATCGTCCCGGTCGCCAATGCAACGTACCCTCGAATCACGCCGGTCGACAGGATGCGCAGGTCGATTACAGGCATCTCGCGTCGCTGGATCCGAGATTCAGTCACGAGTCGTCATCGCCGTTCCGTGCCTCCGGTCAGTCCGCCTTGTTGGATGCACAAACGTTCACATAGGCATCCATCGCGTGAACATACAGTGCGTCCGCATTGACTGTCAAGAGCATCTAATGTTGACACATCTATTGTTCGGGCACGCTTGGTGGAGACATTTGTCTGCATCGTTGCCCCCGGACTGGCATCCACCGCTCAGGCGATCGCGATCACGCTGCGTCCCACCCTGACGGAACACCGAACGCCTGAGCACTCCAGTCCCACGGTGCAAGGGCAAGCTGACCGACGCTTCCTGCATCGGCCCGCAGGCCTGGCGCGCCGAACGCTATTCGGGCATGCCCTTGGCATCGCGCAGACCAATGCATTCGGTCAGCTGTCCTGATGCATAGGGAAGCAAGGGTTTGTCAGATCCGGAACCTTCGAGCGGCATATTGCGCATCCGCCGCGCGGGCGGGTCGGTTGCCGCACATCGCCCTTTCCGCCGGCTCCGAGAGCGCCTAGCGCGTGATGCGGGGACGAACGGACCTGCCGCCGGGCCGTCCCATGCAAGGTCGAGTCTGCAGAGGGCTCGCGACGCCTTCGCGAGGGCACGGCAATGGCTTCCGAATTGATCCGGCGCAGACGGCCAGACCGAAGGGGAGATTGCTCATCCGCGCGAACCGGCGGTGGGAAGGTCCGATTCGCTAACGATTGGCTTGTGGAACTGACCTTCGTCCCTGGTGAAAGATCGAATTCGACCTGTTCACGCGCTGGGGTGACCAACGTGACAAAGTATTTACTCTCGACCTGGATATATGAAGCTATGGGTATACTGTCACACCGTCGGGCGTCGAGAGTCGCGTGCGCTGGCGCTGCGCCGCGAGGCCTGAACGAATCTCGAACGGCGGCACAAGAGTCTCGGGGTGAGGTGTGACTGACGAGCTGTCGGGGACACCCGACTACACGATGGGGTATAGCGAAGAGTTTCTTCAGGCGCTGCTGAGGTACACGGCCAGGACTCACGCCGCCTATCTGCTCCCGCATCTCGAGCCCGGCCTTCGCATTCTCGATTTCGGGTGCGGGCCAGGCACCATTTCGCTCGGTCTGGCCGAGGCGGTCGCTCCCGGTGAGTTCCATGGCGTCGATATGGAGCCTTCGCAGATCGACCTGGCCAAGCTCTTTGCCGCCAGAGATGGCGGCAACAACTTGACCTGGCATGTCGCCGACGTGCTGGATCTTCCGTTCGCAGACGATTTCTTCGATGTCGCCCACTGCTGCAATGTCCTCCAGCACGTTCCCGATACCCAGGCGGTCCTGCGCGAGGTGACGCGGGTCCTGAAACCGGGAGGTCTCATCGCCAGCCGTGAAATGATCTCCGAGTCATGCTTCACGCATCCCGACTTCGGCGTCATCAGGAAAGCCTGGGACATGTTCGAAGACCTACTCGCGGCCGACGAAGGCCACCCGCAGATGGGTAAGGACATGAAAACCCATTTCGTTGAGGCCGGGTTTGCCGACATCCGGATGAGCGCTTCGTTCGACACCTACAGCACGCCTGAAGACGTCGCTTTCATCTATGGACTCGCCCTGCAGTGGTTCTTGTCCCCCGAAATCACGGAAGCCGCCATCAAATACGGGGCCGCAACCCCCGAGCTGTGCAAGCACATCGGCATCGCGTACGAGAAGTGGAAAGACCATCCCGGCGCCTTTGCCGCCGTCGCCCATGGCGAAGTGCTGGCTTGCAAGCCGGGGCCCTGACCGGCAGCCGCCACCTGGCGCTTGGGGGCGCTGCGGCCCCGGACTCCTCGCTGTAGAGGCTCGAATCGCCGTGACTAAACCCGCGTCGGCCACCCCCTGGTACACCTGCGGCTTCAGCGAGGCCATGCTGCGCCTTCTCAAAGGGCATACGGTGCATTCCCACGCCGCGCATCTGCTTCCACGTCTCCAACCCGGCCAGCGGGTTCTCGACTTTGGGTGTGGTCCGGGCACGATTTCGGTCGGCCTCGCCAAGGCGATAGAACCCGGGGAATTGCACGGTATCGATATCAAGCAGGCGCAGATTGACCTGGCACGATCGGTAGCCGAAGCCGGCGGACACGCCAACGCGATCTTCCACGTTGGCGACGTGACCGATCTACCGTTCGACGATGACTCTTTCGACCTCGCTCACGGGCATTCCATCCTTACGTATGTTCCCGACACTCAGGCCGTGCTGGCCGAGGTTCAGCGAGTGTTGAAGCCCGGTGGCCTCATCTCCGTCCGCGAAGGGATTATCGGATCTTCCTTCGTCGCCCCACACTTCGAAATCCTCGGTGACGCCTGGATCACGTTCGCGGAACTCATTACCGCCGACGACGGTCATCCCCACATCGGGCGGGATCTCAAGCGCCATCTCTTTGAAGCCGGCTTCACCGACCTTAGGCCGACCGCTTCGT
>JAPPKM010000095.1 GCA_028874315.1 Chloroflexota bacterium
ACCGCGTCACGCACACGTTCGGCAGCGTCCGCGCCAGGTCCATCCGGTCGCTCGACGCGAACTCCACGTACGCCTCGTCAATCACCAGCAGGTTCGTGCGCTCCGCCAGCCAGCGCAGTTCGTCGGCTGCGTAGTGCGTGCCGGCTGGATTGTTGGGGCTGGCCACGAAGGTCACCGCGCCACGTGCCGCCGCGAGCTGCCGCACCGGCAACTCGAGCCCAGGCCCCAGCGGACAGTGCACCATGCGCGCGCTCTGGATCTCGGCCAGCACCGGATACAGGGAATAGCTGGGATGCGGCGCCACCACACGCGCCTTGGGCCCGCAGACCGCGCGGATGATCAGGTTCAACACGTCGTCCGACCCATTGCCCACGAAGACGTGCTCAGGCGTCACCCGGTGACGGTCCGCCAGCCGCTCGCGCAGTTCCTGGCTCACCGGATTCGGGTACAGGCGCACGTCGTCAGTCACGGCCTCCCGCAGCCGCGTCAGCACACCCGGGGCCACGGCCGGACTCTCGTTGGTGTTCAGCTTGATCCAGCCACTTTCGCTTGGCTGATGGCCCGGCGTGTAGCCGTGCAGCGCGGCGATCTCGGGGCGAATGTGAACCATTGGGTTGGCGGGACCGTCGCGTGCTACGCGGGCATTCGGGAGCGCATGCTACCTACTGGCTGCGGGTTGCGCCCGTAGCCCGCTTCAGCCCTCCCAGCCAAGATCGGGAAACGCGGCCCGCGCCCGGGCATAAGTGGCCAGTGAACCCAGGTCGCGGATGGCTCCTTGGGCAACCAGCCCCGGCAATTGGGCGAGCGGAGTCATGACCACCTCGATCTGTTCCGTCTCCTCGGGCTCAGGCTCGCAAACCTGGGCGGCGTCCAAAACGACGAAAACGTGAGCCAGATTGCGGTTGCGTGAAGGACTCGTCAGCAGCGTCCCGGCGCAATGCATGCGGCCTGCATAGCCGGTCTCTTCCAGGAGCTCCCGGGCTGCGGCAGCCTCCGGCGTCTCGTCGTCTTCGACGAGTCCCGCGGGAAACTCCAGCACCACGTCACGGGCGCCGTGCTTGTATTGGCGAACCAAAGGGACCTCGCCGGCGGGTGTGACCGCCACCATCAAGCAGAAGTCGTTCTGATTCAGCACGTGGTACTGCGAAATCTCCAGGCCGCTCGGGAGCCGCACGTGCTCCAGCGTGTGGGTCAGCCAGCGGTCGCTGGAGACCGTGCGCGATCCCAGGATCTTCCAGGGCCGGAGGTCAGGCATGCCGGCCCAGCCTCGTTGGGATCAACGCGCGCGAGCTTTCGGTGCTTTCCCTACGGGCATTAGGTTGAGCGCTGCGTGGGCGGCGTTAGAGGATGGGCTCATCTCCGCCATTAACTGCCCGAGGACTTGTTCCGTGACTGATCCCCGCGTGGAAGCGCTTGCCGACATCCTAGTGCAGCACTCGACCGAGGTCGGCCCCGGCGACCTGGTCGTCATCGACGGCACCGCCAACGCTCAACCGCTCCTGATGGCCTGCTACCGGCGCGTGCTGGCGGCTGGCGGGCACCCCCGGCTCAATGTCGGCTTTGAGGAAGCGCAGGAGGTATTCCTGTCAGAAGCCAACGACGACCAGCTTGAGTTCCTGGACCCGATCGCCAAGTTCCAGGCCGACTCAATCCAGGTCGCCATTCGCATCCGTGCCAGCGAAAACACCCGTGCCCTGGCCAACGTCGACCCGTCCAGGCTGGCCAAAACGATGATCGCCCGGCGCCCGGTCATGGACCAGATCATCGAGAACGTCCGCTGGGTCCTTTGCGACTACCCCACCAATGCGCTGGCCCAAGAGGCCGAGATGTCGCTGAGCGAGTACGCCGACTTCCTGTACGGCGCCACCAACATCGACTGGTCGGAAATGACGGCGCGCCTGGCGTCGCTGAAAACGCGGCTCGAAGCGGGTTCGGACGTTCGCATCGTCGGACCCGATACGGACCTCACCCTACGGACGGCCGGACGTATCTGGGAGCCGGCCGACGGCAAGAAGAACATGCCGGACGGCGAAATCTTCACGGCGCCCATCGAGGACAGCGTTAACGGGCGAGTCAGGTATGAGTTTCCCGCCATCTATCAGGGCCGTCAGGTGGACGGCATCAGCCTGACCTTCAAAGATGGTCTGATTGTGGAAGCCACGGCCGAACGTGGCGACGACTTCCTCAACGCCATCCTTGACACGGATCCTGGCGCTCGACGGCTGGGGGAAATCGGTATCGGGACCAATGAGGGAATCCAGCGCCACACCAAGAACATCCTGTTCGACGAAAAAATGGGCGGCACCGTGCACTTGGCTGTCGGACGCGCCTATGAGTTCACTGGAGGTAAGAACCAGTCCGCCGTGCATTGGGACATGGTCAAGGATCTGCGCACCGACGCTGCCCTCTATCTCGACGGCGAACTGCTGCAGGAGAACGGAGTTTTCGTCGAGTAGGTGAATGTACATTTTGTAGCTTCATAGCTCCCGACAATACATGGTTTGGAGCCTTTCGACCCTCGGGTGGCGGCTCCATAACCATCGTCCTGTGGTACGATAAGTACATCGGACAGACCACCTGATCCCGGGCACGAGAAAGTGGAGGCGGTTCGGGCATCAACGGAAAGAACCTATCCGGAACCGCCGCCCTGCCGCACACGTCCCCGCAGTGATTGGCCGGCCCCGATGGCCTGCTGGCCCTGCAAATACCAGGCACACTCGTCCTGCTGAAGTCTTCGGGCCGCTATGCAGCCACATCGTCGTGGTGAACGCGCCCGCCAGTCGGTCGGCGAAGGAGCACTAAACCGAATGGCGTATACGGCCAAAGACATCCAGGTGCTCGAGGGCCTCGAAGCCGTCCGGCGCCGGCCGGGAATGTACATCGGCAGTACCGACACCCGCGGGCTGCACCAGCTTGTATTCGAAGTCGTCGACAACGGCGTGGACGAAGCCCTGGCCAGCCGGGCAACCAGGGTGGAAGTCGTCATCACCCGCGACGGCCGGGTACGGGTGACCGACGACGGCTCAGGTATCCCGGTCGACGAGCACCCCAAGGTCAAGCGCCCCGCACTTGAAGTCGTCATGACCACCCTGCACGCCGGCGGCAAATTCGACAACGGCGCGTACAAAGTTTCGGGCGGCTTGCATGGAGTTGGCGTATCGGTCGTCAACGCCGTCTCAAGCCGCATGCGCGTCAAGGTCTGGCGCGACGGCTATTCCTGGACCCAGGAGTATGAACGTGGCGTGCCAATCGGCGATGTCGTCAAGGGCAAGCGCACGAAGGCACAGGGCACCGAGGTGGAGTTCCTGGCCGACGACCAGATATTCGAAACCCTCGATTACAATTTCGACATCCTCGACCAGCGCATCCGGGAGATGGCCTTTCTGGCGGGCGGCACCACCATGCGCCTGCTTGACGAGCGCTCGGACCGCCAGGTCACCTACCACTTCGAGGGCGGCGTCACCTCGTTCGTGCGTCGGCTCACGCGCCGCCGCGGACGGCTGCATCCCGACCCGATCGTGCTACGGGGCCAGATTGAGACCACCCAGGTCGAAGTCGCACTGGCTTACTGCGACACGGTGTCGGAACAGATTCACACGTTCGCCAACACCATTCGCAACATCGACGGCGGCACCCATCTGACGGGCTTTCGAGCCGCGCTTACCCGGTCGCTCAACGACTACGCCCGCAAGAGCGGCCAACTGAAGGACAGTGACCCTAATCTCACCGGAGACGACGTCCGCGAAGGACTCACGGCCATTGTCAGTGTGATGATCCCCGAGCCGCAGTTCGAAGGCCAGACCAAGGCTCGCCTCGGCAACAGCGAGGTCGCCGGCCACGTCCAGTCCGTCGTTAATGAGCAGCTCGGCACGTATTTGCACGAGCATCCCAGCGAAGCCCGCAAGATCGTCGAGAAGACAAAGCTCGCCGCCCGCGCGCGTGTCGCCGCGCAGAAGGCACGCGATCTGGTGGTTCGCAAGGGCGCCCTTGATGGCTTTGCCCTGCCCGGCAAGCTGGCGGACTGCCAGGAGCGCAATCCCGACCGCTGCGAACTCTTCATCGTCGAAGGCGATTCGGCCGGCGGCAATGCCAAGCAGGGGCGTGACCGGCGTTTTCAGGCCATCCTGCCCATCCGCGGCAAGATCCTGAACGTCGAGAAGGCGCGCGTGGACAAAGTTCTCTCGAACGAATCCATCCGCAACGTCATTACGGCCGTGGGAGGCGGCGTCGGCCTCGAATTCGACGTCACGAGGATTCGGTATGGGCGCGTGGTCATCATGACCGACGCCGATGTCGACGGCTCCCACATCCGCACGCTGCTGCTCACGTTTTTCTATCGAGAAATGAAGCCGCTGATTGAACACGGCAACCTGTTCATTGCCCAGCCCCCGCTCTTCCGTGTCGGCAACTCCCGGCGGGCCGAATACGCCTACAGCGAAGATGAGCGCGACCGGTTGCTTCGCCAGATTTCAGGCAGGGTTAGCGTGCAGCGTTACAAGGGCCTGGGTGAAATGAACGCCGAACAACTCTGGGAAACCACTATGAACCCAGAGGACCGGCATCTCCTGCAGGTTGGAATGAACGGCAACGGTGACGCGCACGTCGACCAGGTGTTCTCGCGGCTGATGGGAACGGACGTGGGCGAACGCCGCCGCTTCATCATCAACCGCGCCCGTACGGTCCGAAACCTGGACGTCTGACGATCCCCGCATGACGGCCGCTGCCGAGGGACCGGCCATCGCGCTGGACGTTATGGGCGGTGACCGCGCGCCCGCAGCCACGGTTGAGGGCGCAGTTCGCTGGGCCAAGGCGACGGACCGACGCGCCATCCTCGTCGGTGACGTCGACGTCATGCGCGGCCTGCTGTCGAGCGGTGGCGAGGATCCCTCATCCTGGCGCCTGGAGTCTGGGCCGACCACCATCGGCATGGATCAACACCCCGTACAGGCGGTGCGATCCACCCGGGACGCCTCGATCCGGCGCTGCGCGGAACTCGTCCGCTCCGGGGAGGCACAGGCCCTGGTATCAATGGGGAACACCGGCGCCACGATGGCGGCCGGCGTTCTGGTCGTCGGGCGTGCGGCCGGCGTGGACCGGCCCGGTCTTGCGGTCCTCATTCCCGGTCGTGAAGCCCCTACGTTGCTCATAGATGTCGGCGCCAACGCCGAGGCCCGGCCCGAACATCTACGCGACTTTGGTCTGATGGGCGCCGTCTACCTGCGCCAGGTCCTCGGCACACCGAACCCTCGCGCCGCGGTCTTGAGCATTGGCGAGGAAGCCACGAAGGGCAGTCCGCTCACCTTCGCGGCCGCCGAGCTGCTGGTAGCGTCGCCGCTCAACTTCGTCGGCAACGTGGAACCCTCAGGGCTTTTCAACAACAGCGTTGACTTGGCGGTCTGCGACGGCTTCACCGGCAATTTGGTCCTGAAGTCCTTCGAGGCCACCGCCGAATTTGCGGTCGGCGAACTTCGCACTGCCATCCGACGCCGTCCCTACACCTTGCCCGGCGTGGCCTTCATGTATCCCGCCTTCCGCGCGGTGCGGCGCCGAACCGACTACGCTCAATATGGCGGTACGCCACTGCTCGGTGTTGACGGCGTGGTCATCATTGGACACGGACGATCGAACGCCATGGCGGTGGAAAACGCGCTTCACGCCGCGGCACGTGCTGTCGAGTCCCGACTTGTCGAACGTGTCTCGGACGGGCTGACGTCCATTAGTCAGTAATTCGCCGGCAGCTGTAGACGCCGTCGCACGTGCCGGAAGGGTCCTCATTTCATGCACCAACGAGCGGTCATCCCGAATGGCGGCTCGACGGGAACCGGTCAAGCGGGCCTGGGTCGCCGCGACCTATTCGGCCTCCTTGCTCTCGGAACGAGCACTTTCGCCCTGCACGGCTGCGACGTCTGGAACCTGGTCGGACGGCCCAGCGACCGAAGTCCCGGCGGGTCACCTCTCTCGATTCCCGCGCTGCGCGCGCGTAACTTTCCGCCCTCGGAGATTCGCCTGCACAAGGTGGCTGATCGTCACGACGACTACACCTCGTACGTCATGAGCTATAACTCCGACGGCCTGCACATCACGGGCATGGCCACCATCCCGACCGGCCGGGGTCCCTTTCCTGTCGTCCTCCTCAATCATGGCTACGTGCTGCCAAGCCAGTACGCCACCGGCGTGGGCACGCGCGTCATGGCCG
>JAPPKM010000167.1 GCA_028874315.1 Chloroflexota bacterium
CTCGTAGAGCTGTCACTGTGACCCCAGTCGAATGCCCTGTCGCTTAATCTGGGTGTTGAAGATGAACTAGAACTTCTTTCGGACGGAGGGGAGGTTTTTGATGACGAGTCGGCAGACTTCAATGCTTTCCTGTCGGGTGAAAACCATAGATGGCCGCTCGGATTTGAGGTTATACGGAAAATGAGTGGAGACCAACTCGGCGAGTTGTCGGCCGTAGCGCGGGAGTTTGCGGTTGAGGCGATAGAGGCAGGTGACCCTGCGGCTGTAGAGGCACGATGGGATGGATACGTTCAGAGGTGGCTCGATGCAGGCGGCAATCTATTTTAGGGACGACAGGCCGGTCGGTGAACCTTAAGGCGTTTCTTACCCACGCGCGGTCGGCGCATTTTGCAATGATATCGGTCGCGGTCTTTTTGATCGCTATGGTATTCGCGCTCTCGAGTTCAAGTACGTCTCTTGCGCGTTTACAACTCGCCGCGATAACCGAGACTCTTAGCGAGGTTACGTCTGGAAGCTTGGACGACCGGGCGATGGAAAGCTTGAGGCCGATAGCCTCCTTGGAAGACGGCGGTGACCGGGAGTATAGCGAAAATCGCGGGGCAGGAGATCCGGGGGTCTTCGTGGAAGGCGACTTTGCGGACGGGGAGTTGCCTAAGCCCGATGGTGACCTTGGCGCGGGGTGCATTGACTCCATTGCGCGGGAGGTCTTTAAAGAAGATGACGGGAGTGGGACTCATTCGATTGCGCGAACCAGACAGGAAGCGGATGTGCGGGTTCTTGGCGTTCCACACAATCTCAAGGAACTAACGGCCGTGTGGAACTTATTTCGTAAGCCGCTTAGAGTGGCGCCGTTAGTTATTCATAACAACGGATTTGTTGCGCGAGTGAGGTTAGAAAAGGCGCTGAAAGAGCCGGCAATAGACTACCGAATAGTGAATGTCGATAATAACGAGCCTGATGCCATAGGCACAAGCGATTCGCGTCTTTGTCTTATTCGTGCGAGCGCTGGTGATTTCGTCGACATGAAGGAGGATGCCGACTTCACGAACTTGCCGGAAGCAGAGCAGGCTTTTAGCTATGCATACGTACGGATAGCGGTTGTGCAAGCTACGGAGAGTTCTCGGGAACCAGAGTGGGGTTCTGACTGGCGTCCGCCATACGACCTGTATATCGTTCCTGCTTCTACGGGGCGATTCGAACGTCGCGAAGGTGCGCTTGAGATTCTACGAGATGCTTGCCGCAAGGCGCATGGATGGTGGCCGTCCAGCGTCGTCGAGGCATGCGGAGGTTCGTTGGACAACGCGTTTCCGGAGCTCATTAAGGTTGCCGGGGATTTGTATACCGCGAAGTTCGACGAGATAAACAAGGTGCTGGATAGTCTCGGGCCGTCGGAACCCGAAGGCCGTATCACCCTTCCGGGTGCGTCAATTCCGATTGGGAGAAGGACGCTACATCTTGTCGCAGTTTTGGTTGTTCTGACTCAGATCTATCTATGGGCGACCATTTCAATGTTGGTTACGGTTACAGGGAAGTCGCTGCAAGGCTCGCCTTCCGAGGTTCCATGGATTGCGCTTTTCGACGAACGTGTTATGACTTGCATATGGTATTGTTCGTTGTTCGTTCCGGCACTGAGCATTCTTCTATCTATTGTTGTACCGATGGTCGACTTGGGTCCATCGGGGTTCTTTGCCCGTGAGCTTCCTAACGTGATCTTTCGCGGGGTGTTCGCGTCGGTTTCAGTTGGCCTGAGCGCTATGACGTGGCGCACCGGAACGGGCGTACGAGTGTCAGCCGGATCGCGGCGTGAGCGGGACCTGCACGGCTGGGCGGAGATCTCGCCCGCGGGCCCGATCGAGGCCGGCTCCACCGGCACCTGGCGGATCGCCTACCACGCGGGAGAGCGCGGCATCGACGACGGCGGCTCGATCAAGTTCGCCTGGCGCGACACCAGCGACTGGGGCACGCCGCAGTTCACGGACCCTGCCGCCGCCGACTTCGCCAGCGTTGCGACCACCGGTGCCGCCGCGCTGCGCGCGGCCTACGAGCGGCAGCGCTATATCCGGCCCTGGCGCCGCTGTGTCACCGTGGACGTGTTCGACGGCTGGCTGCGGCAGGGGGACACGGTCACTCTGACGCTCGGCGACACTACCGGCGGCAGCCCGGGAAGCCGCGCGCAGACCTTCATCAACGACACGTTCGAGTTCCGCGTGGCCGTGGACTGGGCGGGCGCCTGGCAGTACACGGTGGTGCCGTCGCCGGTGGTCCAGGTGACGGGCGGGCGGCCGCACCGCCTGGTAGCGGTCGGTCCATCCGTCATCGCGCCGGGCTTGCCCGGCTGGCTCGGGGTGCGGGTGGAGGATCGCTGGGGCAACGTGTGCCGTGACTTCGCCGGCCGCATCGAGCTCGACGCGGACGGGCTCCGCGGGCTTCCCGAGCGGTACACTTTCCAGCGCGGCGACGGCGGCGCGCACCGCTTCCGGGACGTGCGCGCCACGGCACCGGGCGTCCATCGCGTGACCGTGAGCGCCGACGGCCTGGAGGCGGCCACCGCCAACCCGCTGGTCTGCCGAGCCTCGCAGGGCGATCCTCAGCCCTATTGGGGTGACCTTCACGGCCAGAGCAACGAGACGGTCGGCACCGGGCCGGTCTCCGCCCACTTCACCTACGCCCGTGACGTCGCCTTCGCGGACTTCGCCGGCCACCAGGGCAACGACCTGCAGATCACCGAAGCGGTCTGGGCCGAGATCAAGCGGCAGGCGAACGGCCACGACGAGCGGGGCCGCTACGTCGCGTTCGTCGGCTGGGAGTGGTCGGGCACCACGGCGTCCGGGGGCGACCGCAACGTCTACTACGCGCAGGCCGACGGTCCGCTGCATCGCTCGAGCCGGGTCCTGGTGGGCGACGCGCCACGGGCCGGCGGCGCCAATGCCGACGCGCCGCACGTGCGCGACCTGCATGCGGCGCTGCGCGGCCACGCGTCCGGGCCGCTGATCATCCCGCACATGGGCGGCCGCCGCGCCGACCTGCGCTGGCACGACCCGGACCTGGAGCCGGTCATCGAGGTGCTCTCCGAGTGGGGGGAGTTCGAGTGGTTCCTGCGGGAGGCGCTGGAGCGCGGGCACCAGGTCGGCTTCGTCTGCGGCTCAGACGACCACAAGGGCCGCCCCGGCACCGCCAACCCGGGGCGCAGCACCTTCGGCGTCAACGGCGGGCTGGCATGCGTATTCGCGGACGAGCTGAGCCGCGAGGGCGTCCTCTCCGCGCTGCGCGCGCGTCGCTGCTACGGCACCTCCGGCCCACGCATCCACGTCGAGGCGAGCGCGGACGGCCATCCGGTCGGCGCCTCGTTCGACGCCGCTACGGCACCCCGCATCAGCGTCAGCGTGGCCGGCACGGCGCCCGTGGAGCGCATCGACTGCTTCCGCGGCACGGAGCTGATCGCCACCTTCCCCGACCGGCTGCCGCGCGCCGCCGACCGCGTGCGGGTGAGCTGGGCCGGCGCCCGCAACCGCGATCGGCAGCGCATGCTGCGCTGGGACGGATCGCTGTCCATCACCGGCGGCACGTTCGGCGACGCCGAGGGCTGGGCCTTCGACTCGGCTGCCGAGGGCCTGGAAGAGATGGGCCGCGACCGCATCACCTGGCGCTCGCTCACCACCGGCGACGCCGACGGCCTGCTCGTCGACGTGGAGGGCCCCGACTCGGCGACGCTCGGCTTCCAGAGCGGCGTGCTGCAGCATCGCGCCAGCCTCGGCGAGGTGCGCCGGCAGCCGGTGACGGTGCCCGGCCCCGGCATCGACACCCGCCTGGTGATGGAGATGGCGCCGACCGGCAGCGGCCTGGACATCGCGACGACCTTCCGCGACGGCGCCGCACCGCCGGGCCGCCACGCCTACTGGCTGCGCATCACCCAGATCGACGGGGCCAAAGCCTGGCTGAGCCCCTGGTACGTGACCATCGAGTGAGGGGATGACACGCGCGGACGGCGAACGCCGGTCACGATGGAGCTTCGTATCCTATGTCGCCACCACCGCATGCGAAGCCAATCAATACTGCCGGGCCACGCATAGCGAAATCGAGCCGTTAGCGCCGTTGGCCAACACCTGTATCACCGTAATGCCTTACCATAGCGAACCAACAGCGCCCAATGATGAACGGGCCGGCATGGCGTTCGACTTCGTGCACACCGGCTAAGCGGCTCGTGGCTTGATCGACTGAGACGCGCCTGTATGGCCCCCGCATGAAACGCTCATCGTTGTTCTGTCGAGGGTTCCTCCCCGGCGGCGGGCAAATTCGACCAGATTACAGTCAAGCCATGGCGCGTTGCGCTGCGTCCGTCGACCGAGATCCGCTCCTCTGCCACGGTCTCGCCTCGAAGTGCCGCCGAGATGTAGCGTGCAGACAGAATTACGACTGCGAAGTCCATGTTGCGCTCAATGTAGTCGCCAACCTGGGAAAGGTCCCTCTCCGAACGAAGGGAATGCACTCCGAAGGGTCCTATCGCCGCGGCGAAACGCAGGTCGGGATCTCGTAGGCCAAGAAATCGATGTATGTCTGGTGGGATGTCGGACGGTCGTATGTCGGAGGATACATCTTCGTCATCGCTGATCCTCAATGTACTCATCATTTGTTGCAGATCGGCCTTGAGGAGAAGCCTCGAGAGCGCGCGATAATCACGTTGGGGGAGTGCATCCCCGTCGTCGTGCCACGCGAGGAGCGTAGGATCAATCCCGGTGAATTCGACTCCCCAGCGCGTAGCGATCGCCCAACGTCGGGCGGGCAACACTCTGCGATGGTAGTCCGCAAACACAGTGGTTCGGCACGCCTGTCCGATGGCCGTTTGCAATGGCTGCGGCCAGGAGTGCCACGGTCCACGCCAAGGTTTATCGCTCGGTTCGCTCGTACCCTTTGCTTCGCAGATCACCAGTCCATGGTCGTCCAAACCGATCCAATCGGCTTCGTAACCTTGGCTATGAGGTTGCTTTCCGACGGAGTATGCCGTGCCCTCCAAACGCCGTTTGGCGACGTCGAGCGGAACAAGGACGCGGACGCGTTCACATTCGGTTAGGTATGTCCGAGCCATGTATCGACCGAGAAGGTTGGAATAAGCGGTCTGGGCATCGCGGCCGATTCCCAAACCAGGAGCCCGCCATAGCAACTCGGGCGTTGGAACGAGCAGGCTCTGGAACAAATCAGCCCACAGTCCAGCCATCTGCGAAGTTGCTGTGACAAGTGTCTCACGCGCGGCAGCGTTGCCTATGGATGTCAGTGCCAGGTATCGCCACGAACCTGTTGAGCGCGGGCGTGAGTCGCGACGCAACCAAACAGCGCGAATCTCAGTGGAAGAAGCAGAGTGTGCGATCGTTGAACTCCCTATGAGTAAGTTTCTATCGGGGATACCTGCAGGCGCTTGTCGAATGCTACTCCCGCGGTCACGGACGACTTGAACGGAATAAGTCGGCCGCGGGCTGCGGTCAACGGTGTCACGGAGTGTTGGCTCTCGGCTGCAGTGGTTACCCCGTCGGATAGAGGGCGGCAGCGTCCCTGGGCTCCGTCGTCCACTGCTCGGAGTATTTCGCTGGAGGTCTGCGACTGCTCGAAACTGTTCCCCGGCTCGCTGTCTCGGTGTCGCCTAGCCCACGGTAGTAGAGCTCTTGCTGGGTATGAAAACGTCAAGGTCGCCGAGTCGGAGGGTACGACGCGGGCAACGCGTTGATCATAGTACGTAGTCAGATAGCCCTCTTGGCGAAGCGATGCTCCTACGAACGCAGCATAGCGACCGAGGGATCGGATGTGGCATCGGCGACATAGGACCTGCACACGCACTGATCTTTCAAGCCTCTGCGACGGCTTAGCGGTTAGTCTATACGGTCGTGGAGGTTCAGTCCAGCGGTGATGCATTGAGTGGACAGCGTGCGCGCTGGGGTGCAAAGGGTGGCATGTAGGACGAAACTCCGGTGAGGTCAATGAGCGGGATGGATGGGTCACACAACAGTGACGAACATGAAGGAGCGAAGTATCGTTCCTCGGTTGGGCCAACGAGGTGTAGCGGTGGCCCCGATTGGTTGGACAGTGGATGGGATATTGTAGAGTGCATCTCGTTCGTTGTCAACCCACCCTCCTGATCGAGACAGGGCAATCGACTGAGTGGATTTACTCAAGTAGTGAGCAGCGAGTAGAGAAA
>JAPPKM010000045.1 GCA_028874315.1 Chloroflexota bacterium
CGGCGTCGTCGAGCGGCTGCCAGAACTCCGGCGCGACCCCTCGGAACAGCCCCGTGAACCCTTCCGGGGCAACTCCGATGACCGTTCGACGGCGGTCGCCGATCGCAAGCTCCCGGCCGGATGATCCGGGGATCGGCAACGAAACACCGGCGCCACGCGGCGTGACCGAGAACGACCACACAGGGCCACCGTTCCGTCGGAGGCGACCGCCTTGCCCAACCATCTTGCCGACGACGTCGCGCTGCCGCTCCCGCTCGACGGGCGTGTTCTGATAGAGTGCCGATTCACTGCTCTGCAGCCCGTCGCGCAACTCCTTGATCCGGTTCTCGATGTCGCCGAGCTTAGTTCAACCCATCTTTCGCTCACCGGCGCGGCGAGCCACCGTGCGCCTTCTGTCGCACCGCCGGGGCGCCGCGCCGCCGACCGGAAGATGCTCTGCATTCCGGGGAACGTGAGCACGGATTTCGGTGAACGTGAACGCTCATCGGAGCGCAGCGATTCCTGGGCACCAGAGGGGATTCCGTGGTCGCGTTGCTCGGCATTCGTCGCCGGGTTCCACGCTGGCCGCCGTTCACGCTTTGCCGCCGGATGACGAGAGAGCCGGGCTGTGTCGCAGGCGCGACCATCTGACGGGTTGCCGTGTTCGGTATGATGACCGGCGGTACGGTGTCGACGATTGGGCATCGTCGGAAAAGAGCCCGTCGTGTGGCGTGCGCGGATTCCGACGGGTCCGACGATGCCGGGCGCGTGACCACCCCTGCTGCGCAGCCGGGGCTCGCCGTTGAATGCCTGAACGGCCTTGGCGACGGGCTGCCAGCGGGTGCATGGCGTCTGACGGAACGGAGGCAGTCGATGTCCGGCGGCAGTCTGCGGGTGATGCTGGCGACGTTCTTCCGCTGGCACAGGAAGCATCCCGTCGAGACGGTGCAGCGCGACCTTGCCGGCCTGCACGTCGTGTTCACGGGCGGGACCGAAGGGATGGGGCGCGTGGCGGTCGGGCGGCTCGCGCAGATGAACGCGGAACCTGCAATTCCTCGGCCGCAACCCGGAGAAGACCGCCCGTACGGTTGACGAACTGAACCGGTCGAACGGAGCCGGGCGAGCGGTCGCCGTCCCGTGCGACCTGTCGTCGCTCTCCAGCGTCCGCGCCTGCGCCGGTTCGCTGCTGGAACAGTGTCCGCGGATCGACCTGCTGATCAACTGCGCTGGCGCCATGGCGTCCGAGAGGCGCGTTTCGGCTGAAAGGGCGATCTCCGGTTGCTGCGCCTGCTCGGCGGCGACCATGTCCCGATAGCCGTGGTTCGACGTACTGCGAGACTGCGGCCGCGGTCATCACGATCGGTTCCCCGTTCTCGCTGGCCCTGGCCGCAATGTGCTACAGCACCGTGACGCGGCCTGCGTACTGTCGTGGCATGAGCGCCGTCAAGCACCGATTCGGAACCGCCTTCCGAAAATCGCCCGCTGCCTGTCCACGGGTCTATGGGGCCACGGTCCACCGGGTCCACGGCATCCACGGTTCCGAAAACGTGACCCACCAGACCGCGACCGTCGCGAAGGCACGTCACCTTCGTCGGCTGGGATCGAGCTTGATGCGCATCGCCTGCAGCATGTCCAGGAGCGCGGCGCGTGACTCCCGAGTAACTATCGGCGCGACCATCCAGCGCACCAGGATCGGGATGGACCGGCTCAGCGTCACGACCTCGCACTCCATCAGCACGCCGTCGGCCAGCTGCTCGTAGCGCCAGTACACGTTCAGCCGCCACAGAAACCCGCGGTCGTTGCCCACCGGCTTTTCGCGTTCCTCCGGCGTCCCGAAGTGCTCCAGTTCCGCGATTCGCGTGGCCTTGCTCCGACTCCAGGCTCGGGTGCCGCCCGGGCGAGTGTACTCCAGCTCATGCTCGGTGTTGTAGTGTCCGGTGACGACCGCCTTGCGGCTCAGCTTGAGGAACAGCCGCAACTGGTTGCCTTCGCGCCAGAGGACGCGCGATTCGAGGACATCGTTCTGCAGTTCATGGGGCGGGATCGCAAACTGGAGGCCGTCAACCACGTGGTCCACGTCGGCGTTCGGCACCAGGATGGCACCACGCCAGTGGTGGATCTGGCCTTTCGGCACCTTGATCGCTTCGCCGTTCTCGTGGCGAGTTTCCATCCGGGCGAGAACCGGTTGGCCGGCGAGCAGTTCCCGGCGCGCCCGTTGCGCGTCGGGGCGGAAGTCCAGCACGAGGAACCGCTCACCGTGCGCGATCTCGCGGGCGATGCGCCGTTCCGTCGCCTCGGTGTACCGAGTCCAGGCCGCGAGCGTCTCCAGCTTCAACTCTGCCGCACCGAGGATCGCCGAGCAACCCGCCGCGAAACCAAGAGCCAGCCCCAGGGTCCCCCACGGCCGGTGAGCTTCCATCGTCCGGTTCTCCTTCCACGCGACGAACCTCGAACACCGAGGCCCGGAGCCGCACGCAGCGGCGTGCGCGAACCCGCGATAAAAGTGGCCTACAACCGCCCCGGGCCAACCGTCTCGTCACGCATCGCCCGACGATACTGGCTGAGCGCCATCAGCGGCCAGTAGAGCCGGTACAGATGGTAGTTGATCATGAAGTCCCCCGGGAACCCGGTGCCCGTGAACTCCGGCTCAACCCACGATCCGTCCGCCTGTTGCGTGCGGACGAGATAGTCGACCCCCCGCTTGGTGCCCTCTGTCTCGGCGTGTCCAGCCGCGATCAGCCCAATCAGCGCCCAAGCCGTCTGGGACCTCGTGCTCGGTCCCTGTCCGCGCAGTGTCGGGTCGAAGTAGCTTCCCACGCCCTCGCCCCAACCACCGTCGTCACGCTGGTGGCGGAAAAGCCAATCGACGGCTCGGCGGATGTAAGGCTGGTCCATATCCTCGCCGACCCACTTGAGTGCCGGCAGAACGGCCCCGATGCCGTAAATGCAATTGATACCCCACCGGCCCCACCAGGAGCCGTCCGCCTGTTGTGTCTCTCGCAGGTACTGCAAGCCGGCTTGCACCGCCGGTCGGCTGGCGTCGAAGCCCATGCGCCCCAACGCTTCGAGGGCATGGGCAGTGACGTCTTCGGTGGGCGGATCGGTGACCTCGCCGAAGTCGCAGAAGGGGATCGCAGCGAGCCAGCGCTTGTCGTTGTCCGCGTCGAACGCGCCCCAGCCGCCGTTCCGGCTCTGCATCCCCTCCAGCCATCCCAGACCTCTGTCCAGGGCGAGCCGCACGCGCGGCTCGTCGCGCCAACCCATCCTGTGCAAGGCAATCAAGGCCAGCGCCGTGTCGTCAGTATCGGGATAGGTGTCGTTGGTGAACTCGAACGCCCAGCCGCCCGGCCTGACACGCGGTCGCCTGACCTGCCAGTCCCCGCCCTGTTCGAGGATCTGTTTGCCGACAAGCCATCGGGCGGCCCTGACCATGGAAGGCTCTTCCGGGGATATGCCGGCATCCTGAAGGGCCACGAGCGACAGGCATGTGTCCCAGACTGGTGACACGCATGGGTCGATGCGGAAGGTGTCGCACGTTTCCCTCGCGAAGCCCTCAAAGCCCTCCAACCCCTTCCTGATGACAGGATGCCCGTTGCCATATTCCATCGTGCGCAGCGCCATCAGCGAAAAGACCCAAGGCGGCTGGATCCCTCCCCAAGAACCGTCAACTTCCTGACGGTCCAGTATCCAGCGCTCGGCCTTCTTCAAGGCGGCTTCCCGCAGGGGCCGGCACGCAACCACCGCCGGTCGCCGTTCCAGGAAACGCAAGACGCGCTCCGCCGCCCTGAAGACCGCTTCCCAGCTCGGTCGCGTCCCGTTCCCGCCGGGTTGACGCTCCGCCGCCTCTGCGCCGGTGGGATGGAGTTCGTCGAGGCGGGCCGACTCCGGCACGGCGCAGTAAGGCTTCTTGACCAGAAGGATCGAGCAAGGGATGATCGTGCCTCTCGCCCAACTCGCGAAGTCGTAGACGTTGAACGGGAACCACGTGGGGAGGTGCATGACCTCCACGGGGAGAGCGGGCAGATCCTCCCATTCCCACAGCCCGAACAGCGCGAGCCAGAGCTTGGTGAAGACGCGCGCGTTCGGCACGCCCCCGCGCTCGAGAATGAACCGCCGTGCCTTGACGAGAACCGGGGCGTCGTATCGGACGCCGGCCAGCCGCATCGCGAAGTAGCACTCGATGGCGATGCTGAGATCGCCCGGGCCGCCGTACCAGATCGACCAGCCACCGTCTTCAAGCTGCATTTCCTCAAGGTAGTTGACGATCTTCCTCCACCGAGCGCGGTCGGGTACGTCCAGGAAGTGCGTGAGAAGCAAGTATTCGGCCGTGATCGCGCAGTTCGCCTCTAGCTCACCCCGCCAGTAGCCGTCCCCGTCCTGCAGTCCGAGGAGGTGCTCAGCGGCCATCGAGATTGCCCTGTCGATTCTGGCGGTACTCGCCGCACTTTCCCCGCGGTGGCGATGCCGGTCCAGAACAACTGCGGCACGGTCAGTACTCACCGCAAGAGTCCCCGTGCCAGAAGCCCATCGAGAGTGGCCGTGAACCATGCCGTGAACTGCATCGGATTCGCGGCGAGTTGTGCTTGGACGGCTGACACGCTCTCCCACCTCCAGTCCTCCACCTCACGCGGGTCGGGGAGGGGAGTTCCGTCCAACCGTCCGGCGATCACGTGATCGATTTCATGCTCCACCAGTCCGCCCCCAACGTCGTGCGGTAAACGAGGCCGAATACGGTTTCGGGCGCGCAGCCGAAGCCCATCTCCTCCTGCAACCGCCGGTGCGCGGAGTCGGTCAGCGATTCACCGGGCCGAGGATGACTGCAACACGTATTCTACCAGAGGCCTCCCGAGTGGTACTTTCCGGACGCGCGGCGCTGCAAGAGCAGGCGGGTGCCCGCGTCGAAAACGAAGATCGACAACCCGCGGTGCAGAATCCCACACTCGTGAGCTGTCACCTTGTCAACGAATTCGGTCTTGCGATCCTGCACGTCAACCATTTCAACAGCGTATCGGTTGCAGCGGCTTCATCTGGCATCAGTGAATCGTGGCCTGTTCGTGGATGCGCGATCTTGCTGGAGCCGCTTGATCAATTGGCCGCGATCGGGTTGGCGACTGTCTGTGGTCCGTGGGCCGGTCTACGGACGACTGGGGTGGCCCAGTCGATTCCTGTTCAGAAGGAGGGATACAACGAGGAATTCAAGGTCACTGGGATCTAGATAACTCACGATGACCCGGCAGGCGAAAGGCCGCCGAAAGTGAGGTGCCGTATCTGCATGGACACGCTGACCCACGATGTCGGCTTGGCCGCGCGCCGGCTCGGCGGCCAGCGCGGGTTCACGCTCGCCGCGCTCCTGACCCTTGCTCTCGGCATCGGTGCCAACACCTCGATGTTCGGCATCGTCTACGGCTTGCTGCTGCGGCCCCTGCCCTATCCGGACCCCGAGGGGATCGTGCACGTGGGCGAGGCCAGCGGGCTTGGTCGGTGGATGCTCACCAACCGCTCGATGCCACTGCTCCAGGATGCCGAGTGGTTCGAGCACCTCGCCGCGTACCGCGAGAGTTCCGTGGCGTGGACGAGCCCGTACGGGACGGTCACCCTGCGTGACGCCAGCGTATCGCCGGCGTTGTTCCCGTTGCTGCGGGCGACGCCGCATCTTGGCCGGCTCTTCGCGGAGGAGGAGGCGCGAGCAGGTGCCGACCGGGTGGTGCTGTTGAGCCACCGCGCGTGGACCAACCACTTCGCATCGGATCCGGACATCGTCGGTGCGGTGCTGGACCTGAACGGAGAGCTGCGCACCATGGTCGGCGTGCTGTCCGAGGGCTTCTACTTCCCAACCTCGGACAGCGAGTTCTGCCCGTTCGTCGTTCCGCCGTTCACGCCGCCGGTGGTCGCAGCGGGGGAGCAACCTCGATGATGACCGTGTTGGCCTTCAACGCCCTCGGGCGCCTCGCGCCGGGGGTGTCGCCGGAGCAGGCGACCGCGGAAGTCAGCGCTCTCCTCCAAGGCGGTGGCATCGACCTTCGCATGCTTGGCGCCGCGGGCAGGCGGGGAGCGGACAGCCGCCCCGAGAACGCCGTGCGGGTCGTGCCGCTGCTGGAAGAGATGGTCGGCGAGTACCGGCCGGCGCTGCTGGCGCTGACCGTGGCGACCGCCCTTAG
>JAPPKM010000065.1 GCA_028874315.1 Chloroflexota bacterium
CCCTCGCCATGCACGGCGACCCCGAAGCCCCCGGCGGCAGCGACGCCCTCGGCCTTCTGCTCAACGTCGAACCCATGTGGGGCGCCCCCGACCAGCTCTGGAGCTACACCCCCAGCTTCCTGTTCCTGCAGTCCGCGTTAGGCGCCCTCCCCGACAGCCAGGGCACCTTCGCCCCCCTGCGCTCGGACCCGGCCAAGGCCATCGCCGAGACCTACTACGACCTCGCCACCACCTACGGCCTGGCCGAAAGCGCGGACAGTAACCGCCGGCCGCTCTGGTTCCGCTACACCCAGGGACAGCTCGCCATGCTCGTCATGTCCCTTGGCGGGCTGAGTTTCGGCTGGATGACCCGCAGTACCGGCCCCGACAACGTGCTCTATCCCTTCCCCCACTTCGGCTCCGGCGGCGCCCCCGTCAGCGTCTGGATGATGATGGGCATCGGCAACGGGACCCAGGAGCCCAAAGTCGCCTACGACGCCCTCCGCGCCCTTGATCGCAACACCCAGCGCGTCGCCAACGTCCCCGCCCAGCGCCTCACGCCCGAGGAACTCAAGCGCCTCTTTGTCAGCTACAGCGACGAGGCCGCTCAGATGGTTGTTGACATAATGCAAACGGCCAACTACGTGACCGTCGACCGCCCCCAATGGGGCGCCTTCGTCAACCAACTCGACGCCGGCATCATCCGGGACGAACTCTCCGCCAACGAAGCCCTCACCAACCTCATCCACCGCCTCGAAGAACTCGGCGCCAAGGTCTAGGCGTGCCGGCGACTCCAATCGCCGTACGTAACGCCTGTCGATTTCACCCTAGGCGTCCCGAACGAACTCCGCGCCGGATACAACGCCGGCGTCACCGGGCGACCAACAGAATCTCCGCCACTGACACGTAGCCGCCGCTTCCGAAGGTTTCGGCAATCCGAACCGTGAGCGCCGTCACAACGTCGTCCGGCAGATCCACCACGTTTTCGATGTCCGGACGCAGCGGTTGCCGCCGGACCCACTCGGACGTACCGCTTCCGCTGTCGATCGCAATCTCAACCCAGCGCGGCCAGGTTTCCAGCGGCTCATGGTCCGCGTTGTAAAGCACGACGCGCTCCAGCACGCGCGGCGGATTCAGCCGGATCGTAATGTCCTGCGGCAAACCGGAGTCCTCCGACCGCCACGCCGGCGTCGTTCCATCCACCACGCTGTCGATTAGCAGCGCTGCCGGGTGTCCCTCCGCTTCGCTCGTAATCGATTCAATGCGCCCGCCGATCGACCCAATGCCAAAGACCTTGTTCAGGGACGGGTCTTCGATGATTCGCGGCTCGTGCTCGGCGCCCAGATAGCGCTGCTCAACGAATCCGTAGCCGATCACCGCCACCGGCAAGGCCAGCATGAGAGCCAGCGTCAGAAACGGAATCGGCGCCGTACCCCGCTCGCGCGTATGCACCACCACGAGCACCAGCGGCGTCAGCAAAAGCACCAGGATTAGTACCGCCGGCGTGTCCAGAATGCTGTCCACCCCCCGCAACCGCAGCACCACATACGTAATTGGCAAGGCCAGCGCGGCCGGCAGCAGGATCAGCCGACGACCCAGGTGCCCAAACGCGATGCGCTCCTGCGGGAAGATCACCAGGACCACAAAGCCGAGCACGAACCCCGCGAATGCCGGAATGGGATTCCGAACGTCAATCGACCAGACGACCAGCCAGGCCAGGATCAGCACGAACGATGCGAGGGGCGCCGAACTTCCGGCTGGCCGTCTCTGGTCGAGCGTCACCGGCTCCTGTTCGATTGATCGTCCCGTCGCATAGCGCCGCGGTCGGTACAGGCCCTCGCGCGGTGGACGGGTTTCCGGCGGCCTCTCCGTCTCACCCGTCATCTGAACCGTCGCCCCTCGGCTGGACAGCTACATTGAGTGAGCAAGCGTAGCGAAGCCGGTCTGGCGGCTTCGCACGTCGAGTTTGTCCCATGAGCGAACAGCGCAACCTGTCCACAGCTCCCGGTCGCCGGGAACTTCCCATCGACCTGCCCGGTCACGAGCCCGGCCGCATCCCGCTCCCCGCCGACTTCGGCCTCGATTCGTTCATCGACGCAATCGCGGCCGCCGAGTCGGACGACGCTCGCACCAATCCACACACCGTCGCCAAGCGCGTCCGCGCAGCGCTTCAAAGCTGGATCCTCGGCTTCGAGACCGACGCCGCCACCATCCGGCAGCGCCAGGACGTCGTTCGAGCCTTCTGGGATCGCCCTGAACTGGGCAATGTGGTCCAGGTCCTCGACATCGCGCCCTACGACTCCAACCAGGAAGCACGCGGCGGCTACCAATACAACCTCGAACGGTTTGAGTCCTACGCGGAGGCCCTGACCACCGTGCGCGCCGCGCTCCAGGGCTCACTGCCGGATTGGCTCGTCGGCGTACGCAGCGCCTTGGACGACGCCTCGGCCGAAGCCTCAAACGCCACGCGAAGGCTCAACCCCCGGCTGGCCCTTGAAGTCAGCCTGTCCGGACGCGTGCACATCTCAAAGCGGGAGAGCTTGCTGGGCGGGACCACCCAGCAGGGTCGACTCAACTACACCTACGCGCTGGTCAACGAGTCAACCGGGGAGTCCCTCGAGCGCGGCACGCCCGGCGGCTTCGGCGTCGGCGACGTGCTCAACCCCTGGGATCCGGCGCCGCAGCGCCGCTCGGCGTTCGAGTACCAGATGGACAGCGAAATCTTCCGCCAGCTGACCCGCGTCGTGAAAGAGTCGATCTTTACCCGTAACTACCACCTGTCCGGCGTGATCGGAGTTGACGAGTCCGCCGGCGTGGCCAAAGGGACGGTCTTTTTCCGTCGCACCTCGCGCGAGCCGCTGATCAAAGTCATTGCCAACAACGCCCTCGGCTTCATCCCCGGGGCGCCGCGGCTTGGGTATGCGTGGGAGAGCCTCAAGCCGTCCGCCGGGGAGGGAACGCTCTACGTCGAAATCTCGGCCGAGCCCAGCGGCGCCATGCAAGACGAGAACACCCTGTTTCGGATCCTGGAAAGGGTCCGGTCCGATCACAACCTCTTCTACCTCCGCCAGTTCCCGCCCGCCATCCGCCGTTTCGAGCGCCTGCTGGTCACCCTCAAGGCCGTCGCCGCCGCCGTGCGCTTCTTTCGCAGCCTCCAGGCCCGCGGGATCCCCATCACCTTTCCCACGGTCGTCCATCCGGCCTCTGATGCGCCCACCCACATCCACGGCCTCGTCCCTCCTGAACTCGCCGTGCTGGCCGATCACGCCTGCGTCCCCAGCGACGTCGAGTTCTCCCCTCGGCAACCCACTGTCCTTATCACCGGTGCCAACAACAACGGCAAGACCACCTACCTGGACTCCATCGGCATCACGCAGGCGCTCTTCCAGGCCGGCCTCCCCATCCTCGCGTCCGAGGCCGCCCTCGAGCCGCGCGACAAGATCCTTTCCCACTTCATTCGTCCCGGCGATGTCCAGGCCGGCGAATCCACTTTCGCCCACGAGTGCTCCCGCGCGGTCCGTTTCGTCGAGCAGCTCACCGCCCGCAGCCTGGCCCTCTGTGACGAGCTCTTCCGCGGCACCTCGCCCCAGGACGGGTTGGTGGTCTCCGAAGTGGCCCTGCGTTGCTTCATGCGCTCCGGCGCCGCCGTCTTCTTTGTCACGCACTACCACGGCTTGGTTCAGCGCCTCACGGGAGAAGACAGATTGCGCTATCTCGCCTGCAAACTCGATCATTCCGTCGAACCCGCGCGCTACACCTACCGCATGCAGCCCGGCGTCTCCACAGAGTCCGACGGCCTGCTCGTCGCGGCCCAGCACGGTTTCAGCGCCGAAAGCCTGAATCGGATTCTGGCCTTCAAGGCCTCGAAGGGCGAGATCCCCGAATCGGCCTGACCGCGTGCTAGTCAGGCCCGCCGCAGCTTCGGCGCCAGGGCCAGCACCGCCAGGCTCGTCGCCACCACCACCACCCCGGCCCCGCCAACCGCCCACCGCACGCCTACCGCCTCGCCCACAGCCCCCATCGCCAGGTGCCCCACCCACCCAAAACCGATGGCAAACAGCCAGCCCCCCACCACGCGTCCCCGCATCTCGTCCGGCACCGTCGCTTGCAACAGCGTCAGCTGAATGGCGTCGAACGCGGCGGCCATGGCGCCCACCAGCGTCACCAGCGTGATCGCAACTGCCAGGCTGGGACTCAGCGCGACGCCCACCAGACCAAGCCCGTACACCATCGTCGCGCCGAGCAGCAGCCTGCCCTTGCGCCGAAAGTCACCCAGAAGCGAGAGCGCCACCGCCCCGCTCACCGCCCCCATGCCCGCGGCGAACTGCAACGTCCCCAGCCCCGACTCCGTGACCTGCAACTCGCCCCGCGCCATCGCCGGCATCACGGACTGGTAGGCAAAACCAAAGATCTCAACCGCAATTGCCATCAGCAGCAGCGTGGCCACCACTGGCAGCCCCGCCATCAGCTTGATGCCGTCCGCGGTGTCGCGGAAGACCATTCGCAGTGGCGTCTGCTGGTCGCGAGTCGCGGGCTGCACACTCGGAATCAGCGGCACGATCGCGCCGCCAAGCAGCACCAGCACCGCCGCCGCCGCCAGCGCCGCCGGAATGCCCAGCAGCTCCGCCGTGATCCCGCTGGCCAGCGCGCCAATCGCCCCCACGGCCAGGCTGCCCACGGCGTGCAGCGAAATCGCGTTCATCCGCACCTGGCGCGGCACCAGGTCGGTAATCAGTCCCTGCCGGCCCGGCATGTCGAACGAGTTGACCACCCCGCCGAGCGCGATCAGCAAAAAAATTGGCCAGGGATTCGAAAACCCCACCCAGGCGATCAGCGCCAGCAGCACCTTCAGCACCGCTCGAATCACGGCCGTGATCGGCAACAACCGCGTTCTCGGATAGCGGTCGGCCACGGCGCCCCCCAGCGGCGCGGCGATGATCCCGGGAGCGCTGCGCACGGCGAAGGTCGCCGCCGACAGCAGGATGGACTCGGTCTCCACCAGCACCAGCCAGCCCACCGCCAGCCGTTCCGCCCACGTCCCCAGCGCCGTCAGGGTCGAACTCAGCCACAGCACCCGGTATGCCGGATAGCCGAAGGCCGTCAGCCCGCGTGACATTCTCAAGAGAGTTCGATCAAGTCCTGTTGGCCGGAGTCGGTAATGCGGCTATGGTCGAGCGTCAAGCGACGCCAGTCCACATCGGCGGAGACAGCCCGCCGTTCGGACGGCCGCGTCGGACGCACGCGGAGGTTTGCGGAGCGGTGAACTCCCAGTCCCAATTGACGAGTCAGGATCTGGACGCAGGACTCGACCATATCCGGCAGTCGCCCACCGACGCTGGCCCCCTGTGCATGATCGTCCAGCGACCGGGCGTGGATCAGCGCGAGGTCGTGGCCGAGGGCACGCTGGATGTCGATGCCGGTCTCGTCGGCGACACCTGGTTCACCCGCGGCAGCCCTCGCACCCCCGACGGCGGCCCCAACCCCGCAGCCCAGGTCACCGTCATCAACGCCCGCCTCATCGCCCTGCTCGCCCGCACCGAGGACCGCTGGCCCCTCGCCGGCGATCAGCTCGTCATCGACATCGATTTGAGCGAGCAAAACCTGCCCCCGGGCGCTCGGCTAGCCATTGGCGACGCTGTTCTCGAAATCTCTGCCGAACCCCACACCGGCTGCGCCAAATTCGCCCAGCGCTTCGGCCACGACGCCCTCCGCTTCATCAGCACCCCAACCGGCCAGGCCCTCCGCCTCCGCGGCGTCAACACCCGCGTCATCCAATCCGGCCCCATCCGCGTTGGCGACGCGGCGACCAAGGTCGTTTCCTAATTCGGAAGCTGGGTTAGACGAGGCGCATAGCGTCCGGCTGTGACGTCCTAGGTTTCCCCCAGGACGTGGCGAAGGTCCACCGGCACCGGCACCCCCTCACTCCACACAATCCCGCCCAGGCACAACCCCTGCAGCGGTCCGATCATCGGACGCAACCGCGTCGAGGGCTGCCCAAACGGCCGCAGCGCGTGCGTGATAAACCACCGATCCTGCTCGTCGCTGAACACGCTCGCCCCGTGCCAGGGCCCCAGCACCGTCCACTCGCCAA
>JAPPKM010000041.1 GCA_028874315.1 Chloroflexota bacterium
CGCGAGGCCGAGGACAAGGTCGACGACCGCGTGATGGCGACGCGCAAGCTGGCGCACATCGTTCCGGAGGATGAGGTGCTGCGGGCGCACGCGCGCAACCCCAAGATCGTGGACGTGATCGCTGACCTGATGGACACGGACGACATTACGCTCTATGGCGACCAGCTGTTCATGAAGCCGCCGCGGCACGGGTCGGCGAAGGAATGGCACCAGGACTCGGCGTCGTTCAAGAACATCTTCCCGATGGACCTGATTTCGGCCTGGACGGCGATCGACAACGTGACGATCGAGAACGGCTGCCTGTGGATGGTTCCGGGGAGTCACCGCTGGGCGATTATTTCGCCGACGTCGCGGCCGACGATCGAAGGGCAGTTCGGGGGTGATTACCCGACCGTGCCGGTGCCACTGCGGCCCGGCAGTGTGAGTTTTCACCATAGCCTGACGTATCACGCCAGCGGGCCAAACGAGACGGACACGCGGCGGCGCGGCTTCGCTACGCACTACATGCGGTCGAACTCGATCAACGATAAGGAAATCCCGGGCGCACCGACGGTACGGGGCTACACTCACGTCCGCGGGAAGCGGATTCCGGGGACGGTTTCGGACGAGGTGTTTGACGTCTAGCCGGATCTGGGCTGGCCGATTGGCGCCGCGAAGCGGCGGTGTGCGGCTGGCTGACTAGCCCGACGGCGGTTCGTTGACGGCGATCAGGCGCAAGAGGCGGCCGCCGGCGTCGTCGGTGACGTAGATTTCGCCGTCGCCGCCCTCGCCGAAGGTCGGGATCAGGAAGTCGAAGTCGGCTCGCTGGATCATCTGCCAGGCGCCCTGAGCGTCAAGCTGGAGCGTCCAGACGCGGCCGCTGCAGTAGTCCCCGAAGATGTAGGCGCCGGCGAGCGCCGGGAAGGCGTGGCCGCGGTAGGCGTAGCCGCCGGTGATTGAGCAGCCGTTGTCGCGGCCGTACTCCGCGATTGGAATCTGCAGGCCTTCGGTGGCGCAGCCCGTCACGATTGGTGGGAAGCAGGCGCTGCCTTCCATGATGTTCCAGCCAAAGTTGAGGCCGCCACGCAGCGGCGCCAGGGCCAGGTGGACCTCTTCGAGGTCGTTCTGGCCTACGTCGGCCAGCCAGAGATCGCCGGTGACCCGGTCGAACGAGAAGCGCCAGACGTTGCGCAGGCCGTAGGCGAAGATCTCGGGGCGCTTGTCGGGCTGACCGGCAAAGGGGTTGTCGACGGGAATGGCGTAGCCGGACTCAATAGCGACATCGATTCGGAGGAGCGAGCCGAGCAACGTGCCGGCGTTCTGGCCGTGGCCCAGCGGGTCGCCGCCGGATCCCCCGTCGCCGGCCGAGATGTAGAGGTAGCCGTCCTGGGGGCCGAAAGCAATCATGCCGCCGTTGTGATTCTCATACGGCTGCGCGACCTGCAGGAGGACGCGCTCGGACTGTGGGTCGGCCGTGGCTTGTCCGGGGTCGGCGGCAAATTCCGATACGACGGTGTCGCCGTTGTGATCGGTGTAGTCCACGAAGACGCGGCCGTTGGTTGGATAGCCGGGGTGGAAGGCGACGCTGAACAAGCCTTGCTCGTAGGCCCCGGAGCGGACGCGGTCGGTGATATCGAGGAAGGGTTCGTTGCGGACCTGACCGTTGTGCACCACCAGGATCCGGCCGGGCTTTTCGACGACAAACAGGCGGCCACTGGCATCGCCGGCGTGGCCGACAAAAATGGGGCGATCGAATCCGGTGGCGACGACCTGCGCATCAATCCCCAGTCCCCCAGCCGGGGCGGCCCGCGGGGTGGCCACCACCGCAGGTGTCGGCGCTGGAGTTGGCGTGGGCGTGGGCTCAGCCGTCGGTGTCGGCAGCGGAGATTCCGTTGCCAGCGGCGTTGCTTCGACCGCGACGCCGGCCGTGGGTGTCGGCTGGGCGGCTGCCGTAGGCGTTGGGGTTGGCACAACAAGCGTCGGTACGGCGGTTGCCGGCGGGCTGGTCTGGACCGCTGGCGGTGGCGCCGCAGGTGTGTCCCGGCTGGACGCAGCCGCGGGCGCCTGCGCCGCGGCTGCCCGAGTCGTGGGCGCCGACGGCGTCGTGGCCTGGGCTGGTGAGGCCACCACGGCAGGAGGCGGGGTTGGCATCGTCGGCGGCGGTTCGGTTACCGGCGCCGAGCCCGGCTCGCACGCCGCAACCAGCACGAGGACTATGAGAGCAGCAAGCGTTCGTCGCATTGGATCAACCTTACGGCATCGCACGCGCATGCAGCGTTGGCTGCCTTTCCGCGCAGGCTGAATTGAACGAGCGAACGACGCAGCGCAGACTCGCATGTGTCCTGACCTGGCTGGGAGCGACTGATGGGACGACTTGAGGGCAAGCGCGCGCTGATTACGGGTGGCGGTCGCGGCATTGGCGCAGGAATTGCTCGTCGGTTTGCCGCCGAAGGGGCGCACGTGATCCTGACGCAGCGTGATGTGGGCCTGCTTGAAGCCACCGCTGACGGAATCCGAGCGGACGGCGGCATGGTCTCCTGGTTTCGAGGCGACGTGGGTACGCCGGCTAGCGCGGCGGCGATTGTGGACGAAGCGCTCGAGCGGGTTGGGTCACTGGACATCCTGATGAATAACGCTGCGCGAACAGGTCAGGTGGGTCCATTCCTGGAGGTGGACCTGGCGGATTGGCATAGCTACATCGATACGAATCTGACCGGGGCGTTTGTGGTGGCGCAGGCGGTGGCACGCCACATGGTGGACGCGGGCATCGAGGGCCGGATCGTCAACACCGGGTCGGTGGATTCGTTTGCGTCGGAGGCCAATGCCTCGCCCTACGCAGCCAGCAAGGGCGGGCTGTGGCTGCTGACGCGGGCAATGGCGGTGGACCTGGCGCCGTACGGAATAGCTGTGAACCTGATCGCACCTGGACCGATTCGGGTGGAGCGCTCGGAGGTACGGGCTCGCGACCCGGAATTGCGGGCAAGACGGGCGCGGGTGATCCCTCAGGGCGCCTACGGCATGCCTGACGACGTGGCGGCAGCGGCCGTGTACCTGGCCAGCGACGAGTGCCGGTATGTGACGGGCAGCGCGATTACTGTGGACGGCGGGGGGCGGGCTTTTCTGCCGTTCTAGGTGGGCGAGCTTGAGACACCATCCGTCGTGAAGCGTTCATGGAGGGAGTTGTGCAGCTCATCGCGCCGGCATTGACCGATTCGCTTTGGCGCGACAACCCGGGATCCTGGGACTGCGAGCCGGCTGAGATCTGGTCCATGCTCCGCGCCGCGCTTGAGGGCGACGTCGACCGCGTGCGGGCCCTGGCCGGACGCGAGCCGAACCTGGTGCGTGCGGAGTACTGGTATACGCAGCCGCTGCACTTCGCGGTGCGCGAGGGGCACGCAGACGTTGTGCGGGCACTGCTGGAACTGGGCGCAGACCCGAGCTACCGCCGTTACGCCCACGAGCCGCTGGCCACGGTCGCACGCGACCGCGGACACGAGGGCGTCGCCCGCATCGTCGAGGACGCGCGGGTGGCGATGGGGCTGGGCGTCGAGCCACATGAAGCCCACACCGCCGCAACGGCCGGGGACGTGGATCGGCTGCGAGCATTGATCAGCGCCAACCGCTCGTTGTTGGAGCGCGGGGATGACGAGGGGTTCACGCCGCTGCATCGGGCTGTCGAAGCCGGGCAGGCTGAATGCGCAACTCTGCTCCTCGAGCTCGGCGCGCCGCCAGACGCCGTTCAGGCCGGCGGCGGGGGGAACCGGCCAGACGCCTGGTACCGCCCGGCGGGCCAGCGGTCGATCGACCTGGCACTGAAGCGCAATGACTTCGACATGGTTCGCGAGTTGCTGGCCGGTGGGGCCGAGTTGACGATTGACGTGGCGGCGGCGATGGGCGACGACGAAGAGGTGGGGCGAATCCTGGATACCGACCCAACTGCCCTGAGCGCTCTCGGCGATGAGGCCGGGCGGCCGATGGGGGAGGCGGCGCGGCGGGGGCACCTCGGTGTGGTCCGCACATTGCTTGCGCACGGGGTCGATCCGAACCTGCGTGAGGGGCGGGACGCTCCGCATGGATCGGCGACTTGGCACGCAGCGCAGCGTGGGGACGGGGAAATGGCCCGGATGCTGTTGGAGGCGGGGGCGGATCCAAACGCCGGCATCGAGTCGTCGGGAACCGCCGCATGGATGGCGAAGGCCCCTGAGCTACGACGAATGTTCGAAGAGCGCGGCGGATACGTGGACGCGAGCGGGCACCTGCTGGACGGCAATGACGAGGCGGTGCTGGCGATGGCGGACGAGGACCCGGATGCCGTGAGCACGCACGGGTGCGGCGGGATCTTCACGATGGCCGTCTCGTTCAAGCGGCGCGACCTCTTGCAACCGCTGCTGGAGCGTGGGGTGCGAGTTCCCGAGATGGTGACGGGATGCCGCACCTACCTGTGGAACACACCCGATATGACACGCGTGCTGCTGGAGCACGGCATGAACCCGAATCTGCCGAACTGGCAGCGGGTGACGCCGCTGCATGACATCTGCAGCCGCGGCGGGCGCGGTCGGCCCGATCCGAACCGGCATGAGCTGCTGGATCTGTTCCTGAAGTTTGGCGCCGACGTCAATGCAGTGGACGAGGAGTACCGTTCGACGCCGCTGGGCTGGGCAGCGCGAAGCGGGCTGCCTGACATGGTTGAGTTATTGCTGGCGCGAGGGGCCGATGCGAGCCTGGCGGGGGAGCCCTGGGCAACACCGCTGGAGTGGGCGCAGCGACGGGGGCACGTCGATGTCGAGTCGCTGCTTCGATCAGGTGGTGCGAGCTAGATCGGGTCGAGGGGGTAGATGGGGCGGCGGAGGCGGTGGTAGGTGAGGTCGCGGGGATCGTGGGACTGGACGGCCGGGAAGGCGACGCGGTGGACCTGGGTGGCGATGGGGCCGTAGGCGGCGCGGAAGTGGTTTGAGGACTTGACGCCGATCCAGCGCAAGGCCGTTGGCTCGAGGCCGAGCGCGCGGGGGCACTCCAAGCTGAAGATTTGCAGGCGGTTGGTGGTGACGGCAACGCGAACGCCGCCGATACGGAGCAGGGCGGTAGGTCCAAACTTCTGGGTCAGTCCCGTCATCATCGGTCCGCGAATGACGAACTCAAGGTTGAGCAGCCGTTCGACGGTGGCGCGAGTGTGTACGGGTGGGCCCTGGTCGGGGTGCGACTTGCCGCCAATGGCAACGTCGACCTCGGCATCGTGTCCGGCGGCCTGGGCGAGTTGGACGGTTTCGGGGTCGCAGATGGTGAGGACCAGCGCGTCCTGAAGGTCCTGCTGGATGAAGGCGCGCAGCAGGCCGGTTGAGTCGCCGGGAGCACCGCCGCCGGGGTTGTCCTGGCCGTCGGCGATGACGATGGTTCCGGGTCCGGCCGATCTAGCTTCGGCGAAGGCGTCGTCGAACCTGACCAGGTCGACCAGGAACTGCTGGCGCTGGGCGAAGACCGAGTCGGCGTAGGTCTTGGCCTCACGCCGGGCCCTGGCCGGGTCGCCGTCGGTAACCACGACGACGGAGGTACCGGCCTCGGGGATGTCCGCCCAGGCGAAGCCGGGGTTGACGGAGGCGGTGAGGATGCCGGGTTGGGCTTCAAGCTGGTGGGCGCGGGCGACGATGCCGTCGAAGGGCTCGAAGCCGGTGACGTTGCCGCCGGCCCAGAGCAACGGCAGAAGCTCGACCGCCATGGTGGGGCGAATCTCGCCGCGCAGGGTGCGGACGATGAGGTCGGCGGCTTCGCGGCCGCGTTCGCGGAAGTCGACGTGGGGGTAGGTGTCGCAGGGGATGATGACGTCAGACAGCTCGGCCATGGTGTCGCTGATGTTGGCGTGCAGGTCGAGGGTGACGATGACAGGGCGGTCGGGTCCGAGGATGGCGCGGACGCCGCGCAGGAGATCGCCTTCGCCGTCGTCGATGCCCTCGATGACCATGGCGCCGTGAAGGTCCAGCAAGGCGCCGTCGACCGGCATGGCGGCTTCGAGACGTTCGAGGAACTCGGACTTGAGGCGGGTCCAGGCGTCGGCGTGGACGGGGCCGGAGGGTTCGGCGAAGG
>JAPPKM010000133.1 GCA_028874315.1 Chloroflexota bacterium
AGCTCACGGCGCGTTCGGTGGTGGTGACGTGGAGCGCGGCGGCCAACACGGGCGGGGTGCCGCTGACCGGCATCGATCTCAGGTACTGGCCCTACGATGCCCAGAACCCCGACCGGGAGACCGGCGCCAGGACGCACCCGGCCGACGACGGGAACGATCGGGGCGAGACGCTGACGGGGGTTGGCGGCCAGCACGGAATACGAAGTGAAAATGCGCGCCTGCAACGGCCCCAAGGACCGCCATTGCTCCAGCTGGTCCGCCGATCACCGGTTTACGACGCTGGCCGGGACCACGCCGACGCCCGCGCCGACGCCAGAGGCGCCGCGGCCGCACAATCTCAATGTCGTGCCTAGGGCCGGTCGCGAGGCGGTGCTGACCTGGGATGCCGTGGCGGGGGCCGCACGGTATGAGGTCCAGGCACGTGCCTTGGGGCTGAACGAGGACGACTGGCACGCAGCCGAGTGCCAGGGTGTGATCGGGGATGGGCCGATTCAGCGTCGTTGCGAAATCGAGCTTAAGCACATCACAACTGTAGACGGCGCCAAGCTAGGGCTGCAGAACCACGAGGCGTATGCCCTGCAGGTTCGGGTGCTGGAACCGCAGAAAGGCGCTTTCAGTGCAACAGTCATCCTGATCGATACCCCGATCACCAAGGCGAACGGCGCGAACAGCCAGGCCGAGATCACCTGGCAGCCGGTCAACAAGGCGGTCGCGGATCTTGGCGCAAACTTCACGGGCGGCAGCTATCAATTGCGGTATCGCAAGGCGGAAGCCGACGACCACAGGAAGTCAGGCTGGGCACCGAGCAAGTTCGAAGACGCAGTGGTCACGCATTCCACAACCGAGCAGATTCTCAATGCCGGGCAGGACAGTGAGTTGCGCGTCGACGTGATTGACGCAATTTCCACGGCGACGGGCGGGCGGTTGTATGCCGTGCAGTTGGTTTACAAGGACGACCCAAACAGTAGCCAGGATGCCGACGTGTTCGCGGCCCGCAATGTCTATGTGTGGCCGTCGTCGAGCGCGCCGGCGGCTTACAGCTATGTGGGCGGATTGAGCCTCGAGCAGAGGTTGCCAAGCAGAGACGTCGCGTATCGCATCTGCGGCGATTCATTCGGCCCGAGTGGCGACACTCGACGGGAGGCCTGGGAAGCGCTGATCGAGAACGCGTTTGGGCAATGGACAACGGCGACGGACAGTCTTGTGAGTTTTCTTCCGCCGGTAGATGGCTGCGCGGCGGATGACGTATCCGGTGAAACCTATGTTACGATTAAGGATAGAATAATCATATATATAGATTCCATAGATCCTGACTGGGAGCAACACGTGCTCGCGTATGTGAATCGGCTTCGAGACGAGCGAATCGTCAATCGTCTTGTCGGCGAAAGTCGCAAGTACTCCGAGGTGTACATGTTTGACGACATGTCGTTAGGTCCGCTCATTGCCACGTATGCGTTCCAAGATATTGCTTCGGATATCGGTTATACCAAGAGGTGCTGGTTCACTTCATCCGGCGAACGGGAAAAGGCGAATATGTGCACGGTTCCATCCTCTGACGAAGGTCAGGTGGAGTCATCGGATATTGTCGTGCGCCGGGGCGCATACGACTCCGGTCCATGGTCGGACGATGGGACAGACGGCACTGCGGATGACTTACGGCTACCGCTGCCTGGCGCCCGATTCAATACGTGCTTCAATGACGCCTCGGATGACCTGGGCAAGGCGTACACGGACATGGTGCATGAAGTCGGGCACCTGATAGGGATTACTAATCCACATCCAGAGTTTGAGGATTCGGTGATGAATTACGATCAAGATGTTTTTGGCTCCGCAGACGATGACGAGCGGGAGCCGGACTGTTCGCCGCATCCGATTGACATCATGGCCGTTTATGCCTTGTACCAGACGGGATTCTGATGCGCCGGACCCGTGATACGCATGGATTAGGGTTCCGAGTACGGCGGGGCCTGGGGCGTCGCGTGGCCGGCGGATGCGCCGCCATGCTGGTGGGGCTGGCGGGGTGTGTTGCGACTGACGAGCCCGGGAGGTTGCGTCCCGTGCCGAGCCCTGGACCGGTGGTGACGGTTGCGACGGCCGGTCAGCCGACGGCAATCCCGGCGCCCAAGCCGACAGCGACTGCCGCGACGGATGGGCAACGCAGCGGCCCGCCATCGCCCGCCGCGGATACGCGGAGCGCGGTCAGCGTCGGGTTGCAAGCACGTGAGCAGGGCGCGCTGTCGACGCCGACTCCGACGATGGCAGCGGCTGCGGGTGACGGCGAACGGACACCGGCGCCAGGGACGCCGGCGGCGGTCACCGCGCCGGCGGCGCGCGAACCGACGCCTGGCGCTCGCGCGGAAGTCACGCCAGACGTAACTCCGCCGCTGACACGAGAGGGAACGCCGACGGGTACGGCTGCCGCGGAGCCGCAGTCGACGCCGGACGTCGAGCCGGAGCGGACACCAACTGCCGAGCCCATCAGCTTCTCGGACGTGCTCGTTCGCACCGTGCACAAATCGCCTCCACCCTCGGCGTGCCGGCACTCCTGGGAATGGGGGACGTGGCAACGCCGCCAGTCCGTGGCGTGGAGCCCGGATGGGTCAGAGCTCTTCTTCACGCTCGGGGGCGCCATATTCGTTGCGCCGGCGGACGGCTCGCGCGTGCGGCAGGTCGCCGATGCGCAAGTAACGGCCGCCCATGACGCGATTGGCATCGATGTGTATCACCCGGACCCTGACGCCGACCTCCGGGCCGTTGAAGCCGAGGCCCGCGCCTTCTACGGGTTCATTGAGGAATACCGCCTGGGACCGATGTCGGCGATCAGCGTGTCCCCGGACGGCACACAACTGTTGCACTCCACGTGCGCGTATCCGCGGCCGCACGCCGTCGCGGTGGGCCGATTGCTGGACGTGGGCGCCTATCGGTTCAACATTGCCATGGCGGACCTGGCCGGTGGGACATCGCGGCGGCTGACGACGGGTGACACGACGGCCAACTTTCCAGCCTGGTCGCCCGACGGCACTCGCATCGCCTACCTGTTCGGGACCTGGCGGCTTTACTCGATGAGGCCCGATGGCTCGGACGTGCGCGACCTGACGGACGGGACCGAGCTCAGCAAGTTTCTGCCGCATCCGCCGCAGTGGTCGCCCGACGGGCAGCGCCTGGCCTTCGTTGCCATCACGCGGGAGCGCGTGGACCGGGAAGCCGAGCCGGCGCTGTACACCGTGCGGGCGGACGGGACGGAGTTCCAGCGGCTGACGGCGGCGGTAAGCCCCCCGTCGTGGTCGCCGGATGGGCAGCGCCTGGCGGTGGCCCGGCCGGTGGGCGCCAATACGGTGGAGCTGATCACGCTGCGGGCGGATGGGACTGACGTGCGGCCGGTCGCCGTCATCGACGGATGGGAGTGGACCACGGGCCGGCAGCGCACGCGCTATGACGAGGGAGAGGGGCCCTCGGTCTTCCGGGCGGCCGAGGCCTGGATCGAGACGCTGGCGTGGTCGCCGGCGGGTGGCCAGATCCTGTACACGTGCGGCGCGGGCTTCTGCGTCGTGACTACCGACGGCACGCCGGTGGGCAGATCCCCGCGCTACACCTACGAGACGACCGACGCGCGGGACATCCGAGACTACGCGAGCGGGCGGCAGCCCACAGCGGCCTGGTCGCCGGACGGGTCGCGCATTGCCGTCGTTCATCCCGCGGATGCCGCCGCCGAGGTTCTCCTGGAGCACGTGGCGCCAGACTGGAGGGATGTGCGACGTCTGGTCTACGCCTTCGAATCTGTGGGCCCTGGAGGGGCCGACGCAACCGCGGACTGGATTCGAGGGCGGAGGGTGCCGCACTTGCGCCAACCAACCACGAGGCCCGTGGCGGTGCGCGCTCGCGACCTGGACGCGGCCGCTAATCAGGCCGCTTGTGCGACGGGGTACGTGGTACCGGAGCCGGAGGCCAATCCGGGCCTGGTGCGGGACTGCCAGGTGCTGGCGGGCCTGGCGCCGGACGCTGACGGCCGACCTCGGTGGAACTGGAATGCGGGGACGCCCGTGGACCGGTGGGACGGAGTGATCGTGGCGGGAAACCCGGCCCGGGTGACGGAACTCTGGCTGGCCAGGTTGTGGCCAGCAACGAGTCGCGCCCTGAGCGCGGCCGAGGCGGCGTCGCTGGCCGAGTTGACGGAGCTTCGGGTGCTGAACCTCGGCTTCACCCCATTCCCCGGCCCGATCCCGGCGCAGTGGGGGACGTTGGGGAAGCTCCAAACGCTGGTCCTGTATCACAGCGAGGTCGCCGGACCCATTCCGCCGGAACTGGGCAGGCTGTCGCAGCTTCGCACGCTCCAACTGGCGGGCAACAACCTCACGGGGTCGCTGCCGTCAGAACTTGGCCAATTGGCGCGCTTGGAGCTGCTGGACTTGCGCAGCAACGCTCTCAGCGGCGCCATCCCCTCCGCGTTCGGGCGGCTCGCCGACCTGGCCACGCTGAATCTGTCGTTCAACCGGTTGAGCGGCCCGGTTCCGCCGGACCTTGGCCATTTGTCCGGGATGGAGACCCTGGAACTGTCGGGCAACGATCTCAGCAGCGCTATCCCGGCCGAATTGTGCCAACTCACCAACCTATCGACGTTGAGCCTGGACCGTAATCGGCTGACTGGGCCGATTCCGGATTGCCTCGGTGAATTGCCGAACCTGGACCGGCTCCACCTCGAGCAGAATCAGTTGACCGGAGAGATTCCGGCGACACTTGGCCAGGCAAAGCGCCTCGACTACGCCACTCTTGGTGGCAACCAGCTCACTGGCTGTGTGCCGCCGGAGCTGCGCGTGACCCGCCGCGACGAGCTGGGCCTGCCGGACTGTGAGGCGGGCGGGTGAGGCTCCGCGTGCCAGGGATGCGGCGCGTTGTTGGCGTGGTGAGGCATCTGCGCGACCGGGCGCCGCCGACGATCGTCGTGGTGCTGATGGTGCTGGGGGTGTCCTGCGCGGATGGCGAGCGGGCCGCGAGCGACCGAGCTCCGGCACCCGCGGTTGCGCCAGTTGCCGTGGACGCGGCCCCGCCAGCGGTCACGATCGATCGGCCGCCGCCATTGCCCGCGGTTGGGCCGCCCGGCAACAGTTCCCCGCCAGACGACGGTCTCGCAGCGATGCGCGATCCGAGGGGCGCGGCCGGACTCGCCCGGGTGCCGGCGGGTCGTGGGCCTGCGAGGCAGGTTGAGGCTTTGCGTCCGGGTGGGGATCGCGTGAGCGGCGAAGCCACGAGCACGAGCAGCGACGCATCAAGCGTGGAGGCGCTGCTTGAAGACGGCCTGTTCCTGGTCGGCGCGTCGCCCGTGCACCTGGCGATCCGGGGGACACCGGCGGCGGGCGCTGTGCGTTGCGCCTGGCGCGGGAGCGCCCTGACAGCCGCGCAGCGGGCAGACACCATCCGGCTCTGGCTGGGGCTGGAGGCGGGCGCTGCGATTCCGGATGCGGGCTACGTGGAGTCCCTGTTCATGGTGGTGCTGGACACCTTTGATCCGAGGCTACGCGAAACCGCCAAGGCCAATTTCCGGGCGATCGCACGGGGCGGGGAGTCGCGGGAGTACCTGTTCCTGACGTGTTTCGCGGACTACGCGGTGACGGCGTTCTTGTTGGGCAGCGGGACCACGCCGGCGACGGTGACGGTGGCGTACGACCGGCAGGGCGAGGCGGCTTCCTTTGACCTGTATGTGCGGGAACACGAGGCCGGGACGTATGGGTCGGACCCGTTGCAGACGCGGGGGACGTACGAGGCGGGGTTGCAGGCGCAGGTGGTGGCGGCCGAAAAGGAGTTGAGCGCGGCAATCGGGGGGCGCGAGGCGGTGGTGTTCCTGGCGCCGATGGGGGCGCATAACGCGATTGGGTTCGAGGCCTGGCAGGCGGTGGCGCAATGGGCGGTGGTGACGGACGACGCGGGGGTGGCGCAGGCGGTGCGGGATGACACGCCGGCGGGCGACCCGGAGCACACGCAGACGCTGGCGAACCTGTCCAGCC
>JAPPKM010000193.1 GCA_028874315.1 Chloroflexota bacterium
GCCCACCCGGCTGCCGCCCCCACTCGGCGCTGTGCACGTGAAACACGATCGGCGCATCCACGTGCTGCGCCAGCGTCAATCCCGCCGGCGCCCCCAGCCAGTCATGCACCGCGATCACGTCGAACGGACGCCGCCTGTGCTCCGCCCGCACCGCATCCGCCCACAGGATGTTCGTCGAGTACAGCTCCCCGAAGAACGCCCCCCAGCTCGACGCCTCCTGTTTGTAGACGCCCAGATAGGTCGGACTCAGATCCAACTGGCGCGCCCAGTGCGTATCTGGCTGCGGATCCGGTTCGTCGCCGTCCCGCAACGCCGCAAACACCTGCACGTCGTGCCCCGCCGCCCGCAGCGCCGGCGCCATCGCCCCCGAATACGTGCCCAGCCCGCCCACCACGTGCGGCGGGTACTCCCACACCACCATTGCAATACGCATAGAGGTCTGTCCCGTCCTGGTGTTCAGTAGGTCGCGAGTGACGTCAGGCGCACGCGTCCAGGGCGCGTCGCTGATCCGGGTCCAGTTCCCAACCCACGGACCCCGCCAGCTCCGCCACCCGCTCCGGCCGGTCCGTCTTCGGAATCGCAATCACGCCGTCCTGCCCCACCAGCCAGTTCAACATCACCTGCGCCGGCGTCCGCCCCGTGGCGCGGCTCACCTCGCGCAGAACCCCCGACCCCGGGTGCCCGTCAAAGTTCGCCAGCGCCAGCGGCGTGTGCGCAATCACGGTGACCTTGGTCGCCTGGCAATACTCAAGCGCGTCGTCCGCGACGCCCCGATCAAACAGGTTGTAGCGAATCTGGTTCGACACGATCGGATGCCGCCGCGCCGCGTCCTGTGCCGCCTTCAGCTGATCCGCCGAGAAGTTGCTCACCCCGATGAACCGGATCAGCCCCTCGTCCACCAACCGCTCCAGCGCGCCGATGGACTCGGCAATCGGGATCGACGGGTTCGGCCCATGAATCTGGTAGAGGTCCAGGACCTCCACACCCACCCGCTGCGAGCTCGCCCGCGCATGCACCGGAACGTCCTGTGCCCTCAGATTCCTCGGAGAAATCTTCGTGGCAAGAAAGACTCGATCCCAGTGCCCCGCAAGCTCCTTCCCTACCTGCAACTCGGCCTGTCCGGGTTCATCGCCGCGGGCGTTGTACGACTCCGCCGTGTCGATCAGCCGAAGACCCGCGGCCAATCCCTTCACCAGCACGCCCTGCCCGCCGAAGTACCGGGCCGTCCCCAGCCCAATCTTCGGCACAGGCGTCTTCGTTGGTCCTAGTAACACCTCTTCCACGGCGGCCTCGCTAGCTGATCGCGTCGATGAAGTTGATGTACACCCGCTGGTGCTCCCACAGCAAACGGTCTGCCCCCAGCCACATCCACTCGCCCGGCGTGAAGTAGGCCGAAACGTCCGCCTCCGAGCCTTCCTTACCCACCCACTGCAACCAGTGCAGGTTGTCCGATTGCAACAGCAGGTGTGCCAGGTCGATCAGCTCCGGGTCCTCCGTCAGCTGCGCCGTGCCGTACGCCGCCGTCATCAGCCGGAACACCGCCTGTTGCGCATGGTTCCCCAGGAAGAACTCCAGGCCTCCATGCTGCCCTGCCCACGTAGCCGGAAACGGCGACAGCGGCAAATCATGCGCATCGCCGCCAAACGCCTCCACCGCCCCGCTGGGAGTCAGACATTGAACCCCGCGTTTCGCCAACTCATCCGGCAGCGCGTCCAGGAACTCGAAAACCCCCGTGTCCATGTTGTGGTGCTCGCCAAACGTCTCGAAGTCCCACGCCAGCGTCACCAGGTCCCCGGGCGTCGACGCAATCCAGTCGGCGTACCGGTCCGCCGTCAGCGGCCACCCGCCCCACGCCTGGTTCGAGAACCGGTAGCCCACGTCGTCGCTCAGGTCGAAGTGCCGGGCCAACAGCGGCAACCCGCCGCGTTCCTTGTACAGGTGCGCCGCGCTCCGCCACTCCATGATCCACGGCCGCCCGTCCACGAACCCCGCCTCGAATCCAACCCGCCCCAGCGTCCGCGCGATGTCCGACGACATCAGCATCTCGGTCGTGTCCGCTACCCGCGGCCGCTTTCCGCAGATCGTCTGCAACCCGTCCGCCGACTGCTCCATCCCACCGGCAAACAGCGGCAGATCCAGCAGCATGCTCACCGCGTGATACGGCTCCGTCGCCACCGGCTCGCAGTTCTCATGACCCAGCAGGGCCTCTAGATCCACCAGCAACTCCGGGTCCCATTCTTCGAACTGCGGCAGCGTCGACATCGGAATCCCCAGCCCCAGCGCCAGTCCCCGATCCAGCAATTCCCGCCACTGCTTGATTGCCGGCCGGTAGCACCAGCGCGCCACCTTCTCGAAGTAGAACTGGTTCAACTCGTCGTCAAACAGCGCTGCTTCGATCGTCGCCGCGTCCGCCCCGTGCGGAATCGGCACCGCCGGAATACGCACCCGTCGCGGCTGATGAATCAGCGTGTAGATAACCAGGTGTTCGGCGATTGAAGGTGCGCGATCGTTGGGGTCGGGCGGCCGGCTGGCGCTCCCCGAATGCTAACCGACCACCACGTCCTGCCCGGCCGCCAGATGGCTCATCCGGGTCAGGAATATCGGGGTCACGGCTTCCCAGGTAAACAGCTCCGCTGCCCGCCGTGCCCCAGCGCGAATCGACGAATTGAGTTCGCTGTCATCCTTCAGTTGCAATGCAAATCGGACGATCTCGTCCGGGTCCGCCGCATCGTCCAGCACCACGCAGTTCTGCAGCGGCCGCGCGTAGTCCTCGCCCGTGGACCCCACGTACGCAATCCCGCCCGCCGCCATCGCCTCCAGCCCCACCAGCCCGAACGGCTCGTACCCGCTGTTGGCCAGCGTGCCGTCCGCGGCGGCGTAAAAGACCGGCAAGACCTCGTCCGGCACGAAGAACCGCAGATCCAGCACCGCCGCCTCCGGCGCGGCGCCGAGGGCCGTGGCAATCCCTGGCACCGAGCGGTCCTCGGTCGCCACCTCCGCGCGATCCAGTCCTCGCCACACCATGTGCCGGTAGACCTCGTCGCCATGCGCTTCGTATGCGCCCGGCTTTATCACCAGCCGGGCGTTGACACCCTGCTCGCGCAGCCGGTACACCGCCTCCACGGCCTCCAGCCATCCCTTGTCCGGGTCCGTCCGTCCGATCTTGAAGAACCACACGTCGCAGTCCATCGCCCGCCGAAACGCAGCCACCGCGCCCGGGTCCACCGTCTCCAGTCGTTCCTCGGGCACCCCGTTCGGAATCACCACCGGATTGACGCCGCAGTCCCACATCTGATGCTTGACGTACTTTGAGACCGCCGCAAAGTCCGCCACGTAACCAATCCGGTCCCAGTTCATGCGGTTGAACGACATGTCGTTATTCGCGTTCCACACCAGCACGCAGCTCTGGCGCAGTCCATTGAAGTGCAGGGAATCGCTCAGCCGTGACAGCGCGTCCGCCGTATGCCACTCCTCCGCCATCACCACCACCCGCCGCCCCTCCGCCACCGCCGGCGCCGCGATCTCGAACGTCACGTGCGCCGGCACGGAGTCCTGGAAGTCGTGAACCTTCTCGATTTCGGCCTCGTAAACCCCGCCCCTATGGTGCGTGCTGAGCCACTGGCACCATCGGTGCAGATGCAGCCGCCCGTCCTCTTGCACCTCGTACCCGGGTCGGTCGGGATCTCCAACAAAGATCAGGTGCGTATTGAACCCCTGCCGCGCCAGCGACCGCGTGAACTGCGCCACCCGCACCCCCAGGCCCCCGGCCTGTGAGTAGGGTTGGTCCGGCCCCTCGAACGAGAGGAAGACGATCTCAAGGTTGTCGGGCGTGAACGTAGGCGGCACGGGCGGGTTCTCTGGCGCGCGGCGCGACGAACTGCGTCGCCTGGTCGGCGCATGCGAATGCTCCAACAATCTTAGCCGCGATTTCGGCTGCTTCCGTCTCTCGTTCCGGGAGGAATAGTGACGCTGAGCGCTTTACCTCCCGATCCCCAGCGAAGCGACGATTCTGACGGCCTCGGCGGAGGCATCGCCGCCGCCGCCGGCATCGTCCTGGCCTCCATCGCCCTCAGCCGTCTGCTGGGCTTCGTCCGCCAGGCCGCCATCAACGCCCAATTCGGTGTCGGCCCCGAAGCCGACGCCTGGTACGCCGCCTTCCGCATACCCGACACCATCTTCATGCTGCTCGCGGGCGGGGCCCTGCTCTCCGCCGTCATCCCCGTCTACGCCGAGGTCAAGTCCCGCGGCGACCCCGAAGCCTTGCGCCGGCTCCTCAGCGGCGTCGCCACATTGGTGTTCCTCGCCACCGCCGCCTTCGCCGCGCTGGGTGCGCTGATCGCCGAGCCCCTCATGACAGCCATCGCCCCCGGGTTCGAGCCCGGCACGCACGATCTGGCCGTCGACGCCTCGCGCTGGCTCATGCTGTCCCCCGTCCTGCTGGGGCTCAGCGCCCTGGCCAAGGCCGCCCTGCAGGCCGAACGCCGTTTCGTCCCGCCGGCCCTCAGCCCCATCCTCTACAACGTCGGCATCATCATCGGCGCCCTGGTCCTGGCCCGGGCCTTCGGACTCCAGGGCCTCGTCTGGGGCACCCTCATCGGCGCGGTCTTGCACCTGGGCGTGCAGGCGCCCGGCCTGGCGTCCTGGGGCCGCTTCAGGCTCACCTGGGGACTCGCGAACCCCGATGTCCGGCGCGTCGTCGTCCTCATGCTCCCCCGCCTCCTCGGCGTCGCCGTCCTCCAGGTCAGCCTCATCTACGTCAACATCCTGGCCTCGCTGCAGGGCCCGTCGGCCGTCGCCGCGCTCAACAACGGCTTCCTGCTGATGTTGCTGCCCCTCGGCGTATTCGGAATGGCCCTGGGCGAAGCCGCCCTCCCCGAACTCGCCGGCCGCTGGGCCGGTGGCGACCGCGAACTCTTCGCCGCTCGCGTCAGCGGTGTCGCCCGCCACATTGTCTTTCTCAATCTCCCCGCCGCCGTCGTCCTCGCGATCCTGGCCGAGCCCCTGGTAGCCGTCCTCTTTCAGCGCGGCGCGTTCGATGCGCATGCCACAGAGATCACCGCCACCGCCCTCCGATTCTTCGCCATCGGCCTCGCTGGCCACGCCGCCGTCGAAATCCTCGTGCGCGGCTTTTTCGCCATGCAGGACACCCGCACCCCCGTCGCCATCGCCGCGGCGTCTTTGGCATTTCACATGCTGCTGTCCTGGTTTTTGGCCCAGTGGTACGGCATCGGCGGCATCGCTCTCGGTCTGTCCATCGGCGTGCTCGTCGAATCCGTGCTCCTCGCCCTCGTTCTCCATCGCCGCGGCGGCCTCCAACTCGGCCATCCCGAGCTCCAGGTCGCCGCCACCGCCCTGACCGCCGCCGCGCTGATGGGCCTCGTCATCGCCGTCCTCCGCGTCACCACCTGGACCGACGGCCCCATCGGCCTCGACTCCGCCCTGCTCCTCGCCGCCTACCTGACCGCCGCCGCCCTCGCCTACCTCGCCGTCGCCTGGCTCCTCGCCAGCCGCGAACTCACCGAACTCACCACCCGCCTCTCCCGCCTACGCCCGAGATAGGCGGTGACGCTCGTTCGCTGAGAACGCGCGGGGCGTCAAACAGCAAGGCTGCTTCCGAGTGGAGCGGCGCAACAACCCGGCGGTTCAGCCGCCGAACACGATCGGAGACCGTTGCTACCCGAGCGCTGTGAATCCGGGGGAGCGCACATCCGGTCGTCGCTCAATGGCGCGTTGAAGGCGCTGCGCCCGGCGTGGGTGGCCGAAAACCGCACCTGACACCAGCTAACTCGACGGTGAAATGGTTCGGGTGTTTGGGAAAATTTTGCGGGATGGGTACTCTCACCCTGCGCGCTAGTGGATCTGCTGAGAACCGATCAGAGGGAGAGTAGCCGTGAGCACGTTCCTGCACATCTTTGCTTCGCGTCGCCGCACATTGCTCCTGTTGGCGGCGGCCGCGACCCTCGGCATCTTCCTGGCCCGGCCCTCGGT
>JAPPKM010000092.1 GCA_028874315.1 Chloroflexota bacterium
GCGCCAGGCTGCCGGAGATGATGGACCCCACCACCTCCACGATCATGAAGCCGGTGATCAGCGACAGGGCGATGATCAGGCTTCGCTTGCTGGCGCCCCGTAGGTCGTGGTGGTGGTCGTGGCCGTGACCATGGTGATGATGTCCGTGTCCGTGTCCGTGTCCGTGCCCATGATCGTGGTCATGGTCATGCCCGTGGTCGTGGTCATGCCCGTGGTCGTGGTCATGCCCGTGGTCGTGATCATGCCCGCGCTTGTGGTCGCCAGCGTGCGCGTGGGCATGCTCATGCTCATGGTCGTGGTCGCAATGGGCATGGTCGTGGTCATGGTCATGCCCGTGATCATGCTCACTGTGGGTGTGTTCATGATCGTGCCCCTCGTGCCCGTGGTCGTGGCCTTCGCGGTCACGAGGTCGCTCGGATGTCACTGCAACACCACCTCCCTCAATGCGAAAACGGCGGCCCCGCACGTTGCGGGACCGCCAATTCGCGTTGCTAGCTGCTCAACAAACTGAATTGCACCCTCAAGGTGCCTGGCAGCTAAGCGGCGTGTGCTGCGTGGTGAGGGTCGCCCGGCGCGGCGCAATGTTCCTCGCCGTGCTGGTGGCAATGGTCGGTCCCGTGCTCATCAAGGGCTTCGTCGCCGCCGAGAGCCACGCAAGCCTCGTCGCCGTGCGTGTGGCAGTGCCCCGGGCCGTGCTCGTGGCAGTGCACGCCATTGTGCTCGTGGCAATGCTCGCCCTCGTGCTCGTGGCAATGGTCGGCCGCATGGTCGTGGTCGTGATGGCTCATAGCCTGCCGCCTCCAGGACTAAACTTGCGCCGCGTTGCGCTGGGTCATGGTACATGGCGCGCGCACTAGTTGACCAAAAGCGCGTAGCGTTCCCATTCGAAGTGGGACGCCATCGACCCCGACAGCAATGGCGACCCCACGCTGCCCCAAGTACGTTTCGGACATGACTCGGAAGAGGCCATGCCGCCCGTGTCACGCCCCCAGGAGATGAACCATGACCGAGAGACTGCGCGCCGGCATTGTCGGCCTCTCCGGCATCGCCTCAAGGTTGCCGCAGCGCGCCAAGCATGCCGGATTGGGTATCCGCCTGCCGGTGTCTCACGCCGCCGCGTACTACAGCGTGCCGGACACGAAACTCGTCGCCGGCTGCGATCTTCGTCCTGAGCGGACCGCCGACTTCAAGCGACAGTGGTCTGGGTTGCTACCGAACCTTCGCGTGTACCCCGACCACCAGGCCATGCTGGCCGCGGAAGACTTGGACATCGTCAGCGTCGTCACCAGCGACCACGCGCACGCACAGATCGTCGTGGACGCAGCTGAGTCGGGCGTTCGCGGCGTAATCTGCGAGAAGCCAATTGCCACCACCCTGGCTGACGCCGACCGCATGATTGCCGCGACAGATCGAGCCGGTATCCCGCTGCTTGTCAACCACACGCGGCGCTGGATGTCGCCATGGTTGCAGGTGGCAAGCCTGATCCACGATGGAACGATCGGCGATGTCCAACGAATCGTTTCCAGCCAAGGCGGACCGCGCGCCATGCTGTTTCGCACCGGTACCCATATCTGCGACAGCATTCTGTGGTTTGCCGGCGCACGTCCGCTGGCTGTCTACGCGCTTCCCGAGCCGGGCTTGGAGGATTATGGCCCTCGATATGCGGGTGACGGCGGTCGTGATCCCGCCACCGACCCCGCCCTCAGCGTTCTGATCGAGTTCGAGAACGGCGTGCGCGCCTTCTGGAGCCTGTGCAAGACCATGCCGCAAATGTTTGACATCGAGATCTACGGCACGACGGGGTGCGTCAGAGGCCGCACGTTTCCCGGTGACGAGATCTCGATAACGCTTGACGCCGGTAGTCACCGCATGGTCACCGAACCGCTGGCCCGGGTTGAGCACACGTCAGGCTGGTTTGCCGGCTGCGTCTTGGAATTAGTGCGACTCGTTCGCGGCGGCGGCCGACCGTCGTCGGGAGGACGCGAAGCGCGTAGTTCGCTGGAAGTCATGCTGGCCGCTTTGCAGTCGCAGTCCCGCGGCGGCGAGCGCGTTGAGTTGCCTATCACCGACATGTAGCAGGGACTCCCGGAAATCCAGGGCATCTCGCCCGCTGCGAGACTCGTGGCATTTCTGTTCTGGGCGGTCCGGGGACTTCTGGCAACCGGCTTTCGCATGTCGGTCAGCGCGTGGCCGGGACCACACTTTTCGTAACTGCCGATGTAACTGAAGTGATCTTCAAAAGTGTGACTTCTGTAACGGACTCCTTACCGAAAAAAACATTGGCAGGCGCATCGCCGTGGGGCAAACTGCGGGGCCACGTGGCCCGGACGTCGGGAGGACGCGGCAGCAGGCGACCTGCCAGGCCGTGACCCGGGCTGTTCAAACGGAGACTGCGGCGGTTAGTACGCCGCGCCTTTGACTCGAAACTTCAGGCGCCGGGGCCTGCTGGGCCTCGCGACCGCTACCCTTTGCCTCATCTGCGTTTCCCACACCGCCACGGCGGCCGGCCCGCCCGATCTGCTTGTGCCGACCTCCGACGGGGCGTCGCTGGATGGCGACGGTGTCGGTGCATGGCGCAGTGTCCGGGCTTCTGGCTACGGTCCACCCACACTCTGGGACTGCGGACACGTGGTCAATAACCGCTGCGTCGGCTACTACGGATTCCGCACGGCCTGGGGTTGGCGCTGCGATCCGGATGCCGAACATGCATGGGCCGTGCTTGAACGCGAGCGGTCGATTGGCGTGGCACACCAGTGGTTGCCGCTTGGGAGTTGGGTGGAGATCCACTTCATCGACAACGATTCGCCCTGGACCAAGTCAACGGCCAACAGCCGCACGGTGTTGGCGCCCGTGACCGACCGTGGACCCTATGCGCCGTGGGGTGACGCTGGCGGGTTCGACCTTCAGGAGCCGCTGATACGGGCCATGAACTGGTCGGTTGAGGTTGGCTGGTACAAGGTGCGGGTGCTCGACATCCCTCGCTATTGCCCTGCGCAGGGCGCCGAGATGCCGAACCTCAAGCAGCTAATCGTCGAAATGGGCGAGGGCGACCCGCGCGCAACAGCCCTCTTCTCGGCGGCGGTTGAGTGGGCCCGCGGTTCCTCCAGTCTCCCTTCGCTTCAAGCGTTGGGATCCGAGTGGGATTGGGATTCATAGAATCGGGTCGAAGAACGTCAGATCCTGTCCAAAGTTTTCCACCGCAGTCACCTGGTCGCCCAGGAGACGCACGCGGATGTCTCGCGTACGGTGGCGCAGCAGCAATTCGCCCGCCGCAAGACGGAGCGAAAACGTCAAGCGCCGTCCAACCGGAGGATCGGACAGCAGTAAGTAACGATCCGCGTGCAGCGGCGGTCTCGCTAAACCCGTCACCTGGATTCCGGCAGGATCCGCCCAGGCCGGGATGCGGACGAAGAGTGGCCCGGGCTCCTTGAGAGTTACAGCAAGCCTCTCTTTGGTGTACGGCGACTCAGCCTTGACTGCTGCGGTCTCGTGGTCGAACAGCAAATTGACTCGGTGCCCCGCGGAATCTCGTCTGGTTGCCTCGCGGTACGCCTCGCACAGTGACGCCACGGCGCCACCAACGATGTCCATGTTGAACGCGACACGCGGCAGGCCGACCGGGCGGTGGCCGTACGGCGCCGGAAACCCGAACGCGCCCCAATGCCGCTTCGCCACGTCGCGGCGCCCGTCCTCATCGGCTGGATTGGCGGGCTCCTCGATCCAGGAGATGTCCCGCAACTGGCTGGGCAGCAGGTGGCCCCGCAGGATGCGCTCGGCGTCGTCGTAGGCCTCTGTGTAGCCCCAGCGACCCAGGATCAGGGCAGTCTCCAGGATGTCGCCCGTGTTGTTGGCCTCACCCCGGTCGGGCGGAGCGTCGGCTGCGCTGCTCTCGATCACCCAACCCAGTTCGTCGCGGATTTCCCAGAGTCCGCCCGAATAAAACGAATAGACCCGCGCCATCAACGGCGCGTCGTTGAGCAGATCGGCAAGTTGGGCCAGCGACGACATCACGCACGTGGTGGAGTGCGTATGACTGCCAAAGCGCTCCGTGTCGTAGCTCCCGTCAGCGAGAAAGTAATCCGCGACGGCCTTCTCCTTCAGAAGGATCGCCAGCTCAAGCGACGGGCCGTAACCAGTCGCCCGGTAATACTTGACCAACGGGCCGATGGCCCGCCCAAGCCCGGTAATGAACGTGCCCTGGTGGTGAAAGTTGACGCCGTGCTGCCGGGCAATTCGATCCTCCACCCAGCCTCGATCCGGATCCCAGAGCCGATTGATGGTGCTGATGCTGGCTTCGGCGACCTCGCGCGCCCGCTCTGAGTCGCGAAAGCGAGCCAACGCGTACAGCGCGTGAAACCCCTCGCGCACGTTGTGCGGGCGAAAGTTCTCCAGCGGTCCGTCGATCCGCTCACGATTCAGCGGCAGCGCCAGCGGTCCGCCATAAGAGAAGAACGCGGCGCGAGCGTGCTTCTCCACGGCCGCCTCGTCGATCGGAAACCCCAGCGACTCCGCCGTCAACAGCGCGTTCAGGTGCCGGCCCGGCACATGCGACTCCGAATGCACCGAGCTAAACGCCAGGTGCGGGTCCGGCCAGACCTGCGACCCAAAGAAGGGAACGTCGTCATCGTCCGCGTTGAACACGCTGGCCATCGTCCGGCAGCCGGCCCGAATGGCGCCGCCGATGTCCATCGTGTTGACGTCACGCAGCTTCATGGCTTGCCGGTGGGGGTGCCGGATGGCGCGCGAGTATAGGCGCGCCAAATCGCCCGGCGTCGCTTGCCACCGCGTTGACGTATCGTTCGAGAGTGCCTTCAAGCCGTTGATGCGGTGTCGGTCAAAGGAAGCACGAATGCCCAACCAGTCCACCCTCTGGCGCAGCGGCCAGGACGACTATCACACCTACCGAATTCCGGCGCTCGTGACGACAACGGCTGGCACCGTGCTGGCCTTCTGCGAGGGCCGCCGGGACAGCCGCCACGACCACGGCGAAATCGACCTCCTGGTTCGACGCAGCGAGGACAACGGCGAGTCCTGGTCGGAGCCACGCGTCGCGGTAGCGGGCGGCGGTGAAACGGCAGGGAATCCCGCCCCTGTCGTCGATCGCACGACCGGCCGCGTGTGGCTGCCCTTCGTGCGCAACGATCCGCTGGGGACGGTAGAGCGCGTCGTCCGCCGCGAGTCCTGGCGGCATCCCTACATGACCTACAGCGACGACGACGGCCTCACCTGGGCCGACCCGATCGATGTGAAGGCCCAGGTCATGGAACCCGCCTGGACCTGGTACGCCTTCGGCCCCGGGCACTCCATTCAACTGGCCTCCGGCCGTCTCCTGATCCCCTGCAACCACATGCCGCGCTCGGGGCAGTCGCGCGACGACGTGCCGTTCCGGTCCGTCGTCGTCTACAGCGACGATGCCGGAGCGTCGTGGCACATCGGGGCCGCGGCCGCGGACGGTACCGACGAGTCCATTGCCGTGGAACTGGACGACGGCTCGCTCTACCTCAACAGCCGCAACGAACTCGACACCAAGCGCCGCGTCGCCACCCGCAGCAGCGACGGCGGCCAGACCTTCGGCCCCAGCGAGATCGACGAGGCCCTTATCGAACCACGCTGCCAGGCCAGCGCCCTGCGCCTGGACGACGCCCCCGGCGGCGGTTCGTGGGTGGTCTTCTCCAACCCGGCCAGCACCGTGCGCGAGCGCATGACCGTGCGCTACAGCGCCGATGGCGCCCGCACCTGGAGCGCAGGCCGCGTGCTCCACGCCGGCCCATCGGCCTACTCCGACCTCTGCCGGCTACCCGACGGCCGCCTCGGCTGCCTCTACGAATCCGGCGACAACGCCCCCTACGAACGCCTCACCTGGGCCCGCTTCGATCCAGCCTGGCTGGCCGCTCGCGACCTGTGACTGGCCGGAACGTCGTCCTAATGACGCTGCTCCTCGCGGAGCGCCGGACT
>JAPPKM010000190.1 GCA_028874315.1 Chloroflexota bacterium
TCCGATCAGCTTCCACCACAAGGTGCCGATGGTACACCACACGAACACGTTCCAGAGGGCGACTACGAAACCGACCGACCACCACTGCTTGAAGCTGGCGTAGTCCTGAGAGTAGAAGATCGGTGAAGGCACGGTGCCGTAGTGCGTCAGGCCCGCCGATAGGTTGGCCAGGCATGCGAGCAGGTAGACCATCAGGCCTACGGGGGCACCTTGCCCGAGCAACAGTAGCAAGAAGACCGGAAACAAGGTCAGGAAGTGCATCGTGATGCTGGCTAGGCCATAGTGGGCGAAGAAGTAGATCGGAAGCGCGATTGCCAGCATCGGCAGCCACGGCATGTCTCCCAGGCCAGCCCCGATCGCGTCCGTGAGTGCCCGGGGCACTCCGGCATCGCTGAGCGCCCTGCCCAACGTGATCACCCCGCCGTACCAGATCATGATGTCCCACACGCCGTGCTGGCGGACCGCCTCCCGCCAGGGAAGGACGCCGCTTATGATCAACACGCAGGCCCCCGAGACCGAGGCCAGCGCCACCGGCACGGAGTGCAGGTTGGAGGTGATCCACAGGCTGCACACGGCGCACACGAGCGCGGTCGTGAACCATTCCCGCGGCCCCATCCTGCCGAGCTTGTGCAGCTCGTCTTTGGCGAACTGCGTGGCGTGTGGCGTGTGCTGGATGTCGGGTGGCACCAACTTGGCCACGATCCAGACCAAGCCGACAATGCTGGCCAGGCCCGGCACGATTCCGGCAGCTGCCCACTGCGCCCAAGTGAGTTCGTAGTCAGCCAGTGTTCGGGCCAACTCGACTGCCACGAAATTTCCCGCCTGACCGGTCAGAAACGTCGCCGTTGCCACGATCTCGCCTTGGTAGACGGCGACCATCAGGAACGTGCCCAGCAACTTCGCCGTTGAACCTGGACGCGAGCCGTAGAGTTCCGCCATGCTGCGCGTGATCGGCATGATCACGCCGCCCGCCCGCGAGGTATTGGACGGGATCATGGTGGCCAGGGAGAGATCGCTGAGGATTAGCGCGTAAGCCACTCCCTTGGAATTCGTGCCGAAGTAGCGCACGAAGAGAAGCGCGATGCGCTTGGCGAGATTGGTGGCGATCAAGACGTGGGCGATCAGCAGGGCGCCGACCACCAACCACACCGCAGGGGTGGCAAAGCCCGCCAAAGCTTGGTCCATGCTCATCGCGCCGCTCCAGACCGCGGCGACCAAGGCCAGCAGGATCACCGCGCCGCCGGGTAGTGGCCGCAGAATCAACCCTGCAATGGCAGAAGCGAACACCCCGGTCAGGCGCCAGCCTTCGTCTGAAACGCTTTCGGGGCGGGGCAAGACCCAGTAGACGGCGGCGCCTATCGCGACAACGATGGCAAGGCGCCTGAAGTCAGGAGCGGCGCTTGCGGGGGGATCGGACGGCATTAGCGGGAATCGAGCGCCGGATGGCGCGGCACGGGTTCGACTTCGGGTCAGCGATCTCCCATCAAACCACGGACAGCGTCTCGGCATCCCAGCCGACCGTCCGCGACTCTTTCAGAGAGATGTTGGTGAGCTGCACGATTAGCGCGGCTTGGAAACCCTTGTCCATCGTTGCGCGCGGCTTCTCGCGCGTGCGAACGCAGTGCAGAAAGTTCATTACATGGTCGATGGTGGCTTGGGCAAAGCCACCGGGCTGTTCCTTGTCGAGGGAGGGAGTCTCGGGGGAATCGCGGGGAAACACGCGCAAGAACTCCCGTCCGATGTCCATGCGGGCCAGCGAGCCGTCGTAGGCGTTGAGCTGGTCGGCGCGACTGGCGTAGCGCATCGCGTTGTAGTTGATAGTGAATACCGCCATGAAGCCCTGCGGATACTCGGCTGCCACTACGACGGATTCGGGCTGGTCCATGCCTGCCACGTGCGGTCGCAACGCGGAGGCGTTGACCGCGACAGGGTAGCCCGCATCCATGATCAAGTGGATTGAATCAAAGATGTGGCAGCCTTGGTCCTGTGCGATGCCGCCAGAGTATGCCGCCAGGCTGCGCCAGTTGAAGAAGACCAGCGGGTCCTTGGGGACATTGGGGGAAGGCCCCAGCCACGCCTCCCAATTGATCGGCCCCTTGAATGTATCGCGGCGCGGTTCGGTGCGCGAATTGAGCCAGTAAGTGCGTACCATGCGCACCGTGCCCAACTCGCCTTTGCGTCGGATTTCGCGAGCCTCGAGGTACAGGTTGTAGCTGCGCCGCTGCATGCCGACCTGCACGATGCGGTTCGACTCGCGTTCCGCCTCGACCAATTCCTTGCCCTCGGCGGGTGTATGGCACAGGGGCTTCTCGACATATACGTCTTTCCCCGCGGCCATCGCGTCAAGAGTCATGCGGTGATGCCAGTGCTCCGGTGTCGCGATCAAGACCGCGTCCACATCCTTGGCGTCGAGCACCCGTTTGTAGTCGCGGTAGGCCTTGGTGCCCGGGCCGGCCGCCGAGAGGCCCGACTCGAGGTTGGGCTCGTACACGTCGCACACGCCGTGGACGGCGAGGTTCGGATCGCGCCGGAATTCGGACATCACCCTCCGCCCGCGTCCGCCCGCCCCGATCAACGCGAGGCGGACCGAATCGCTGGGAGTCTGGGCTAGGGCCGCACCCGCGGAAGACAGAAAGAAAATGCGCCGGTTCATGCGTGCGAAGATTCTCGCATACCGTCGGCATCTACAGCGGGTGCTGAGCGATGCCTGTCTGGCGCCCGCGGAATCCTGCGCTGCCCGTACGACAATGAAGGCATGGGTGGCGAACAAGAGGCCGGCTCCGGCTTCGCATCGCGCAAGGCGACGTTGTTCGCGACGGCACTGGCGATCGCCAGCGTCGTGATTCCGTTCTGGTTCTGGATGGACACATGGTTCGGCAAGGACCTCTCCCACGAACAGATCCAGGAATACCTCACGGACAGCGAGCGGCCTCGCCGGGCTCAGCACGCGATGGCCCAGATCTCTGGGCGCATGAGCGTGGGCGACGCGTCGGTGAAGCAGTGGTATCCGTTGCTGCTGGATTTAGCCCGCCATGAGTTGCCCGAGTTGAGACTGACCGTTGCCTGGCTCATGGGCGACGACCCTTCCAGCGCTGAATTCCACGCAGCGCTGCTAGACCTCGTAGCCGACCCGCATCCACTGGTGCGCCGCAACGCCGCCCTCGCGCTGGCAAAGTTCGGTGATCCCGCCGGTCGCGCCGAGATGCGCGGCATGCTCCAGAGCTACCGGGTTGTCAGCGAGCATGACGGTATCGTGCGAAATCGCCTCAAGCCCGGCGACGCCTTCGACGCCGGGGCGTTGCTGGTACGGATCGAGCCGGAAGACGACGGCGACCCCTTGGATGTCCGCGCTGCCGTTCCCGGCATTGTTGACCGCCAGCTGCGCGCGGACGGTGACACGGTTAGCAGCGGGGACGAAGTCACTCTGGTTCGGCCGGAAATGACGCATGTCATGCAGGCTTTGCTGGGACTCTACATGGTGGGCACCAGCGAAGACATCGCCTTGATCCAGCCCTTCCAGCGGCCCCGTGATGAACTCGGGCCACAGGTCGCCCAGCAGGCGCGGCAGACCTTGGAGCGAATCCGCCAGGTGGCGAGGGGTCAAGCTGCTGGCGCGCCAGCAGCCGCTTCCAATTGATCCAGAGTCACGATTTCGTAGCTGCTTGGATCATGCATGATGCGGTCCACTAGCGCGACGTGCATCGCATGCCCGGCGCGGGAGGCGACGACCCTTCCCAGCAAAGGGTAGCCGAGCAGGGCAAGGTCGCCGATCAGATCTAGCAGCTTGTGGCGGCAAGGTTCGTCCGGAAAGCGCAGGCCGCCTTCATTCAGCACGGAATCGGCTCCGAAGCAGACGGCGTTTTCGAGCGACGCGCCTCGGATCAAGCCCTGGTCGCGCAGCAGGTCCAGGTCTTGCACGAAACCGAAGGTCCGAGCCGGTGCGATGCCTTCTACGTAGGCCTGGGGAGTGACAGTCAACTCCAGTCTTTGAGGGCCAACCAGTGGGTGCGGATACCGAGTCTCGCAGACCACGCGGAACTCCTGGGCGGGTTCGATGGAGATGCGCTTCTGCCCGTCGCTCACTTCTACGGGCCGGACCACGCGCAGGTAGCGCCGGTGCCTGCGCTGCTTGCGAATTCCCGCCTCGCGCAGCAAGTCCGCCCACGGCAGTGCGCTGCCGTCCAGGATCGGGACTTCCAGTTGGTCGATCTCGATGCGCACGTTGTCCACGCCCAAAGCTCGCAGGCTGCTCAGCAGATGCTCGGTCGTCGAGAGCAGCACGCTCTGGCGCATGAGGCTGGTTGCGAAGCTGACCCGCGCAACATGGCGCCAGCTTGCGCGGATCGAGAAATTGTCGAGATCGGTGCGGACGAACACCACTCCCTGGCCCGCCGCGGCCGGCGCGAGGCGCAGGTTGACGGCGACTCCGTAATGCAGTCCGACGCCGCTGGCGGCCACCGGGCGGTCGATCGTGTGCTCGTAACGAGCAGCGCTGCCATTGGCGGGGAAAAACACGAACCGAAGCTCTTTGTCGTGATAGCAGGTTCGGAGAATTTTTGCAAGTGTCTGTTAAATAATGACTTGGACACACTCTAGTGTGTCAATATTGCAACGCAGAGGGCTCAGATCACATCGTACAATCGGCTCCGGTTGAGCAGTGACAGGGGATCGAAGTCGGCCTTGATGCGCTGCATGAGCTGCAACTCGTTACCGCCAGCGTTCCATTGCTCGACGTTCTGCTTGAGTGAGTCGGGGCCGGCCTCGAGGGTAGTGCGGAAGCCTCCTCGCCGAAGTTCGGCGATGGCGCGCCCGGCCGTCTCGGCGTCTGGAGCCAGCAGGAGCCCGGTCGCGTTGCCGGCGCGAAGCGCAGCGGCACAGCCGCTGCGGTCGGCCAGGTCCAACAACTCTGCCAGCCTGGCCTGGACCGTTGAACAACGCACCAGCGCACCGTCCGGGTGCGTGTTCAGCCAGTTCGGGCCGCATTCGCGCACCCGCTCCCATAGTCCGCCTGGCGCGCTATTAAGGCTCGCGGCGTGCGTCGCTGCGAGCGTGTCAAAGGCCTCGTGGAACCGGCGCGTCACGGAGGGGCTTCCCGTCGCCTCGACGAGCAGCGTCGGCGAGGCACCCAGGCCGATAGCTTGGGCGGCGCCGGCGTCGAGCCAGTCGATGGCGATGGGTTGCAAGACACCCGCTAGGATTTGCTTGCGCACCTTCAGCAGGGAGGCCGATGCCGCGCGGAACACGAACGAAGCGGAACTCTCGGGCATGGGGAAGACCTTGAAGTTCGCTGAAGCGATTACGGCGAGCGTGCCGAATGATCCGATCATCAATTTGGCCATGTCCAGTCCGGTCACGTTCTTGACGACCATGCCGCCCGAGCTGACGATCTTGCCGTCCAGCGTTGCGAAGCGCATGCCAATCGTCATATCCCGCGCGGTGCCGAACCGACGACGTCGACTGCCACTGGAGTTTGTCGCAAGGATCCCGCCTACCGTCGCATCGTCGGCGAACGGCGGGTCGAGCGGCAGGAACTGATTGTTCTCTGCGAGCGCCTGGCTCAGGTCGGCGTAGCGCATGCCCGCTTCGACACTGACCGTGAGGTCGGCGGGTTCGTACGCCAGGAGGCGGTTGAGGCGGGAGGTTTCCAGCCGGTAGGTGGCCTGCCGGATCGGACCGCCGAAACTTCGCTTCGAGAAGGCGCCCCCCGTCTCGACGCTGGCCTGTTCTTCAGCGCAGCGGAGCAAGGCAGCGCGCAACTCCTCGATGGTCGACGGTGCAAGCGATTCGGTCATGAGGCACTGGGCGAGATTCGGAAGGCCACGGGCTGCGGCGCCGCGCCATAGGGCGAGCGCCGATAGTCTTGGCCGGCAGCGATCGTGCCCCCGCGATGGCTACATCACGCGCTCGAAGATGGCGAAGTCTCCCGGATTCCAAGCTTGCG
>JAPPKM010000055.1 GCA_028874315.1 Chloroflexota bacterium
CCGACACCGACCGCATGCGCATGGAGGGCGAGTGGTACCTCAAGTCGCCCGAGGAAATGGCCCAGATCTTTGACGACCAGCCCGACGCGCTGGCCAACACCGTCGCCATTGCCGAGCGCTGCGACCTCGACCTGCCGTTTGGGCGCATCGCCATGCCCTCCGTCGAGGTTCCGCACGGCCACTCGGTCAAGTCGCACCTCGCCAAACTGGCCGCCGAGGGCCTGGCCCGTCGCCTTCCAAACGCCGACGCCAGGTACCGCGAACGCCTGGCCTATGAGCTCGACGTTATCGACCAGACCGACTTCGGCGAATACCTGCTGCTGGTGCGCGAAATCTTCGACTTCGCGCGCGGCCTAGGCATGTTGACCGCCCCACGGGGCTCGGTGAACGGCAGCCTCGTCGCCTACGCCACCGACATGTCGGACATCGATCCGATCGAGCACGACATCATCTTCGAGCGCTTCCTGACCATCGGCCGCAAAGGCTCCATGCCCGACGTGGACATGGACTTTCCCAGCGACCGCCGCGACGAAGTCATCGAGTACATGATTCGTCGCTTCGGCGCCGACCACGTGGCCCAGATCGTTACCTTCGGAACCCTGGCCGCCCGCGCCGCGGTCCGCGATGTCGGGCGCGTCCTCGGCATGGAATACGGCCTGACCGACCGGGTGGCCAAGCAGATTCCCGTCAACCCCGTCGATCCCTACACCATCGGCCGCTCGCTGGACGAAGTTGACGAACTCAAGCGTCTCTACCAGGAGGACGACGCCGTCCGGCGGTTGCTGGATTCCGCCCAGCGCATCGAGGGTGTCGCGCGCCACGCGTCCACCCACGCCGCCGGGCTTGTGGTGTCCAGGGATCCCCTGCAGGAGCACGTACCCCTCACGCGCTCGGCCGAGGGCCGCCCGGTCGCGCAGTTCACCTTCCAGACCATTGAAAAGATCGGCTTGCTGCAACTGGACGTGCTGGGTCTTTCCAACTTCCGCACCATCCAGCACGCGTTGCGGCTGGTGGAGCAGGCCACCGGTGAGGCGCTGGCGCCGCAGGACATCCCGCTGGACGACGACAAGGCCTTTGCCCTGCTGCGGCGCGGCCGCACGGTCGGCATCTTCCAGATGGAAGGCGCCGGCATGACCCGCACGCTGCGCGAACTGGCCCCCACCAGCATCGGCGAAGTCGCCGCAATCATCGCGCTCTACCGCCCCGGGCCGATGGCCAACATCCCCATCTACATCGACCGCAAGCACGGCCGGACAGCGCCCACCTACCTTCACGAACGGCTCAAGCCAATCCTCAGCGAAACCTACGGCGTGCTCGTCTACGCCGACCAGGTGCTCATGATCGCCCGCCACCTGGCCGGCTACTCCTGGGACGAAGCCGACAACTTCCGCCGAGCCGTCGGCAAGAAGATCCGCGAAGCCCTGCAAAGCGAGCACGAGAAGTTCGTGGCGCGGTCCGTGCAGGAGGGGATTCCGAACGACGTCGCCGAGGAGATTTTCGCGCTCATCGAGCCGTTCGCCGGCTACGGATTCAACAAGGCGCACGCCGTCTCCTACGCCGTCATCGCCTATTGGACCGCCTGGCTCAAGGCCCACTACCCCGTGCAGTTCCTTACCGCGTTGCTGGACACCGACGCCGGCGACGTTGGAAAGGTCGCGAGCACTCGCCTGGAGGCCGAACTGCTCGGCGTCAACGTGCTGCCGCCCAACATCAACCAGAGCGGCGTCACGTTCGAGCCCAGGGACGACTCGATCGTTTTCGGCCTCACCGCCATCAAAAACGTGGGGGAGGCTGCCGTTGAGGCCATTGCCGCGGCTCGCCAGGAAGGCGGCCCGTTCAGTTCCCTGGCCGACGCCTGCGAGCGAGTCGACTTGCGCCGAGCTCCCAAGCGCGCCTGGGAATCGCTGATCAAGGTCGGTGCCCTGGACGAGCTTGGCGAACGGCAGGCCATGCTGGAAGCGCTGGAATCGGCCATGAAGCGCGGCCAGCGCACCCAGGCTGACCGCGCCGCAGGACAGACAACGATGTTCGGAATCGGCCTGCTGCCCGAGTCGACCGAGCCGGCCCTGGAGCTCCCGGACGTGCCGGCGGCAGCCGAGGCTGAGCGGCGTCGCTGGGAGAAGGAACTGCTTGGGCTCTACGTGACACCCAGCCCGCTCTCCGACCCGATTATCGGCGAGCAGCTTGCCGCCAACGTCGACGCCCGCATCTATGAGCTCGAAGACACGCACCACGGCCAATCCATGACGATTGGAGGCATCGTCGCCAGCCAGCGCGCCTTCATGACCCGCAAGGGTCAAATGATGGGCGCCGTGACCCTTGAGGATCCCCCAGGGGCGATTGAAGTGATTTGCTTTCCCCGCATCTGGCAGCACATTGCGCCGGACTTGAACAACGACCAGGTGGTTCTGGCGAGCGGTCGAATCGAGGGTGACGACGCCTCACCCCGGATGCTCGCCGACAATATCTACACCCTCTCGGCCGCCACGGCGTCAAACGGATCCTCGGCCGACAACGCTGCCGCGAGTCGTGCCGCCCAGGCCGAATACGAGGACGAGCCGCCCATGCCGCGCGAGGCCGAGCCGTCAACCGACTTCTACACTCCCGATCCGGTACCCGAACCTGAAGAAGCTGCTCAGCCTTCAGAAGACGCCAAGCCCTTGGACGCCGGTGTGTCGGACGCTGCGGCTGCATACGAGCCTGACCCGGTACACGAGCCACAAGCCACTGAGCCGGCGCATGCCACAGCCAACGGTTCAGATTCGCCCCGCTCCGCTGACCCGCCGCCGGAGTCCCCTCCCAGCGGTGCAGCCAACGGAGCGGATGACGTGGCCGTGCCCCCCGGCAGCGGCAAGGACGTCAGAGCCGCAACCAACGGTTCGGCGAACGGCTCGCCGCCGGTGCATGACGTCGATGAGCCAGCTCCGCCACCTTCTGTTGCCCCTCTGCCCGACTGCGTGGTTGTGACGCTCCGCCGCAGCCCGGACCCCAGCTTCGATCTCGACCTGCTCAAGCGCCTGAACGCTGCCGTCACCTCCAACGAAGGCCCAACGCCCCTGCATCTCCACATCGTCAAGACCGACGGATCCGTCGCCCGCCTCCGCTGGTCTAGGACAGTCCAACCCGACGACTCCCTGCTCGGCGAACTCACCGCCCAATTCGGCAAGGACAGCGTCGCCGTCGCCTGAGGCCGCTCGCTCCTAGAACCAGTCGTTCGGAAACTCCACCGGCGACACGATGTCCTGGAAGCTCTCGAACTCCGAAGCCACCTTCAAGGCCGCCACATCGGCGTGCAGCTCTTCAATCGAGGTTGGACCAATCACGTTGACGTCAATGTCCGGGCAAGCCAGCGAGTAGGCCAAAGCCGCGGTCTGCAGGCTCATCCCGTGAGCCTCGGCGCGCTGCTCCATGTCGCGCACTTCATTCAGCACCTCGGGCGCCGCCTCGCGATAGCTGTACCGCGCCCCCGGCACCGCGCCCGTGCCCAGGATGTTCCCGCCGAATGGGCTGATGTTGATCACGCCCAGGTTGTGACGACGTGCCTGCGGGTGAATGCGCCGGGCCGCGTCCTGGTTCAGCAAGGTGTAGTGGTGGTACGAGCCGATAATGTCGAACTCGCCGCTCTCGGCCGCCATCGCCGCAAAGTCCGCGTTCCCCACCGCCGTACCGATCGCGCCCACCAGCCCCTCGGCCTGCAACCGACGTAACGCCGCGAGCGTGCCGTTCGGCCCCACGATCTCATCCCAGTGATCCGGCGTCGCGTCATGCACCTTGACCACCGGCAGGCGCTCAAGACCCAGTTCATCCAGGCTGTCATGCACGCTGCGCACGGCACGGTCCGGACCGAAGTCGTACTCGACACCGTCGTCGGCCTTGTAGCGCCCGATCTTGGTGACGATCAGCAAGTCGTCCGGCGGATCGGCCTCCGTCAGTCGGTCAGCCAGCCACCCCTGCTCGTACGACGGTGCGGAGTCCACGTGCCGGATCCCCAGCCGAAACGCCTCGCGCAACAGCTCGACGTAGGCGTCATCCCCCACCTTGCCGATCCAGTTGGCCGAGCCCAGCGCCAGCTTGGTGGACCGCACGCCTGACCGCCCCAACGTCACGGGCGGAACCTGTGGCAGATCGTTGGTCATGGCGGTCACCATCCGAAGCCAGCGCCAACCTCATCGTGCGCCCGTCACGGAGTTACCGCAACCCATGGCATTACCGCTCACCCGGAGTGAGACAGGCGCGGAGCGGCCACAACCGGACTGGCGTTCCGTAAATCGGGCAAGATCAGACCAATTCGTCTCGCCTACTGGAGCCCGTACCGTGGCCGAACCCATTCCGCACTTTGACGTTGAGCTTGAGGACGTTTCCGGACGCCTGACCGAACTCATCGACCCCGGCGCCAATATGGAACGCATCGCCGGCGGCCTTGGGTTCACCGAGGGTCCCGTCTGGCGCGGCGACCACCTCCTGTTCAGCGACATTCCCAACGACCGCATCTGCCGCTGGCGCCAGTTGCCCGAAGGCCCCGAGCTCACGACCTTCCGTGCCTACAACGGCTCCACCAATGGCCTCACGCTCGACCGCGAAGGCCGCCTGCTCGGCTGCACCCATGGCGCCCGCGCCGTGCTTCGCTTCGACCAGAACAACCAACCCACGCCCATCGCCACCCACTTCAACGGCGGACGCCTCAACAGCCCCAACGACATCGTCGTGAAGCGCAACGGCGACATCTATTTCACCGACCCGCCCTACGGGATCATCGACCTGCCGCCCGAGGCCCAGGAACAGCCGATCTGCGGCGTCTATCGGCTCGGAACGGACGGCGCCCTCACTCTTCTGACCGACCGCTTCCTCAAGCCCAACGGACTCGCCTTCTCGCCCGACGAACAGACCCTCTACATCGGCGACTCAGGCGGACCACGCGACATCTGGGCCTTCGATGTTGCGGACGACGGCACGCTGGACAACTCGCGCCAGTTCGTCGATATGGACCCATACCCCGAACCCAACAACCCCGACGGCATGAAGTGCGATAGAGCAGGCCGCCTATGGTCCACCGGACCCGGCAACGCCGTGTGGGTGATTGAGTCGGACGGCATCGTGGCCGGCCTCGTCAAGTTCCCCGAGCAACCCGCCAACCTCGCCTGGGGCGGCCCCGACTGGTCCACCCTCTTCGTCACCGCCCGCGGCAGCGTCTATCGCGTCAAGACCAACGCCACCGGCGTGCGCGTGCCCTAGCGCTTGCGGCCGCTCTACGCCTGTCCGTTTGCCAACGTCGACAAAGGTGCGGCTACGTCCGGGGCATTTCGCAAAATCGCGCGATCCGCAGTCGCCAGAGAAACGCCAAGCTGGCGGGCCACCACGACAAACTCTGCGTCATACGCTGTCAGCCCGCAGTTCAGCGCTACGTCGATCACGTCGGCGTGCGGCGCGTCTATCAAGCGGTCGCCAAGAACGAGCGTAGCGTTCTCGATCATCGCGACAGCCCGGGCTCTAGTGATTGCACCGCGGCGTAGGTGTCCAAGCAGGACGTTGCATAATTCGCTGAGCACAAGCGGAGGTGCCGCCCATTCCTGATCCAATTCATACAGCCGCGACGCCTCATCCCAATCCGGGCCGCCGATGATCAGCGCGGCCATCACATTTGTATCGACGACGATCATCGCCGACCGGCGTCTCGCAACTCCCTGGTGACGTCGTCACTGAGATCGACCGGCTTGAGGAACTTTTGTTGCTGCCGAATTCGCTTAAGCATTGCTTGAGCGTCAAGCTGGTTCGAATTCACGGAGGCCGTTAACCTCGTCACGATTTCGCCATTGAGACTT
>JAPPKM010000050.1 GCA_028874315.1 Chloroflexota bacterium
CCCCACCCCCCCCCGCGCCCCCCCCCCCCCCAAAAAACGCCCCCCCCGCGTCCCCGCGCCGCCCCCCCCCCGCGGGGGTTGGGGCCGGCCGAGAGACAGTTCCCCCCTTCACCCCCCACCAATTCCCACCCCCGGCTCGCCAGGCGGATCCACCGTCCCCGCCGGAACGTCGTGAGAGGCCCTCCGCCTCTGGTCCCGCCGCTCGTCACCCTCTCCAGGGCGCGAGGCAAACGCCGTCCACGGCACTCGGTGAGGGATCCCCCGCTCGCGCGCCCACCCCCACCGACCAGCGTTGCCGCACTCCCGATACCGGGCCCGCCGCTCGTCACCCTCTCCAGGGGAAGAGGCAGCCTCCGGCGTCCCGGCCGGAATGCCGTGAGCGGTCATCCGCGCACCCCCAACCGCAAAACCACCCCACGCCAACCGCCCCTCAAACCCACCAAAAAACCACCCCAAAACACCTCAAGAGTTTTTTAGAAAAAACTCTTATTGCGCGCGAGACCCCAATTCAGCCCCCCCAAATCGCCCCACCCCACCCCGACTACCCGAAACCGCGATAATCGCTCCATGAACCAAACCCCGCCCGCCCACCGACCCCTCCGCGGTCCCTACCGAACCGTCTTCGTCGACATTGGCGAAACCGTTGTCCATGTCCACCCGCCCTTCCTCGACACCGTCATCGCCATCGCCGCCGACTTCGGCATCAAGCACCCACCCGCCGATTTCGAGCAGCGAGCCACCGAAATCTGGCGCCAGGACGTCAATGCCAGCCGTTCCCGCGGATACACCATCACCACCTCCGCCTCCTCCACCTACTGGCACTGCCACTACGCCCGCATCGGTGACCTCCTGGGTATGTCCGACCCCGAACCCTTCAGCCGCGCCCTTTACCAGCGTTTCAGTTCATTCGAGGCCTACCAGCCCATGCCCGGCGCCGTTGATGCCCTGCGAGCGCTCAACCGCTTGGGCCTGCGTCTCGTCGTCGCCTCCAATTGGGAAGGCTGGCTCGGCCGTCTGTTGGCCCTGCTTGACCTGGAAAAATTCTTCGCCGCCCAGGTCGTCAGCGCCGACATAGGCGCCGAAAAACCAGACCGCCTATTCTTCGAACGCGGCCTCGCCATCGCCCAAACCGACCGCCAGCCCGTCCTCCACGTCGGCGATAACCTTGATGCCGACGTCTACGGCGCGCTAAACGCCGGCATTGACGCCGTCTGGGTAAACCCGTCTTGGCCAGCGGAATCCCCCGTACCCGTAGTTGCCTCCATCGCCGAACTTCCCGACCTCATCCGGCCGCACGTTGCCCCCGTGCCCTGGCCGCTGCCGTAACCTCACCCGATCACTTGGCCGCTTGCCCTGGAACATCAATGAACCTCAAGTGGGACGTCATCACGTCGCAGCTCGCTTGGCGAGGTCGCTTTCCCGTCGTCATCGACCGCCTGCGGGCCCGCGAAGACGGCCGCGAGATGGACTACACCTACCTCAAGCTCTCCGGCGGTGCAGTCACCGTGCTCGGGCTCGATGACCAAAACCAGGCCGTCTGCGTGCGCCAGTACCGCCATCCAACCGGCCAGGTCATGCTTGAATTGCCCGCCGGCCATGTCGACCGCGACGAAACGCCCACCGCCTGCGCGCATCGCGAGTTCGAGGAAGAGACCGGCCTGCGCATCGGCCACCTGCAATCCCTCGGCTCTTTCGTGCCGGTTCCTGCCTTGAGTGGCTTCCGCATGCACATGTTCATCGGCCGCAACCTGTCCCAGGGCAAGGCCGCGCTGGACGAGTCGGAGATCCTGGAGGTCGTCCGCGTTCCGCTTCGCGAGCTGCGCGAGCAGATCCTGGACGATCAACACGACCACGCCGGGATGATCAGCACGGTGCTGATCGCCTCGCAGCGAGGCCTGTTGCCCGAGTGATTACCCGTGCCCTGATTGCGCCAGGCCCCACGGATCAGGTGCGCCGTGCCGCCTACCAGCAGGCACTCGGCAACGATCGCGTGGACTGGCTTACCGACAAGGCGGCCTTGGCCGACGACGTGGTTGTGGACCTGGTCGACCCCGCCGACCTGCCGGCTGACCTGCGCGAGCGGCTGCTGGCGTCCGATGCGCTTATCGTCGCCGGGGCGCCGGTTCCGGACTCGCGTCGCGGTCGCTTGGTGGCGGCCTGGCCTGACCTGCTGGCGGGACCGGTTGTCGCCCTCGCGGCCGACCTGGACTCGCTGGGTCGCCGAACCATGTCGAAGTCCGTCGTGGTCGCGGATGCGCCCGGGCTTGGCCCGGCCGCCTGGCGGGCCGTCCTTGGGCTCATCGCGCTCGGCGGTGGCCTGCGGCGCATCGCGGCTGGCATTGAACCGCGCGGGCCCGGCTTCTCGGCGATCTACGGCGTCGGACGCTTTCGCGACGACTCCGTCGCCTACGTCGAAGCCATGGCCGGAGCGCCGTCGGGTGCGGGACTCCTGATATACGAAGCCCTTGGCCGCGGTGGCATCCGCGAATTCGACTCGCGCCGATCCATCAACCGCGTAATCAAGGGCGGTGTGGAAACCGGGCTGCCTGCTACGCAAGACGAGCCCTACGCGCAGTTCGTCGCCAGTCTCTGTCGTGGCGACGGTACGGGGCCGCCGCCCGCGATTGTCCCGGTCGTGACCGAGGCTCACGCCGCCTACGCCGCGCTCATGCAGGCTTGCGAGTCCGGAACGGCGGTCACGCTATGAATAAGCCGGTGCGCATGGCCGCCGTCAGCTTCGACCACGGCCACCAGTACTCATATCTGCGGGCCATGCTGCGGCTGCCCGAGATCGAACTGGTCGCGATTACCGAACCGGATCCCGACGAACGCGTCGTGGCCGAGCGCCTCCTGGCCGAGAGTGGCGGGGACTCGGTGCGAGTCCACGCCAATCACTCCGACGCAATCCAGGCGGACGATATTGACGCTGTCAGCATCTGCGCCGCCAACGCCGAACATCACGATCTGACCCTGGCCGCCGCCGAGGCCGGGAAGCATGTCCTTTGCGAGAAACCCCTGGCCATTTCCATGGACGAAGCCACCGCGATGGTCCGCGGCTGCGCCGAACATGGCGTCACCCTCGCCACCGCCTATCCCGTGCGCCACGCACCTCAGGTCTGGGAGGCCAAGCGTCGTCTCGACAGCGGCGAACTGGGCCCGATTCGCGCCATGTCCCTGACCAACGTGCTGCGCGCCCAGCCAATCGGCTGGTTTATTGATCCAGCGCGGTCTGGAGGCGGGGCCATCCGCGACCACATCGTGCACGCCACCGACCTGATGCGCTGGTTCGTCGGAGGCGAAGTCCGGCAGATCTACTGCGAGGCCGACACCCTGGCGCGCGACATTCCGGTCGAGGACACCGGCGCCCTGATCGAGGTGTTCGACTCCGGTGTGATAGGCACCTGCGATCCCAGCTGGAACCGCCCGACGACCTGGCGCAAGTGGGGCGACGTGAGCGGCCGAATCGTCTGTGACGGCGGCGTCATAGAGTTCGACATCACCGATCACGTCATTCGGGTCACGTCCGCCGATCCCGGCATCCCCTACCAGGAATCCGGGTTCTCTTCGGATATGAACGCGGCCCTGCTGCTGGACTTTGCCGACGCCGTGGCGACCGGGCGTCCGCCCTGCGCCGACGGCCTTGACGGCTGGGCCGGTGTCGCCTGCACCGAAGCCGCCTACGCCTCGGCCCGTCGTCACGAATTCGTCGACGTGCCGCGCTTTTGCTAGGCGATTCGAAACCGGACGGTCGACTGATCGAAAAGAGGGGCCATTGCGGGCTACCGCAATCGTGCGTCACGTGGCCTACGATGAAGCGCGCGTGGCATGAATGAACAAAGCGGGCGGCAATGTCGGACCAGGCATCACAAGAACCCACCTACACCATGGGCTACAGCGACGACTTTCAGCAGATGCTCGCTCGTCGCAGCGTGCACACGCATGCCGCACATCTGGTGCCTCACCTCAAGCCCGGCCAGCGCGTGCTCGACTTTGGCTGTGGGCCCGGAACCATCTCGGTCGGCCTGGCGCAGGTCGTCGATCCTGGTGAAGTGCACGGCATCGACATGGAAGCCTCGCAGATTGCAATGGCCAATGCCGCCGCCGAGGCTGGTGGCCACGCCAACGCGACCTTCCACGTCGGCGACGTCACCGACCTGCCGTTCGATGACCACTCATTCGACGTCGCCCACTGCCACGCCGTGCTGATGCACGTACCCGACACCCAGGCCACCCTGGCCGAGGTAAAGCGCGTCCTCAAGCCTGGCGGCCTCATCGCCAGTCGCGAGTCGATCATTTCCTCCTCGTTTCTGTATCCCACCGATGAGGACACGGCCAAGGCTTGGGACACCTTCGCCAGGCTCCTGGCCGGCAACGGCGGGCACCCGGAGATGGGGCTTGAGCTCAAGGCCAATCTCATGGCGGCCGGCTTCACCGATATTCGGGCCTCCGGCTCGTTCGACTTCTTCGGATCGACTGAGGATGTGGCCTTCTTCCACGGCTTCATCAACGACTGGTTCTACTCCCCCAAGGTCACCGCGGCCATCGTGGAGTTCGGGTTGGCCAGCCAGGAGAAACTCGATGACTGGCAGGCTCGGATCGATGAATGGCGGGACAGTGCCGGCGCGGTGGGCGCGATCGCCTTCGGCGAGGCCATCGCCTGTAAGCCCTAGCGGGGGTTCTGAATGAGCCTCGTCGGTGGCTGACCACTACACTCGCCATCCGCATTCTGAGCATCCCTCACACCGCATATGAACTCAGCACCTCGCTTGCACAAAGGCCTGCGCGATAGCTGCCTGGGCGGCGCGCTGCCTCTTCCCGAGGTTTTCCGCCTGGCCCGCCGCGGCGGCTTCGAAGGCGTGGAACTCACGCTGCCGGCCGATGGGCCATTCTCGCTGCGGGCATCTGACGCCGAACGAAGCGAACTCCGCGGGCTGGCGGCCGATGGGCCGCCGATCTTCAGTCTGAATGCCGGTCTGCCATGGCAATTCCCGGCTTCGTCGCTGGATCCAGCGACTCGCGGGGAGGGGCAGGCGCTGGTGCGGAGCAGCATCGACCTGGCGGCGGATCTGGGCGTGGACACGCTGCTGTACATCCCGGGCGTGGTCACGGATGACCAACCGTTCACCGAGGTCTGGGACGCCGCGCGCGCGGCCACCGAGGCACTGCTGCCCCAGGCCGAAGAGGCTGGGGTGACGCTGGCGGTGGAGAACGTATGGAATGCGCTGATCCTGAGCCCGCGCGACATGCTGGAGTTTGTGGACGGCTTTGACAGTCGGTGCCTTCGCGTCTACTTCGACGTCGGCAACGTGATGCAGTTTGGACGTCCACAGCACTGGATTGAGGCGCTGGGCGCGGACCGGATTGCCCGAGTTCACGTCAAGGACTTCACGCTGCAACCGGGTGGCTGGCTGGGATTCACGCAGTTGCTGCACGGGGACGTGGACTGGCCAGTGGTTATGCAGACGCTGCGGCGTGTCGGCTATAGCGGTTGGATTACGCCCGAGGTGAGTCCGAGCAGCGCCGACTCGGAAAGTTGGATTGTCGAATTATCAGCAGCCATGGACACGATCATCGGCAACTACGAGGGCTGAGCGGTCGATCGCGGGGAATACGGCAGGTCACGGTGAGATACTGCGCGCCATGACTCAGCCAATCCGTGTACGCATGGCGCCGAGT
>JAPPKM010000030.1 GCA_028874315.1 Chloroflexota bacterium
CATCCGCGCGGCGGCCTGAGGCTAGCCGCGGAGGCGGCGCCGCACGATGTAGGGCAGTAGCCCCAGGTAGCGGGCGCGCTTGATGGCTATGGCCAGCTTGCGCTGGTTCTTGGCCGTGATTCCGGTCTTGCGGCGGGATTCGATCCGCCCACTGTCGGCGATAAAACGCCGCAGCAGCTGGGAGTTCTTGTAGTCGATGGGTTCGCCGGTCTGCTTGAAGTAGTCGCCACGACGCCGGAAGCCACGCCCACGACCGCGGCCGCGGCCGCCGCCGCCACCGCCGCGCGGGCCACCGCCACCACGGGGTCCGCCGCCACCACGGGGTCCGCCGCCGCGCGGACCGTCACTCGACCCGCCGCGGGGTTCCTGCGAGGTGGTTTCCTGTGTCGCCTGGTCGTCCTGGGTCATCAAACTCGTTCCTGTGTCACGCGCCGTCAGAACGGCAAGTCATCGGGGCTGATTTCGTCGTCCTGCGCCGCCGAACGTCCGGCGCCTTGTCCGCCAGAGTAACCGCCGCGCTGGCCATCGTAGTCGTCGCGCTGAGCGCCTTCGTCACGCCCGCCTAACATGATCATCTCCTGGGCAACGAGTTCGGTCGTCGTGCGCTCGTTGCCTTCGCGGTCCTGCCACGACCGGGTGGCCAGGCGGCCTTCGACGTAGACCTTGGAACCGCGGCGCAGGTATTCGTTGGCAATCTCGGCCAGACGAGTCCAGGCGACGACACGGAACCATTCGGTTTCCTCGCGCAGTTCGCCGTCTCGCGATTGCCAACTGCGGCTGACAGCGACTGAGAAGTTGGTGACTGGAGTGCCACCCTGGGTAAAGCGCATTTCCGGATCGCGCCCCAGGTTGCCGATGATCTGCACGCGATTGAGTCCTCGCGAGCGACCGCGGCGCTGGCCGCTTTGGTCCGTCACCGATGAAGCTCGGCCAGTTGCTTGGCCTCGTAGGCGGCCACGTCAGGGTCTTCGGCGACGATGAGAAAACGGGTGACGTCTTCGACGAGGCGCAGGGAGTCTTCCAGTTCGCCGATATTGCCGGGGTCGATGGTGAACTTGAGCAGGACGTAGTGTCCTTCGCGCTGTTTCTTGATTGGGTAGGCGAACTTGCGCCGGCCCCAGGTGTTGGCGGTGTCGACCTCGCCGCCGTGCGCGCTGATACGTTCGGTGACGGCGTCGATATGGGCGGCGGTGAGTTCGGGGACCTGATCGACCCCATAGATCACCACAAGCTCGTAGGTGCGCACAGGCGGGCTGTTCTCGGTAGGTGGTTTGCGTCGCGCAACGGCAGGCCCGTGGCGACGGGCTGTGAAGCTGAAGCCTAGCATAGGGAGAAGAAGCGACCGAGGGAGACTCCAGGTGGGCAAGCTGGTTTTCGCGGCGGTATTGGTGGCGGCGTGGCTCGCGTTTCGCGGCCGCCCGAAACCTTATGACATCACGGAACACCTGGCGGATGGACGTCGTACCCCGCTGCGTGAGGGCCGCTTGTACAGTCGCACGTCCGGCTCCGGTCCCGACCTGGTGCTGCTGCCCGGATTCGCGGGAAACACGCAGACCTGGGAGTTCGTCACACCGGCATTGGCGCGCGAGTACCGCGTGCATTGGCTGGATCCGCTCGGGCACGGCCTCTCCGACAAGCCGGCGAATGCGCGATATGACGGGGCCGCGCAGGCGGAGCGACTGGTGGAGTGGCTGGACGCGCATCACCTGTCACAGGTGGTTCTGGTTGCAAGCTCGGCCGGCGCGCAATCGGCGGTGCAGCTGGCCGCGGACCATCCCGAGCGGGTGCTTGGCCTGCTGCTGGTCGATCCATTCCTGGTGGCGGGTCGGTACATAACCTGGTCGCTGAACCTGGGCAAGTTGATTCCGGGGCCGTCGGCGACGATGGGGCGGCTGTTGTACTCGCAGCGCTGGTACGTGCGCATCGGCCAGATGCTGGGGCGCTACAACCCCTGGGGGGTGACGGAGGCTGACGTGGACCGGCAGTACCTGCCGTACGGGAGCCCGGGGTTTTTCGAGGCGCTACCGGCGATGTTGCGGAGCGTGGATCCGGCTGAATACGCCGGGGCCATTGCGGCAACCCGATGCCCGGTATTGCTGGTCTGGGGGGAAGCGGACCGAACGGCGGCTTCGACCCAGGCGGAGGCGCTGGCGGGTCGATTTCGCGACGCGGAGATTCGCATTGTCGAGAAGGCCGGGCACCTGGTGCAGGAAGAGCAGCCGGAGGAGTTGCTGGCGCTGGCGCGCCCGTTCCTGGAGCGGGTCACCGGTTCCGTCGCGGCCGCGTGAACGACCTGACGGCGCTGGCTGGGGAGATACATGCCTGTCGCCGCTGTTCGCGGCTGGTGGCCTGGCGGGAAGAGACGGCTCAGACGAAACGAGCCGCATACCGCGACGAGACCTATTGGGGTCGCCCGGTGGCCGGGTTCGGCGACCCAGCGGCGCGTGTGCTTCTGGTCGGGCTGGCGCCGGCCGCGCATGGGGGTAACCGGACCGGACGAGTATTTACGGGCGACCGGTCGGGCGACTTTCTGTTTGGGGCGCTGCATCGCGCTGGATTCGCCAGCCAGGCGGAGAGCCGGCAGCGGGACGATGGGCTGGAGCTGCACGATGCGTTTGTGACGGCGATCGTTCGGTGCGCGCCACCGGCCAACAAACCGTCGGCCAACGAACGAACCGAGTGCCGGCAGTGGTTGGAGGCGGAGCTTGATCTGCTGCCACGGGCGCGGGTGGCGGTGGCATTGGGTGGAGAGGCGTGGCGGCAGTTGTTGCGGGTGTTCAGGGAGCGGGGCCTGGCGGTGCCGCGGCCGGCGCCGAGGTTTGGGCATGGGGTTGAAGCGGAAGTCGGAGAGTGGACACTGCTGGGGGCGTATCACCCCAGCCAGCAGAACACGTTTACGGGGCGACTGACGCCGGCGATGCTGGACGCGGTTTTGGATCGAGCGCGGGAGTTGGCCGCGGATTCAACTTGAGGCGCTGGTATAGCGGCTGAGGCCGATGCGCCAGAAGCGGGCGGCGGCCAGCAGGGCCAGGGCGCCGATGAGGGGAGCCAGCCAGATGGCAACCAGCGGTTCGCGACCGGTGATGGTCTGGGCGGGAACGGTGGTGATGAAGGCGACGGGAAAGACGAAGGTCAGGAGCTGGCGAAGCCAGAAGGGGTAGATCTCGACGGGGTAGCGCCCGGTGTCGAAGAAGAGCTGGAAGATCATGGTGATGTTCTCGACCCGCACGAACCAGAAGACCAGGGTGGTCAACGCCAACCAGATCGAGAACACGATGGCTACGCCGCCGACCATGACGCCGACGAATATAGCGGCAACGCCAAACGTGATCTGGGCCTCCAGGCGGATCAGGCCGATGGCAATGATTGCTCCGCCCAGCAGCACATCGGCGAGGTGCCAGACGACGAAGCGGCGGGTGCTGGAGAGGAGCAGGGAGGGGACAGGCTTGAGGAGCACGTAGTCGAAGGTGCCCTTGCGGACTTCGCTGACGACCTCGTTGAGGCTGGGGCTGAGGGCGGTCTGGACGATGCCCTGGACGAGGTAGTAAACGCCCAGCAAAACCATGGCCTGCTCCAGCCGCCAGCCGCTGAGCTCGCTGGTGTGAGAGAAGACGACCGCCAGACCGCCGACGGCCACGGCGATGCCGATGACGCTGCGGAAGAGATTGCCTACGAGTTCGGCCCGGTAGGCGGTTTCCTTCAAGATGGCGGCCCGCAGGAAGGCGGAGACGATGCGGACGATGCGCACGGTCAGGCGCCCACGGCGGAGTACTGGCGGATGCCGGCGCGCCAGACGGCACGGACGATCAGGGCGGCGGCGAAGAGCCAGGCGAACTGCAGGGCGAAGCCGAGAGCCAGCTCGCCGGGATCGAGGCGGTTGAGCAGGACCTCGATGGGGAACCCCAGGGTGTAGCGCATGGGGAGGGCTGTGGCCAGGTTCTGGACGAAGCCGGGCAGGAGCTCGACCGGCGCGACCTGGCCGCCGAGCAGAAAGGTGAGGCCGATCCAGATTTCCCAGAAGGAGAACGAGCGGGTGGTCCAGAAGGCCAGCAGGGCGAAGGTGGTTCCAACGAGGAAGGAGAGGAGGGCGGCCACGACGAGGGCCACCAGGAACAAGGCCACGCTGCCGGCCGTGATCGTGAATGAGGGCCGCAGGATGATGACGAGGCCGATCCAGACCGGGATGAGCAGCAGCATGCTCACGCTCTTGTACGAGATGTTGCGGGCGGCGGCGACCCAGACGGGGTTCATGGGGCGGAGGAGATGGGGCGAGAGTTCGCCCTGCTGGATCATCGGGCCGAAGGTGTAGATCTCGATGGCGGCGGTGACGTGGGACACCAGCATGAAGGTGAGGTAGTAGGCGGCGAAGTCGCTGAGGCGCAGGCCGCCGACTTCACCCTCGCCGGCGATGGCGCCCCAGACGGCCAGGTAGACGATGGGGTGGACGACTTCCCAGAGGGAGTACAGGAAGAGCACCACCCGGTACTGGAACATGTCGGCGAGTTCGGCGCGGGTCAGGGCCAGCGCGCCGGCCAGGGTGGTGCGGCGGACGATCACGGGCCTTCCCCGCGGAAGACCTGGTCGATGACTTCCTCGAGGGGCGGATCCTCAACGCTGAGGTCGGCGATGGGGAGTTGAGTCAGCAGGCGGCCGGTGATCTCGGGGGCGTCGTCCTTGCCGGCGCGGACGGTGACCTGGAGGCCGTCAACGCTCAGGATCTCGGCCTGGCCGTTGAGGTCCGGGAGGTCGGCCTCGCGCTCGAGGTGGACGGTGATGGTCTTGTGGGGGGCGTAGCGGCGGACGAGGCCGTCGAGGGCGCCGTCGTAGAGCAGCTTGCCTTGATCGATGACGATGACGCGACGGGCGAGCGCCTTGACGTCGGCCATGTAGTGACTGGTGAGCAGGACGGTGGCGCCGGTTTCGGCGTTGTAGGCGGTGACGAACTCGCGGATGCGCTGCTGCATGGTGACGTCGAGGCCAATGGTCGGTTCGTCCAGGAAGAGCACGCGGGGCGTGTGCAGGAGGCCGGCCGCAAGCTCGACCTTCATGCGCTCGCCGAGCGAGAGCTGGCGGACGGGCTTGGTGAGGAGATCCCCCAGGTCCAGCAGCTCCGTCAACAGGTCGACGGTGCGCGTGTAGACGGCGTCGTCGATGCCGAAGACGGCCTTGTTGACGAGGAAGGAGTCGGCGGCGGGGAGGTCCCAGAAGAGTTGCTGGCGCTGGCCCATGATGAGGGTGATGCGGGAGAGGTACTCGGCGCGACGGTCCCAGGGGGTGAAGCCCAGCACGTCCACGTGGCCGTCCGTGGGATGCAGCAAGCCGCTGAGCACCTTGAGGGCGGTGGTCTTGCCGGCGCCATTGGGGCCAAGGAAGCCAACGACCTCGCCGCGATCGACCTCGAACGAGATGCCATCCACGGCGCGCACCAGGCGGTGCTTACGGCGCAGCACGCTGCGAAACGAAGCGCGCAGGCCGCCGGCGCGTTCGGGGACGACGTAGTGCTTGACGAGGTCGCTAACGGAGACGTCGGGGGGCATGCGTTCAGCCTAGCGAGGCATTGCGGCGTGGCAATGCACGGGGCCGCCCGGAATCGTAGAGGAGTTTAACGGTCGGGCGGGGTGCGGGATGGGTGGTCTCGCGCACCGTAAGAGTCTTCCCCAAGAAA
>JAPPKM010000008.1 GCA_028874315.1 Chloroflexota bacterium
GGGGGGGGCGCCGCCCCCGCCCCGGCCCCCGCGGGGGGGGGGGTTGTGGGGGGGCCCCCCGCCCCCCCCGGGGGGGCCGGCGGGGCCGGGGGGGGGCGGGGGGGCCGCCGGCGCCGCGGTGGCGGCGGGCGCTGGCGTTTCGACCGGGGCGGGCGCTGGCGCGGCACGCACGCCGATCTCCAGGTACTGAGCCTGCACCCAGTTGCCGTCGTCGACTTCGCGCCACTCGATGTCGTCGATGACCTCGATGACCCCGGTGAGCGCCAGTTCGGTTCCGCCGGGGGCCACGTACTGCACGGCGCCGGTTTCGGTGCTGGGCGCGGCGCGCACGTTCAGCCCGTCACTGGGCACCACGACGGCCGTGGTCGCCACGGGCCGCGACTCGGCGCGCTCTCTGACCTGTTCCGGGTCGGTGGGAATCTCGAGCACCTGGCCGACGAAAATGAAGTTTTCGTCCGGCAGGTCGTTGAAGGAGACCAGATCGTCCACGCTTACCCCGTAAGCCGAGGCGATGGAGAAGAGCGTGTCGCCTTCTTGAACCTCGTAGTCGATCGGCCCGGCTGGAGTCGGCGTCGGCGTGGGTACCGGCGGCTCGGTGGGCGTGGGCTCAGGCTGAGGCGTGGGTGTGGGCTCCGGCACTGGCGGCTGCGTGGGTTGGACCACAATGGGCGTTGCAATCGGCGTCACGCCCAGCCGCGTGGGTGTCGGCGCCGGACCCGAGGCGGGACCAGTCGTCGACGCGGTCGGCGTGGCCTCCCCCGCCGGCTCCTCGTCCCCGCCGGTCAACGCCATGACCAGAATCACGATCAGCACAATGGCAAGAACCGGCAGAACCAAGAGCGTGACGAAGAGTCGATACTGTCGCAGGCTCCTCACCGCAGCCCCCTGTCCCCGGGACCGCCGATGCCAAGTCGCTCCCGGTTCAACAACTGCTGGCGGTCTCGCGCCACGGAGCCTCCCCTGTACGCCTGGGGCCCAAGAACGCGCGCTGCAGACTAGAACGTGGCCGCATTGTACACGCGCCCGCCGACGCCGGTCCTCGGCCTAACCAGCTCGGAATGTGACGGGCTCCGAGGTTGCCGAGTTGCCGGCGCGGTCGGTCGCAATGGCCACCACTTCATGCTCGCCGGGCTCGGAGATCCAGGTCACCTGGTAGGGCGCGAAGCGAGCCGTCCCTACCGGCTCGCCATCCACCCGGAACTCCACGCCGGCCACCCCGCCGGCGTCATCCACGACAGCGCCCAGCGGGACCGTTCCAGCGGTCGCGCCGGCCTCCGCGCCCAGGCCCACCACTTCCACGACCGGGGGCGTGTTGTCCACGACGAAGCGACGGAACGCCATCTCCGCCCCTCCGTCGGCGGCCCGCACCGTCAGCCGCAGGGTGTAGACGCCGTCGGCGAACTGGATGGTGTCGACCGCGCCGATCTGCGCCTCGACGCGAGGCGCGTCTGACGGCGGGCCGATGCGCGTCCACGCGCCGGGCGCCGGACCGGCGCCGTAGTGGAGTTCGGACGAGACGAAGCCGCGGATGGCGGCCGTTCCCACGATCTCCAGGATGGTGCGCACCGCCTGGCCCTCCACGGGCGACGTGATCTGCGCCTCAAGCCCTTCGGCGGTCGTCACGGGTGATCCGGCGCCGCCGGCGAACGCGTCCGGCGGCAGCCGAAACGGGGAGTCCTCGTCGACCCCGCGCTGCCAGGTCGCCGCTTCGGTGGGCAGCACCACGAAGACTTGCTCCTCCACCTCGTCGGGCGGTGAGGTCGGGGTCGCCAGCAAGCCCGTCGGCACATGGATGCGGAAGGGCTGGTGCACGACGTCGCGCTGGGTGGGCACGGTCCCGGGCGTGAATTCCTCCAGCTTCGTTTCAGGCGTGAACGGGGACGGCAGCAGGCCGGACAGCTCGTCGACTTCCTGCTCGATCACGCCGCCGGGCCGCGTCCAGTCGACGATCGCAAGACCCGTGTGCGCGTTGTCCATGAATCGTTGCCAGATCGGCCCCGCGCCGCGCACCCCCGTCACGTCGTCCATCGGCGTGCCATCGGCGTTGCCAACCCAGACGCCGGCCGCCAGTTGCGGGGTGAAGCCCACGGTCAGGGCGTCGCGCGTGTTCTCGGTGGTGCCTGTCTTGACGGCGGCCGGGCGGTCGGCCAGGTCCAGCAATTCGCGTACCTGCCCGAACCCGGGCTCACGGGCGACCCGGTCGGAGAGGATGGACGTCATCAGATAGGCGATCTCCGGCGCCAGCACGCGTTCGGTCAGCGGCACGCGGCCCAGGCCAAGCGGTGACTCGTCGGCGCCCAGCGAGCAGCCGTCGCCCAGTTGCTCCACGATCAGCCCGCGCGCGTCACGAATGCACAGCACCGCGGAGGGCGTCACGCGCCGGCCCTGGTTGGCCACGGTGGCGTAGGCGCCGGTCAGTTCCAGCAGCTCGACTTCGTTCGAGCCCAGGGACAGCGCCGGCCCGATGCGCGACCGGTCCGTCAGCGACGTGATCCCCAGCCGGTCGGCCACGTCCAACGTCGCGTCAAGCCCGGCGAACAGCTGGGTTCGCACGGCCGGGATGTTGAGTGAACTGCCAAGCGCGGTCCGCAGGCTCACGGGGCCGCGGAACTTGCGGTCGTAGTTGCGCGGGCGGTAGGGCTCCTGGCCGGCAATCGGCACGGTGGTGGGAATGTCCAACAGCATGGTGGCCGGGCTGTAGCCCTGCTCCAGCGCGCTGGCGTAGGTGAAGAGCTTGAACGCCGAGCCCGGCTGCCGCAGCGACGTGGTGACGTTGACCTGGCCGTCGATGACCTCGTCGTTGAAGTTCAGGCTGCCGACCATGGCCAGAATTTCGCCGGTGGCCGGGCGCAGGGCCACCAGCGCCCCGTTGGTGACCTCACGGTCGGCCAGCGTGGCCACGTGTTCACGCACGGCGGCGTCGGCCGCGGCCTGGAGGTCCAGGTCGAGCGTGGTCGTCACCTCCCAGCCCTGGCGGCTGATCTCGGGCCCGTAGCGCTCCTGCAGATCCCGCACCACGTAGTCCAGGAAGTGCGGCGCCGGCGAGGACGTCTCGCGCGGGGGCGCGACGTTGACCTCCTCCTCGCGAGCCGCCACGACCGCGCCGGCGGGGGCCAGCCCGTGGCGGGCAATGGCCGACAGCACTCGCAACTGCTCGCGCCTGGCCGCTTGCGGGTCGACGTGCGGGTTGTGCAACGAGGGGGCCGGCAGGAGACCCACCAGCATGGCGGCCTCGGCCAGTGTCACGTCGGCCAGGTCCTTGTCGAAGTAGGCCTCGGCCGCCGCGGCCACCCCGTAGGTCAGGCCGCCATAGTGGTTCTGGTTCAGATACAGGCCAAGAATCTCGTCCTTCGAGAATCGCTGGCTGATCTGCCAGGCGAGCACGGCCTCGCGCAGCTTGCGCTCGTAGGTTTCCTCGGGCGTGAGCAGCGCGTTCTTGACCAGCTGCTGCGTGATGGTGCTGGCGCCGGAAACCACTTCGCCGCCGCGCCAGTTGTTCCAGAGCGCGCGCGCGATTGCGCGGACTTCCACACCTGGATTCTCGTAGAACGTGGCGTCTTCGGCGGCGACCACCGCGATTTTGACGACCTGGGGGATGTCCTCCGGCGGCACGACCCGGCGGCGGCCCTCGCCCAGCAGCTCGCCAAGCGGCCGCCCCCGGCGATCATGAATCGTGGTGGTCTGGAAGAGTCGCCCGCCAACGGTGGCGATCTGGTCGACCGGCGGCAGGTCGGCCAGGAACGCGGAGGCCACATTCAGGGCGATGACGGCCCCAACGCCCGTGGCCACGACGAACGCCGCCAGGGCGACGCCCAGCCCGGCCACGCCGCCCGCGGCCAGTCCCAGCCAGAGCCAGATCCGGCTGCTGCTACGCTGGCGCGGCTTTGCGATCAGCCGTCTACGTTTGGCCATCGCCTCGTCCCGCCACGCACCTGCCATCCTCGGTCTACGGTCTGCTCAAGGCTACGTCCTGCACGCCCCTGAGGTCGCGGCCGCTGCGCTGATAACGCAGGCCCGGGCGCTTACGTAATGGCCGCGACTCCCGAGACTCCAACGTCGGCCCGGCGCTCGCGCTGGCGGCTCGCGGCGCAGGTCACCGGCTTGCTGGGCGTCTTCGCCATCGCGATCCTGGCGGTGGTCTACGCCGAGGTGCTGCGGGACCGCCTGGCGGGGGCCGGCTACGCAGCCGTCTTCCTGCTGACGGCCATCGGCGCGGCCACCCTGATCCTGCCCGCGCCGGCGGCGGTGAGCGTTGGGGCGTTCGCCGCGGCCCTGGACAACATCTGGGCGGTGGGGCTGGTGGGCGCCACCGGCCAGATGGTGGGCGAGCTGGGCGGCTACTACATCGGTTGGACCGGCAAGGGCGCGCTGGGGCACATCAAGGGCTATGACCGGATCCGCGCCTGGATGGAGCGCTACGGCGTCCTGACCCTGTTCGTCATGGCCGCCATCCCCAACCCCTTCTTCGACATCGCCGGCATGATCGCCGGAGCCACCCGGATCGGGCTGGTGCGTTTTGTCCTGGCCTCGTGGCCCGGCCTGGTGATCAAGAACCTCGCCTTTGCCTGGGCCGGCGTGGCCGGCCTGCAGCTGCTGGGCTGGCTGACACACTAGCGACTAGTCGCCGGCCCCTCCCGACGGCGGCTCCGGAGCAAACTCGTCCCCGACCAATCGGCGCTTCGCCTCGTCGTAGGCAAACACGCCCACGGCCAGGAGCACGATGAGCACCACGGCCAGGCCGACCGCCGCCAGTACCCCGGTAATGAATCGCATCGGCACCCACCTTCCGGCGCGGACTCCGCGCAATGCAGGCTTCGCCAAGTCTACGCCCAGGACCCGCTGTGAGACCCGAGCCGCACCCCAGGGCAAACACTCTGGTAACCCCGGGGTTTCGGCGGTAGCGCGTTTTCAGGTTCGGGGACGCCACGCGCATCCCGAGGACGGGTGGGAGCCGCCCAAGGCTCGGTAACTTTAATTCAGGCTCAAGCCGTATCGCGTGCCGCGCGTAACGCTGCCTCCGCGACCGGCATCGGCGCGTCTTGAAGTGGCCGCCCTGTCCCCAAAAAGGATGAAGGCCCGTCGACCGCCCTGTCCGCCCGAATCGTCACAACAATCAACGTGCGCATCCCGATTGTTCCCTTGCTAACAGGTTTGGCCCGCGTAGCTCTCGTCGCGGCCTTTTGCTAGCCTCCTCGTCCCGCACTAAAGGCGCGGTGCGGAATTTGGGATGGGATGCTGAGTCAACGCACCTGGGAGGCGGCCCTCGGCTCGCTGCAGGTCGAGGTACCGAAAGCTGACTATGCAGCTTGGTTTCGGGACGCGAGATTTGTGCGCGCGGGCAGCCGCGAGATCGTCGTAGCTGTCCCGACGGTATTCGCCAAGGAAATCGTCACTCGCCGCTACCGTGAAATGGTCGCGCGCGCGGTTTCAAAGGCGCACGGTGGTGATGTTGACGTTACGTTTGTCGTAGAGGCCGAGCGACCCGCGGGCCCGCCCGCATGGCTGGCCGACCCGCCGCCGGCCCCCGGGGCCCAAGGCCCCCAGGCACCGCGGGGTTTGCCCCCGCGCAACCCACCCAACAAAATATAAACAT